>JAJCZL010000067.1 GCA_029262415.1 Deltaproteobacteria bacterium | reverse complement strand
TGGCTGTGGCTCGGAGGGATCGTGCTGGTGCTCGGGACCGGCGTCGCCGTGATGCCGACGCGTACCGTGGTCGCACGCGAACGGAGCCGTGAAGCCGTTCATGCAGGTAAGAAAACCGCGTGAAGCTCGCTAACGCCGCCGCGCTCAGTCTCGTGGCTATCCTTGTATTCTCACCCGTGGGCGTCGCGACGCCTGTGTACGCACAGATGTCGCAAAGCGAAGTCGAAGAACGGCTTACCTGTCAATGCGGCTGCGGTCTGACCCTTGCTTCCTGCAACCACCTTCAGTGCGGGTTCCGCAACCCGATGCGCGAAGAGATCACCAGACGTTTGGGTGAAGGTGTCGCAGGCGAGGTCATCATCGAGGGCTTCCTGGAGCGCTACGGCGAGAAGATATTGTCTTCACCGACCACTACCGGATTCAATCTATTAGCGTGGACGGGCCCCTACATCGCGATCCTTATCGCCGGCGTTCTGATCTTATGGCGCTTCGGCTTTCTATCACGCGGCAAGAGCGGCAACGGAGGCGACTCAGAAGGAGGCGGCGCATCGGCATCGTCGACCGGCGACGGCGAGGTGATCAGCGCGAGCGACCGCCAACGCATCAAGCGCGAACTCGGCGAGGTATAGAATGGCAACGCTTTTCGGAATCCTGCTAGTCGCAGTCGTCGCGGCGAGCGTCTCCAGCCCGCTACTACGCGGCACCGACCCCGGTGCACAGCCCGAAGCACCGCGCGGCGACGATACCCCGGAGCGCGAGAAGTCGGTCGCACTGCTCGCCATCCGCGAGGCCGAGTTCGACCACGCTACCGGCAAGCTGTCCGAGCCCGACTACGCCTTGCTGCGCAGTCAATACGAAGAGCGCGCGCTCAGCGCGATGAAGCAAATCGACGCGCGCGCCGGAACTGTCGGCACCGCTACGGCGCCCGGCAACCCGGGAACTGCGGCCGGAACGCAGAGCGGAACGCCGGAGTCGGCGGGGGCGGCTGTCACGTTGGCGCGGTACTGCCACGCGTGTGGCTTTCGCTTTCGCGAAGCCGACAGATTTTGCACGGGTTGCGGAACGGCGCGTGATCGGGGCTCCATGTCTTCGGCTTGATGACGAGCGACAACTCACCAACAGACGGCGACACCGAGGTTCGCAAGGTCGATGAACTCGAGGCCGGGTTCCACGAGGGAGCCAAGCCGCGCGCCGACTGGAAGGTTGGTGTCGAGTACGAAAAACCGGCGGTCTCAGCCAAAACCGGCGAGTCGATCACCTACGAGCAGAAGGGCGGGACCCGTGACTTTTTGACCGCCGTTGCCGAGCGCTACCCGTGGGAGCCCGTCTACGAAGGCGACAACATCATCGCGCTACATGACGGGCGCGCGTCGATCACGCTGGAGCCCGGCGGGCAGTTGGAGCTCTCGGGGGAACTGTGCGGTTCGCTTCATTGCGCACACGACGAACTCACCCGCCACGTCACCGAGATGGTTACTGTGGGCGACGAGCTGGGCATACGGTTCTTGGGGCTGGGCATTGTACCGAAAACCCCGATTGAGGCCTGCCCGTGGATGCCGAAGCACCGCTACCAGTTCATGCGCGAGATCATGCAGCGAACCGGCACGCTCGGCCACCGCATGATGCAGCAAACCACGACGGTGCAGGCCAACTTTGACTACGCCGATGAGGCCGATGCCGCACTCAAGTTCCGTGTCGCGATGGCACTCGCGCCGGTATTCGTCGCAGTATCGGCGAACTCGCCAGTCGTCGACGGAAAGCCGAGCGGTTACAAAAGTTTTCGCGCTCACGTCTGGACCGACACCGACAACGACCGCTGCGGCACACTGCCCTTCGCGTTCGACACCGAGGGGCTGTTCAACGCTTACACGCAGTACGCACTGGATGTCCCGATGTACTTCATCAAGCGCGCCGGCAAACTACGCTCGGTCGGCGGCAAAACCTTCCGGCAGTTCATGCTACGTGGTGACGGAGACGCGCGGGCGACATTAGACGACTGGGGGATGCACCTGACAACGTTGTTCCCCGAGGTGCGGCTCAAGACCTACATCGAGCTGCGCTCGGCCGATAGCCAACCGGTCTCGCACATGCTCAGCACGCCGGCGTTGGCCAAGGGATTACTCTACGACAACGATTGCCTGCTCGCCGCCTGGGACGTCGTCAAAGACTGGGACTTGGACACGCGGATGGGATTGAACGACGCCGCTGCCCGCGACGGACTACAGACCCGCGTAGGCCGACACGACCTGGCGGACTACGCCGCTGAACTCCTCAAGATCGCCCGAACCGGACTGGTACGTCAGGGCGCCGGAGCTAATGGCAAGCCCGATGAGTCCGAGTACCTGGGACCGCTGGCCGCCGATGTCGCCGAACGGGTTTCACCTGCCGATCGCCTCATTCGGATGTGGAATGGTGAGTGGTCAGCGAACGTCGACCGTATGATCTCTGAGTGCGCGTACACGCTTTCCGACACGAAGTGAAGTTTCCTGTTGACTTTCGCTTTTTGTTCGTCTATCTTGACGACCATGCGAAAGGTTCACGAGGCCACCACCCCGTCACTTAACCTGCTTCAGCGAGCCCCCGGCCGGCTGTCCACCGAAGAGGTTGAAAAGGCGCTCGGCCTGCCAAGCGGAGCTTGGCGGCGCCGACGCCTTTACGCACTTAAAGCCCGCAGCTCGGCTTTCAAAGACATCGGCATTTTGCAGGGCGATTCAATGATTGTCGAGCCCGGAGCACGAGTAAGGCCGACAAATCTTTTGGTCGTCCGCGATGGTGACGATGTCACCGTGCGACGCTACGACTCCGCCTTCTCCTTGGCCACTCCGCACCAGCCGCGCGTGGCGCGCCAACCATCTCTTTTCCCGATGGCCACGGTGCGTTCAGGCGTGGTCGGTACTGTGGTCGGTATTCTTCGTCGAGACGCAGCCGGACGTCTACGGACTGTTCCACTGCCTGCCGGCACGACCGACAACCGCCCGGTGCGCGGTACACTCCGATCCAAACGGGCACAAGCCGAACTCGACAGAATCGATCGGGTCGAAAGCCTTGAGAAACAACTCGGCAATTGGGGCGGGTGGGTCCAGCGCAATGACCGGACGCTTGGCAGAATGTCTGACGCCATGCCGGAATTTTGTAAAGGGCTTGGCGAGCGCATGGCCACGCTACTCGAGTGCATGCGCCAGACCAGTGGAGAGCGGCTATTCAGGGCTCTTCTTAACGAGGTCCAATCGGTGCAGTCCGAGATGGAGCGAGTACGCCGCGGTGTAACCCGGACAATCACCGGGACCCCTGCGGCGGCAACCACCCGCCGGTGGCGCCCCCCCGTACAGGCCGCTTGTGCTCAGAACGTTTGACACAATCCCAAGCGGGATGGTTTAACACGCCCGAGAGGACGAGAGGACAGCTTCTGCCCGGGCCTGCTTGCGCGACGGCGTGCGGGTCCCGCCCGGATAACCTGATTCCGCTGCGGGAAGAGGACTTCCGGCCCGCTTGCCTAAGTTTGAAGTTTCCCGACAGATGACCAGTAGCACGACTAATGTCTAGGCGCTATTTATTTCATCACGTATGATCTTTCCAAAGCTGTCGGAATTGTGTAGTTATGACGCTGCGCATTACGGCAACCGCGGTGAGGACGACCGGGTCTGGCTGAGATCGCTGATGACCCACGGGAGGGTAAAAACACCATGGCAGATCGGTTTGTGAACCTTTTCGAGCCCGACACACTGTTGCCGGCCCAGTTTTTCGCAGCTTTCTCGCGAGAAAGCACGGTTGTACGCGAGCGCAAACTTATGCTCGCGGTCCTCCAAGACGCGGTGGAGTGCTATCAAAAATATGCACTTGCGCGTGACCCCCGTGGTCGGCTCCTGTTTGAGGACGCCAACGAATGGATCAGCTCGGGAGAGCGTGAGTGGCCCTTCTCTTATGAGAACATCTGCGACGTGCTTGGTCTCAACCACGAGTACATACGACGCGGCCTGTCAAAATGGCGGCAGCAGAAAGGACCTATCCGCCACACGGTCGCCAAGATTGTTTCGGTTCTTGACCGGCCAGTCTTGCACACGACCCCGGCGGCAGCGTCGGTGGGTGAGCCGCCTCTTCAGCAGGCCTCATAGCAGACCGCAAATAGCAAGTTTTCTCGCGTAAGTTCAATGACTTACAGTTTAAAACGGCCCTCCTAGCGGGAGCGGTCGTTTTTTCGTCTTGACGGCTGCCGTCCCGCGTGGTCACGTATCCCACTACGTGATCAAGGGTATCCAACATAGTCGCGTCGAGCGCCTGCCGGCCCGCGCCCTGGTTCTTGCGGCTATCGCATCAGCGGCGCTTCACATAGGTCTGGGCCCAGCTCCGGTACTAGCAGAGCCGCCGTTGCCCGGCCGTTCCCCGCGCCCGTGCACTCTGCATCTCGGCCTCCGTGGCGCCCCACACGCAATCCCGGTGAAGTGCGAACTCGACCTCTCGGCCGCTGACCCGGATTTACGCTTTGGCGCGTCGTTAACCGATACCGATCCCAACGGCGGTCATTTCGACTACGAACGCAACGAGGTCCGCCGACATCAACCGAAGCGGGTTAGCGATCCGAATGAGATCGCGCGGATACTGACCGACGTCTACGGTCGCCATTCGCTGCTGTCAAAGAGCGCAACAACGGTTGCAGAACTAACGGAGAAAGCTGAAAGCCGGTCCGACAGAGCGCTGAGCGGCATCAACGCAGCAGCCGACAAGTTGGTTATCGGTGCTCAAGCGGTGTTCCACAACGAGAAGCTACCGAAGTTCAGGCTGCGGTCGAAGATCAATACGCGCTACCTTGGCCTGGGCATCAGCGCCAACTGGTAACGACGACGGCGAGGGGCTCTGGTCGCGCAACGTCAACGCTTCTTCCGAACCGCTACCCTTGCGCTCGATCAGATCGCCGCGTTCGTCGAACTCCAGCGGAAATACTCCTTCGTCCAGAGGTTCAACAGGCCATTCCACGTGGCTGACATCAGTCGGCACTCCGCTGTGTGCCTCCACAGCTGCCTCGAGAAGTTCCACATCGACGTAACGGGTGAGCCCCATCTCGCGGACAATTTCTTGGGTCTCCATCCAAAGCCACGGCGAGACTCCGTAGATGTCCTCGTGCACCTCTACCATAACGCGGCCTCGGCGTAGGCCTACCTTGACCGGCTGATAGACAAAACGCCCAGCGCTACCGACGGTCGCGATCGGGAAAAACGCTGCAATGTCTTCCGGGAACATCCGCACGCACCCGTGTGAGACCTGCATGCCGATCCCCCAATTCTTGTTGGTGCCGTGTATCGCATAACCAGGCAATGTCAGTTCGAGGCGGTGTCGTCCCAACGGGTTCTCTGGATCGCCGCCCTTGATCATCGACTCGGTGTCGCCGGTTTCGCGGTAGCGCTCTGCGCGGATCGATTCTGGAATCACCCAGGTCGGGTTCTTAGTCTTTCCACGGATGCGGAACAGACCCTGCGGCGTACGCCATTCCTGACGTCCGAGACCAACCGGGTAGGAAATCACGGTCGAAGACTTTCCCTGACTACGCGGTGAAGGCACGTAGTAATACATCCGCATCTCAGGGATGTTGAGTACCAGTCCGTCGTACTCACCACGCGGCAGCACCCACTCGGTCGGGATTACAATGTTGGTGCCAACCGTCGGGACCCAAGGATCGGTTTCTGGGTGGGCCGAAACCAACTCGTTGTATCCGACATCAAAACGCCGCGAGATCTCTAGAAACGTATCGCCCGGCTTGATCGTATAGGACTGGCTATTGCCGATAACGGTCTGCACGTCGGCGGACCCTTTGTCGTCGGCAGATACGAAGAAGTGGGAGATGACCTCGCGGGGAGGAATATCCCCTGCGATCACCTCTCCCGGCTCGTCGTACTGCGCTGCCGCCGAGTGTGGCGAAAGACAGAGCGCCGCACCCAAGATCCAAGCCGTTAACCACCGCACCATCACTGCGTCAGGATAACGGCGCCTGCTGTCGGTGGCAAAGCAGCCGCTAGCAAGCCAGACCCCTGCTCGCGCGGTGCCGTTCTAGTCGCAGATGATCAGCCGGCAATCTTCGGGCAAAACGTTGGAAAGCTTTCGCACCGCCTGCCCACGGAACAGGCGGTACAGCGCGGTTCTGCGCGACAGTCCGATCACGATTCCGTTGACGCCAAGTACGTGGGCGGCGCGGCTGATGCCTTCGACGAGACTGTAAGACGTAGTCCAGATTGGGATCAGCTCAATTCCCGCGGCAGCGGCCTGCTTGGCAGCCATGCCTAGCGCATCGATGCCGACCTCACTCGGCAGCAGTTCTTCTTTGCCATAGAACAACCCCGGCCATTCCTCCACGTAGATACAGTAGAGAGCCTTCTCGCCCATACCCTTCACGCGGCGGATGGCTTCGGCGATCACGTGTGGGTTGCGGCCGGCGACCGCGACGAGTGTAGAGCTGTTGTAAAGCGGTTGAATCTCCTGGGCCATCGCCAGGCTGACGATCTCGTGTACAACCTCGCTCGCGTGCGCCTCACCCGCAAGTGCCTTGCGCAGATCACGGCGTGACACCGAAGGCACTAAATGGAGAGCCTCTTTGATCCAGCCCTCGCGCAGAGCGAGCCCGTAGAGCATGCCGATCACGGTAAGACTGACTCCAAACGTGGTCGCGACCGGTTTCTCTACCAAGTTAACCAGCCAGGCAACGACCACGAACCCGGTCACAACCAGACCGAGCCAAAAGTTCACGCCGCGCTGCCCCTCGCGCCAGCGCAACGTATCCAGTCCACCCGACTCCAGCACGAAAGCGCCAAGCAGCCCGAAGGCGTACATGTCGCCAAGCACCTCCATCTTCCCGTCGGTTGCGGCGATAACACCGAGCGGCACGATTGTCGCCAATAACACGGCGTTGTGTGGGGTGCCGAACTGCTGGTTGCGGAACAACAGACGACGCGGAAAGTACTTGCGCTCGGCCAAAGCGAGGAAGACGTGGTAGGCACCGATGATCGCGGTATTGGCAGCGAACAGCAGCAGTGACGCCGCCGTCAGCACCACCGCTACTTCTAGGATGCCGCCGCCTGCGATCAACGCGAGCTCCGAAATGAAGCGCTCACTGCGCTCGGCCTTCACCGCGTCGGGCAACAAGCCGATCGAGAGGATCGTCAGCGTCGGCGAGGTCAGAAGCACCGTGATGATAACTCCGACCATCGCGAACTTCGCTGTACGCTTGATCGGACCCTTCATCGATGGCGATAGCTGGGACATGCTTTCCAACCCGGAGAACGCTAACCACGCCGCTCCGAAACCGGCCAAGGCTTCGCGTCGCGAAAGCGCACCGGCTTCGCCGATGAAACTGAACAGGTGTTTCCACTGCTCCCAGCTGAGTTGCAACACTAGCGTCGCGACAACCACCAGGTTGGTGACCAGCGACGCAACAGCCATGACCAGAGAGAGCCGCGCACTCTCACGCACACCGACGATGTTGACGATAGCGAGGAAGATGAGCCCGAGGCTCGCATAAAGAGGGATCGAATCCTCGAGACTCGGGAAGACGCTGGAGAGGTAATAGAAGCCCGATACCGACGATATCGCGCAGGTAAGAAAGAAGTCGACCGAGATCAGCATCCCGCCGAGCGCACCGATACGCTCGTTGAAAGCCATGCTTGCGATCGCGACGACACCGCCGCCACCGGGCGTACGCTCGCAGATTTCTACGTACTTGAGTGCGAGTAGCACGAATCCGCCGGCGACTGCGGCGACAAACAGCGGCGCAAGGTCGCCGACAAAGTTATAGAGAATGCCGGGAACATAATAGACCGAGGTTCCGATGTCGCAAAAGACAACGGCCCAGGCGAGTAACCACGTCAGCTGTCTGGCGCCCGGTTGCTTGCTCGTACCCTCCACTTCTAGTTCTCCACCATCCCCTTCTCCCACGCATACGCGGGACGCTAGACTCGGTTCAACCTGTGAATGTCGCGACTACGTCGGTCAACGCTTCCGCGCTCGTAACCGGCGGGCCGCAGGCATTACCCCGGCAAACGTACGCACAGGACGGCCCAGCAGTTTTCCCTTGCAAGACCGCGGGTAGCCACTCCGCCGTTTCATCTTCACGCACCGCGATAACCGCAGCTTGCGGACAGTGCAACTCGACTGCTACGCGTTCCAGTTCCCGCGCGCGGTCATCGTCGCCGGTTACTACGATTGTTACCAAACCTTGCAGATTCCGCCGCAGAACCGAAAGCAAGTACCCACCGCCGTAGGGGTTTGAGATCGTTTGGCCTCCGAATGCTTCGAGGACACCCTCGCCTGCGCGTCTGTACTCGTCGTTTCCGGTCAAATGATGAAGACTCAACATTACGTCGGCGGCAACCGAGTTACCGGACGGGAGTGCCCCGTCATTCATATCACGCGTCGGGGCAACCAACCGCTCTCCATCCGAGGATGCGAAACGAAACCCTCCGGCTTCGCGGTCCTCGAACTCGGCGATCAATCGGTCGGCCGCAAACACAGCCGACAGGTAGTCTTCACGCCGCCCCAAGGCGTAATAGAGCTCGAGGCAGCCGAGCGCGAAGAACGCGTGATCGTCGAGAAACCCGTGGACACGCAGCTCGCCGTCAGCATAGAAATGGTGAAGTACACCGTTCACGTGCATCCGTTCACGAACAAAATCGGCGGCACGTGCGGCTACCGCGACGAGATCCGGACGCTCGAGCAAGCGGCCGGTCTTGGCCATTGCGGCGATCATCAAGCCGTTCCAATCGCTGACGATCTTCTCGTCGCGCCCCGGCGCGACGCGGCCCGCGCGCCGCTCAAACAGAAGTCCGCGTGCGCGTTCGATAGCGACGGTTACTTGTTCCGTGGTGCGCCCGAACATCGAAGCGGCGGTTTGTGGAGTAAGAACCGGGTGAAGGATGTTCTCGCCTTCAAAGTTGCCAACTTCGCTAACGTCAAAGTACCGGCACACCAGGTCGGCATCGGCCTCACCGACAACCTCGCGAATCTCAGCGGGCGACCAGACGAAGAACTTGCCTTCAACCCCTTCACTATCGGCGTCTTGCGTCGCGTAGAAGCCACCTTCAGGCGAGGTCAATTCGCGCGCCACAAACTCAAGCACACCGAGCGCGGTGCTCCGGTAATGGGGCTCGCCAAAGGCCTGCCAAGCCTGTCCAAACAAGGGAGCCAGAAGCGCCTGGTCGTAGAGCATCTTCTCGAAGTGTGGGACAAGCCAGAAACGGTCGACCGAGTAACGGTGAAACCCGCCACCGAGATGATCGTAGATCCCGCCTGCCGCCATACGGTCGAGCGCCGTGCGCAGGAGTTGCTCACGACCGGGATCGGGCGCGTCGGTCTCCATCGCCAGCAAGAACGCCAGTGCCATGCTGCCGGGAAACTTCGGTGCCTGACCGAAACCGCCGTGCTTACCGTCCATGGAGCCGACCAAATTACGTGCAGCCTCCGCGAGTTGCTCGCAACCTATCGCTGGTGCGTACGCGCTCGACGCGGCTTGGTTGTGTAGGAATTCGACGACGCGTGCAGCGCTCTTGCCGACTGCTTCGCGCTTGTCGCGATACGCGTCGGCGACCGAGTTCAGTACACGTGGGAAGCCGGGCATCCCGCCACGGTCCTCGGGAGGAAAGTAAGTACCCGAGTAAAACGGTCGACACCCAGGGGTAAGAAACACAGTCATCGGCCAACCGCCGCGGCCGGTCATCGCCTGTACGGCCTTCATGTAAATGCTGTCGAGGTCAGGCCGTTCTTCACGATCGACTTTTATGCACACGAACCGATCGTTCATGAGTCGCGCGATGCCTTCGTTCTCGAAGCACTCGCGCTCCATTACGTGACACCAATGGCACGCTGAGTAGCCGACGCTGAGGAGAATAGGTTTGTCTTGCCGTCGGGCGGCTTCGAGTGCGGCTTCACCCCATGGATACCAGTCTACGGGGTTGGCGCCGTGTTGGCGCAGGTACAGACTCGGTTCATCGGCGAGCCGGTTGCGGTGGCCGTCAGTCTTCAGGCCGCCACCCTGTGAACTCAGGACACCGTCTGCACGCGGACATGAGCCTTTTTGAGCTCGGCCAACAACGCATCGACTTCTTCGGGCGTATCAGCGCCGGTCTGCACCGCTTGATCTGCGACCGTAAGCGCCGTGCGCGCAGATGCAGCGTCAATCTCTGCCGCCGGGGTCGCATCGTCGGCAAGTATCGTGACGAGATCGCCGGCGATTTCGGCGTAGCCTCCAGAGACAACGACGCTCTTCGACGCCCCGCCCTCTATGTATCGCAACACACCGACGTCCAACCCGCCGAGGAAGGTGACATGCTCGGGCAACACGCCGAACTCACCTACCACGCCGGGCGCCATTAACTCGGTCGCCTCGGCGTCAACAACAACGCGCTCGGGCGTGACGATCTTTAGACGCAATGCCATCTGATCATGCCGCCAGTTTGGCGGCCTTCTCGCGCGCCTCTTCGATTGTGCCGACCATGTAAAAAGCCTGCTCGGGAAGATCGTCGTGAACTCCCGCGACAATCTCTTTGAATGCGCGGACAGTGTCTTCGCGCTTGACGAACACGCCGGGTGTTCCGGTAAAGCCTTCGGCGACGTGAAAAGGCTGAGAGAGGAAACGCTGCATCTTACGTGCGCGCGAGACCGTCTGCCTGTCTTCTTCACTCAACTCGTCCATGCCCAAAATTGCGATGATGTCTTGCAGGTCTTTGTAGCTCTGCAAAACTTCCTGCACACTTCGCGCGACGTCGTAGTGTTCCCGCCCGACAACGTCGGGGTCAAGAATACGCGAAGTTGAGTCGAGCGGATCGACCGCCGGGTAGATCCCCAGCTCTGCAATCTGTCGCGAGAGAACAGTGGTCGCATCCAAGTGCGCAAATGTGGTTGCGGGCGCAGGATCGGTAAGATCGTCTGCGGGGACGTAAATCGCCTGCACCGAGGTGATCGACCCCTTGGTCGTCGTGGTGATACGCTCTTGCAAGCTGCCGAGGTCGGTCGCGAGCGTCGGCTGGTAGCCTACTGCCGAAGGCATGCGTCCGAGCAGTGCGGAGACCTCGGAGTTCGCTTGCGTAAAACGGAAAATGTTATCGATGAACAGCAGTACGTCCTTGCCTTCTACATCGCGGAAATACTCGCAACACGTCAGCGCAGTCAGCGCCACACGGGCACGCGCACCAGGCGGTTCGTTCATCTGGCCGTACACAAGGGCGGCCTTGTCGATAACACCCGACTCCTTCATCTCACGCCAAAGGTCGTTGCCCTCACGGGTACGCTCACCGACGCCGCCGAACACCGAGTAGCCGCCGTGCTCTTGGGCGACGTTGTTGATGAGCTCCATGATGATGACGGTCTTGCCGACACCGGCACCTCCGAACAGACCGATCTTCCCGCCCTTGGCGTACGGGCACAGCAGGTCGACGACTTTAATGCCGGTTTCGAATGCTTCTACGCTGGTGGACTGCTCAGTGAACTCAGGTGCCGCGCGGTGAATCGGCATCGTCTTGGTAGTCTTGAGCGGGCCCTTACCGTCAACCGGCTCACCGATGACGTTAATAATGCGGCCGAGCACACCCTCACCGACCGGTGCTTGAATAGGTGCACCGGTGTTGGTGACTTCCATGCCGCGCACGAGACCTTCCGAAGAATCCATCGCGATGGTTCGCACGGTGTTTTCACCGAGGTGCGACGCGACTTCGAGGACGAGATTCTCGGCCTCTGCGCTGATCGCTGGGTTGCTCACGGTGCACGCGTAGAAAATCGGCGGCACCTCGCCGGGTTCGAACTCTACGTCGACGACCGGACCGATGACCTGTGTGATCTTACCTTTGCTCATTGGGAACCCTATCCTTTAAGTGCTTCTGCACCGCCGACAATCTCCATCAACTCGGTGGTGATCATCGCCTGACGTGCGCGGTTCATCTCCAGCGTGAGACGGTCGATGACTTCGGATGCGTTTCGCGTCGCGCTGTCCATCGCCGTCATCCGCGCGCCGTGCTCTCCGGCCGTCGCCTCGAGCATGGCTTGATAAACCCTGGTTCGTACGTAGCGCGGCAATAGCGAGGTAAGCAACGTCGCTGCATCGGGCTCGTACACGTAATCAAGAGCCTCGCCGTCTTCGGCCTCGGGCGCTTCAAGTGGTAATAGTTTCTCTACCACGGGGACCTGTGAGATCGCCGAACGGAACTGACTGTAGACGAGATAGACTGAACCGGCCTCTCCTCTAGCGAAACACGCCGACACATCGTCAGCGACTTCACGCGCGAGCGAAAGGTTCAGGCCGTCTTTCAAATTGACATGCGTCCTGAGAATACGTTCGCCGACGACTTTCCTAAAAACGTCGTTGCCACGCCGTCCGCACGCGGTGAGTGTCGCACCCGTACCTTCTTCACTCGCCAAAAACTCGCTCACCTTGCGGTTAACGTTGGCGTTGTAGCCGCCGCACAACCCACGATCAGAGGTCAAAATAACCACGTGTGCCGGCGCGCCCGAACCCGCAGACAGAAGCGGATCCGCGGAATAGCTTACGCGCCCCGACAAACTCAAAAGCAGCGTGGTAATCCCCTCGGCGTAGGGACGCGCGCCCTCTACAGCATCCTGGGCACGGCGCAGCTTGGCAGCCGCAACCATCTTCATGGCTTTGGTGATCTGCTGGGTGCTGCGGACCGAGCCGATCCGCTTTCGTATGTCTTTAAGGTTCGCCACGTTTGATCAATGGCCCATCAGGCTGCAAAAATACCCTTGAACTCGGTCAGAACACTGTCGAGCAGCGCCTTCACCTCGTCGGTCAGGGCGCGGACCTCGGAGATCTTGGCGTAGAGCTCGGGGTGGCTGTTCTCCACGAAGCTCTTCAGCTCGCTTTCGAACTCGCCGATCTTGTTGACCGGCAGCGAGTCGATGAAGCCTTTAGTGGCGGCGTACAGGATCACGATCTGCTCGGAAATGTCCTGCGGCACGTACTGGCCCTGCTTGAGCACGTCGACCAGTCGCGCCCCGCGCGCCAACATCTGTTGGGTCGAAGCGTCCAGGTCGGAGCCGAACTGCGCGAACGCTGCCATCTCTCGGTACTGTGCGAGGTCGAGACGCAGTGTTCCCGCGACCTGCTTCATCGCCTTGATCTGCGCCGCGCCACCAACACGAGAAACCGAGAGACCCACGTTCACCGCCGGTCGTACGCCGGAGTTGAACAGGTCGGTCTCAAGATAGATCTGGCCGTCGGTAATCGAGATCACGTTGGTCGGAATATAAGCCGACACGTCGCCTGCCTGCGTCTCGATGATCGGCAGCGCAGTCAGCGATCCACCGCCGCGCTCGTCGCTCATCTTTGCGGCACGTTCGAGCAAGCGGGAGTGGACGTAGAAAACGTCGCCCGGATAAGCTTCGCGGCCCGGCGGACGCCTGAGCAACAACGACAGCTGCCGATACGCAACGGCCTGTTTGGACAAATCGTCATAGACGACCAATGCATGGCGACCGTTGTCACGGAAGTACTCGCCCATCGCGACGCCGGCGTATGGTGCGATGAACTGCAGCGGTGCCGCCTCCGAAGCTGTCGCGGCGACGACAATCGTATAATCCATCGCGCCGTACTTCTTCAGCCGGTCAACAACTTGGGCGACCGATGAACGCTTCTGGCCAATGGCGACGTAGATGCAAAGAACATCGCCGCCCCGCTGATTGATGATGGTGTCAATCGCGACCGCAGTCTTGCCGGTCTGACGATCTCCAATGATCAACTCACGTTGGCCGCGGCCGATCGGAATCATCGCATCGATTGCCTTGATGCCGGTCTGCAAAGGCTCTTCGACCGGTTGACGATCAACGATCCCGGGAGCTTTCACCTCGATACGTCGGCTCTGATCGGTCTTGATCTCACCGAGCCCATCGATCGGCTGTCCGAGCGCGTTAACAACGCGGCCAAGCAGCGCGTCCCCGACCGGCACCTCGGCGATCCGCCCGGTACGTTTTACTTCCGAGCCCTCGGTGATCTTTTCGGGATCACCGAAGACGGCAGCACCGACGTTGTCATCTTCAAGGTTAAGGACCATGCCGTACACACCGCCCTCGAACTCGAGCAGCTCGCCGGCTGCGGCGCGATCGAGTCCGTAGATGCGGGCGATGCCGTCACCGGTCGAAAGTACACGACCAGTCTCGCGAACTTCGACGTCACGGTCGAAGTTGCGGATCTGCTCTTTAATGATCTCGCTGATCTCGGAGGCTCTGATCTGCATCCTTCTTCTTACTCCAGTCCCCGGCGCTTACTTGCCGGCCATGTTCTCGGCCAAGCGGGCCAGATGGGTCTTTACGCTGCCGTCATAAACACGGCCTTCGAGTTCGACGACAATACCGCCGATAAGGTCGCTGTTTACACTCGCTTCGGGCACTACATCGCGGCCCGCCAAGCGCTTGAAAGCGTCTGCCACTTCGCGAAGTTCGCTTTCGCCCAGCGGCGTGGCCGACTCAACCTTGAGTCGCGAGCGCCCGGCAGCTTCGTCCTGCATTCTAATGAACCACTCTGCAACCTGAGGCAGGATACCGAGACGGTCCTTCTCGGCGAGCAGGCGAACGAACTTGCCAAGTGTGCTTTGTGCACCTACGGCACCGGCAACCGCGGCACCCAGCTGTTCTCGTTCCGACTGAGTGAGAGTCCCAGGCGTCAGTGCGTCGCCTGCTATACCAGCCACCGCACGGCCGATCTCTGTCAGCGCCGCACCGATCTCAGTGGTGTCACCACTGGATTCGGCCAACTCAAAGAGCGCCCTGGTGTACCGTTTCGCAATCGATCCGGAAATCATCGCTGCCGGTCCACCCCTTGTAAAAACTCGTTCAGGAGCCGCTGGTGGTCTCCAGCACCGAGCCGCTTGACGATCTCAGTTCGGGCGGCCTCGGCAGCGATACTCACTGCTTCGGTGCGTAACTGGCGCATGGCGCGCTCGAGATCACTCTGTGCGGTGCGCTCGGCATCGCGCATGAGCCGCTCCACAGACTCGCGCGCAGCGGCCAGCGCTTTCACGCGGTCCGCCTCGGCTATTCCGCGCATTTCTTCGATCATTGCTTCGCGGGTATTCTCGAGAGCCGCTGCCTTGGCTTCGTATTCAGCCTTGAGAGCGTCGGCCTCTGCCTTGGCCTTAGCTGCGGCCTCGATGGCGTCTTTGACCCCGCGCCGTCGGCCCTGGAGAAAGTCGCTGAGCGGCCGACCAGTGAAACGCTTCATCAGAAAAACGAACAATGAGAAGTTGAACACCGTACAGGCAAGTAGGATCCACTGCTCTTGGCTCGGGGCGCCGCCATGTCCGCCATGGACATCGTGGCCACCGCCATCACCGGCCGCGAAGGCTACCGCAGCGGTAAAAAGCACCGGTAGAGCGGCTACCAGGAAGCCCACCGCGCGACGAGTCATGCTCCAGCCCCCTGACCCAGTACAGCCTTGACCATCTCAGCAACCATCTGTCTGGCGTCGGAAGCCAAAGTCGACTGCGCGCCGATACGCTCTCTCTCGATCCCCGCGCGGAGTTCGCCAAGCTTGGCCGCAGACTCGTTGCGTGCGGCCTCGAATAGACGGGCTTCTTCGGCCTTGGTTTCCGCGCGCAGTACTTCCACCTGTCTGAACGCAGCGCTGCGGGCGTCTGCAAGCTGCGCCTCGATGCGCAGCTTAAGCTCTTCAGCTTCGGCGGTCTCCGCGCCTGCGGCTTCGGCATCCCCGGTCGTCCGGCTTTCACGTTCGGCAAGAAGTTGGAGATAGGGACGGAACAGCAGGCGGTTCAATACCGCCAGCATGACGAAAAAACTCGCCAGCTGGATGACGAATGTGTAATCCGGCGGAAAGGCCAACATAAGGGGAAAATCGTCTTTGCTTCGTCTCTGGGTCGGGTTCCAAGGCCCGAGCGTTGGTTCGTTCCCCCGCCGTCGGGGGCTTGAGTCGTCTACACAGCCCGGCCCCACTGGCGCGCGGCGTTGAGCTTGAGCAGGCGCAAAGTTTCAGTAAACCCAGGTCGGGTAACATTGGTAGTGCAGCTTGTCAAAACGACACTCTGCGGCACGAGGTTCTATACGAGAAATAAAGGGGTATTGCGCAAGCGGCGGTGCGCTTTCAACGCACCGTTTCAACAGCCCATTCGGTCGACCAAACGAGTCAGTTCCTCAGTCGAGTGGTAGGAGATCTCGATGGTTCCGCCGTCCCCCTTCTGCTTGACCTTGACCTTAGTCGCCAGCTTTCGCGTCAGTGCTTCTTCGAGGTCACCCCTTGGCCCCGCCTGCTTGGCGCCCCGCCTTGTGCGTCCAGGGCCGCCGCCTTCGACGCTTGCCCGTTTGGCAATCTCTTCGATCTCGCGCACCGACAACCCATCCTGCGCACACTTCCTCGCATAGCGGATCTGCTCGGCACTGGAGCCGAACCTCAACAGTGCACGGGCATGCCCTTCGCTGATTTGCCCGCCATCGACGAGCTGCTGCACTGGGTCTGGCAAGCCCAGCAAACGCAACGTGTTCGAAACCGCCGCGCGTGACTTACCGATCTTGGTACCTAGTTCGTCTTGTGTGTATCCGTGGTCGTCGATCAGTCTCTGATAGGCGCGCGACTCTTCCATCGGCGTGAGGTCCTCGCGCTGTATGTTTTCGATCAGCGCGAGTTCGAGAAGCTCGTCGTAGGCGACATCACGCTTGATGATAACAGGGACGCGCTCGAGGCCGGCTCGCGTAGCTGCGCGCAGCCGACGTTCACCGGCGATGAGTTCGTATCCGCCCGGTCCTTCAGTAACGATCAGCGGCTGGATAATGCCTTTCTCGCGGATCGACTGGGCCAGTTCTTCCAGTGGCTGCTCGGCGAACTTGCGACGCGGCTGGCCACGTCCGGCTACGATACGCTCGACGGCTACTAGACGCGGCGCGTCATTGGCGGTGGCGGCTGCTCTCTGCGTTGCGGTCGGCTCACCGGTCCGGTCGGTGCTGCTCCCGAGTGAATCGTCGGTCCGCAAAAACGGCGGTCGCGACCCTCGCCCCGCTGACGTATCGGCCGACGGGTCAGCGGCCGCGGCTCCGCGAACAGCTTCGTTGCGATCTTCGTCGCGCCGGCCGTCTCGGGCTGTTTTGCTGCCCGAGCCCAGTATCGCCTCAAGACCCCTACCGAGTGGTTGTCTCTTCACGGACCTCTCCTCTCTCCTTATTCCGCCCACCGCTGGAGTACCTCTTGCCCACCCGCTCGATCAACTCGTTGGCAACATCCCTGTATGCCTGAGCGCCGCGCGAGGCCGGGTCGTAGAGAAGCACCGGAACCCCGTGGGACGGGCTCTCGCTGATGCGTACGTTTCTGGGGACGACAGTTCGGAACACCTTGTCGCCAAAATGCGTCTTCACCTCACGGGCGACCTGTTGCGACAGAGACAGCCGGCCATCGAACATCGTCAGTAGGATGCCTTCGAGTAGCAGATCCTCGTTATACGCCGCGCGAATTCGCTCCACTGTGTCAAGCAGACCGGTCAAACCCTCAAGGGCGTAGAATTCGGTCTGCAGTGGAACAAGGACGGAATCGGCCGCACACAGCGCGTTTAGCGTGAGCATCCCGAGCGACGGTGGGCAGTCGATAATGATGAACTGGTAGCTTGCCCGCAAGGCCTCGAGCTGTCGCTTGAGCTGGATCTCGCGGTCCTCGATATTCACCAACTCGACCTCGGCACCCGCCAGGTCTCGGTTCGCCGGAAGGATGTCGAGTTCAGAAAGATCGGTGTGACGGAGGCCCTCCGCGGCAGCAACGCCGTTGACCAAGACCTCGTAGATCGTCGGTCCCCGCGAACTGTCGGCGGTCACGCCGACACCGCTGGAGGCGCTCCCCTGTGAATCTAGGTCGATTAGTAGGGTGCGCTTGGCTTGCAACGCCAGTGCGGCAGCCAGGTTGACCGCCGTTGTCGTCTTACCCACCCCGCCTTTTTGGTTAGCTATGGCTGTGACAACACCCATCTCGGACCCTCTCCGCTACACGTCGACAGCGGCTACCTTGTTAACACGGAGGGTGCTGGATTGCGACTTGCGCTGCGCACACGCCCCGCGCCAAATGCGTTTGCAGACGGTCCGAACCGACTGGTTGATAGGTTCGCAAGCCCAAAACGTTTCACGTGAAACGTATTGGGCCCGACAAGTACTCTAACTGTTGACGGAGCGTTTCACGTGAAACGTTTCTTACCAATGCCAGCCACGGAGTGTGGACGGAATGCTTCACGTGAAACGTTCCGCCCCGGCAGAGGATAGATACGTCGAGAACTCGGAAGCGGCCGGCCTCACTCAGGGCCAGTCGGCTTTGCTCGAAGCGCAAGGATGCGTCGTGCTTCGTCACCACCCGGAAGAACCAAAGCCAGTTCACGCACTATCTCCACCGAGTCACCGAGCCCCAAATCGCCCGGACGGCCGCCAGCCATGACTACCGCTACGCCGTCGGCGCGTAGAAGCCGAGCAGCGACCTGGAAAAACCGGGGTGGGGTGATGAAAGCCCTGGACGTTACGACATCGAAGTAGGCCGCGTGCTCAGGCCTTAGACGCGTAGCGTCACCCTCGACGACGCGGACGTTGCCCAGACCAAGCGCGCCAATGGTTTCGGTTAGGTACGCGCAACGTTTGCGCTTGCTCTCCACGAGGGTGATTTCCAGCCCTGGGAGGGCCGCCGCAAGGACCAGGCCGGGAAACCCGGCTCCGGTACCAAGATCCGCCAATCTACCCGCAGTAGGCAGGAGCGGGATCAAAGACAGGCTGTCTAGAATGTGCAAACGAACGGCATCACGGCGATCGACAGCGGTCAGACGCATACGGCTATTCCAGGTGTAAACCCGATCCAAGTGGTCTACGAGCAGGTCCGCTGTCGATGCCTCCAGCTCAACTCCGAGCTCGCCGGCACCGGCCAGTATGGCGGCAGCATCACCAGCGCGCGCCTCGTCCTCGGTTTTTCCTTGAGTACCCACAGACGGTGAACTCAAGCCGAACGGTGCTTCTTTAGATGTATGGCCAAGGCGGAGACTGCAGCAGGCGTGATGCCGCTAATCCGCGCGGCTTGCCCAAGTGAGTGTGGTCTGATCCTGGTTAGCTTTTCGCCCGCTTCGCTGGATAGCCCCTCTATGTCCGCGTAGTCGAGCCGCTCGGGTAGGCGGGTTTCCTCGAGGCCTTTTATGCGCTCGATCTCTTCCTTCTGCCGGCGGATGTACCCCTCGTAGCGAGCCTCGGTGGTCAGCTGCGCTTCGATATCGGCGGCAAGCCGCGGCAGTCCGGCAAGCAGGGCAGTCGTGGCGTAGCCAACGCCTGGACGTCGCATCAACTCATGGCCGCTTACCGGACAAGCAAGCGCGGGGGCTCCAAGTTCAGCCAAGATTTCGTTGGTCTGCACACTTGGGTTGATACGGGCACTGGTCAGCGCCGACACTGCCGAGGCGAATTCCTCGCGCTTTAGAACCACGGCCCTAGCCCGTTCTGGTGACAGAACACCTGCCGCTAGAGCGCGGTCGGCCAAGCGCAAATCGGCATTGTCCTCGCGCAGCAGTAAGCGGAACTCGGCACGCGAAGTAAACATCCTGTACGGCTCGCCATCCACCCCGCGGGTAACGAGGTCATCGACCATCACCCCGATGTAGGCTTCGTCGCGACCGAGCACCATCGGCTCTTTACCACGAACCCGACACGCGGCGTTGATCCCAGCGAGCAGTCCTTGCGCTGCCGCTTCCTCGTAGCCGGTAGTACCGTTGATCTGGCCGGCCAGGAAGAGGCCGCTGACCGCCTTCGCCTCCAACGTTACCTTGAGCTGTGTGGGTACCACGTAGTCATATTCGATCGCGTACCCTGGCCGCACGATGACGGCCTTCTCAAGCCCCCTAATCGTCGCGACAAATTCTTTCTGTACCGACAGGGGCAGGGCGGTTGAAAGACCGTTGGGATAGACCTCGCAAGTATCCAGACCTTCGGGCTCAATGAAGATTCGGTGCTCGTCACGGTCGGGAAACTTCATCACCTTGTCTTCAATTGAAGGACAGTAGCGTGGCCCGCGCGATGCGATCTTGCCGCTGTACATTGGCGACGCGTCGATATTATCGCGAATAACGCTGTGCGTCATTGAGTTGGTGTAGGTGATATGACAGGAGACCTGCGGCAGCACCGGGCATCCACCGTCGAAACTGAACATCGACGGCTCGGCATCGCCGGGCTGCTCGGTGAGTACCTCGTAGTCGATCGTACGCGCATCGAGGCGCGGGCAAGTGCCGGTCTTCAAACGACCGAGTTCGAGACCAAGGCCGCCGAGCGCTCCGCTCAGGCCGCGCGAGGCTCGATCACCGGCGCGCCCACCGCTGCGGTTTCGCGCACCGGTATGCATAAGACCTTCCATGAAGGTCCCCGTTGTCAACACGACTGCGTCGGCGGTGATCTCCTCGCCATCATCGCTGACGATGCCATGACACACACCGCCTAGCTCCAACAAGCCGACGGCTTCGACCTGGCGTAGTGTCAAACCGGGTGTTGCCTCGACCACCCCCTTCATCCGAGTGCGGTACCGGGCCTTGTCGGCCTGCGCGCGCGACGCCTGAACGGCGGGCCCCTTGCGGGTATTCAAGCGCCGGAACTGGATACCACAGGCGTCGATCGCGCGGCCCATCTCGCCACCCAGCGCGTCAACCTCACGCACAAGATGACCCTTGCCGATGCCGCCGATCGCTGGGTTGCACGACATCTGGCCGACACTGTCAGCGTTGATGGTGAGCATCAGCGTGCGGCATCCGGACCGAGCCGCGGCCAGCGCGGCCTCGATACCTGCATGGCCGGCGCCGACAACGATGACCTGGTAGTCCGGGCTGTGGTCTAAGCGCTTCATTTGCCGATACAAAACTCTCCGAAAATCGCCTCGAGGATTTCGTCGTTATCCATCGGCGTCGATATGGCCGCAAGCTCCCTTAGGACATCGCGCAGTTCGAGCGCACACAGCTCGGGTTCGCCGTCGGCTGCTGCCGTCCGGCGCGCCCGCACCAGCCCGGCGGCCACGCGCGTGAGCGCGCTGCGGTGCCGCGCCCGGCTGAGTCCAGCCGGGGCACGTCCGTCGACAGCCGCGCGCGCGGCCTGCTTCATCGCTACGACCAACTCAGCGCAGCCCTCGCCGCTTTTCGCCGACAGCCGGACCGCCGCCTCGCCCTCAGCCGAGAGTCCGGCTACGCACTGTTCGTCATGCTCAGTCAGGCGCGAGGGTAGATCCGATTTGTTGACGACAAACAGCCGCGTCGCGTCCGCCGCGTCGGGTCGGCACAAACAAAGCTCACGGTCCTCGTCAGTCAACGGTTGCGACCCGTCGAGGATGACAAGCAGAATATCGGCGTTGGCTGCAATCTCACGCGTGCGCGCAACCGCTTCTCGCTCAGCTGTGCTCTCGGTCGCACGAACACCCGCGGTGTCGGTCAACACAAACGCGGTGCCCCCAAGATCAACGGTTTCCTCTACCGAGTCGCGCGTGGTGCCCGGCTCATCCGAGACGATCATGCGTCCGCGTCCGAGTAGGGCGTTGACCAAACTCGACTTGCCCACATTCGGCCTACCGACCAGCACGGTGCGGAAACCTTCGCGGTAGCGTCGCGCCGTCACGAAACCTTCGAGCAACACCGCAACACCGGCTGCTGCCGTGTCGAGAGTCTC
Source organism: Deltaproteobacteria bacterium (assembly GCA_029262415.1). Taxonomy (GTDB): domain Bacteria; phylum Desulfobacterota; class Binatia; order UBA1149; family JAJCZL01; genus JAJCZL01. The sequence continues at coordinate 166,970 of JAJCZL010000067.1, read as the reverse complement.
GATGCGGGCGGGGAGGTTCTCGCAGGGCAACTCGTCGTCGCTGAAATCGATGTTCGCTTCGATCTCGACGAGAACGCGTTTTACCAGGTGGCGTAAGGCAGCGAGTTGATCAGAAAGCGCGCCCTGCAACTGTGACCACGCGAGCTGTGCGCCGGCGTGGACACGCGCGTCGATCAAATCCGCGATAGCTTCGGCCTGGAGGAGATCGATGCGACCGTTGATGACCGCACGCCGGGTGAACTCACCGCGCTCAGCCGCGCGCGCACCCGCGCGCAGCGCCGCGTCGAGAATAGCCTCGACGACAACCGGTGATCCGTGGGCCTGTATCTCGCAAACGTCTTCGCCGGTGTAGCTCTTCGGCCCGGGCATCCGCACTGCCAACACCTCGTCGATGGCGCTACCGTCTTGCGGATCCACGGCGGTACCGTGCATGAGTGTCCAAGGTGTAATTCGTCGCGCGTGGGTCGGCCGGAACAGAGCCTGGAGGATCGCCGTTGCCTGCGGACCGCTGAGCCGAACGACGGCGATCGCACCGCGCCCGGGCGGCGTCGCGCAGGCTACGATCGTGTCGCTGCGGTACACGGGTCAAACAGCCCCTCGAAGAGCCGTCCTACGTGTCCTACCTCAATCCTCCCCGTTGTCATCGGGCGTCACCTCATCCTCTCTGGACACGGGGGTTTCGGCCATCCCGGCCGGTGTAATCTGTACGCGTCGGTATAGCCCGGTGCCGATGATCCTCAGCTTCACGGTGGGCTCGCTGCCAAGCACGTCTTGGATCACACGCCGGTCGCGCGGACCCATCGGGCTGATCTGAACCGAACGCTGCTCGATCAAGGAACGGTCACGCAATCGCGTGGCCATGTCGTACAAAGACTGACGTCGGCGCTCACGGTAGCCACCAATGTCGAGCACTACGGCGCTGTCGCCTGCAGCCTCTCCCGCGTAGATCATGCGGTTGAGAACGTGCTCCATCGCATCGAGTGTCTGGCCACGGCGTCCGATCAAAAGACCTTCGGACGGCGAGCTGACCTTGACGATGATTTGCTCCTGTTCATCTCCCTCGCGCGCTACCTCAACGGTTGCCTCAAAGCCCATCTTCGCGACCAACTCACTGACCAGCTCCCAGGACTGCTCGCGGATCTTCTCCAGATCGAACTTCTCTTCCGGCGCGGTACGGCTGACTTCGGTCGCCGCAGCTGCGGCGCGCTCGTCGTCGGTAGATACCTGTCGCGCCGCTGAGGCCTGCCTAGCCGCCGCTCCTACCGCGGCCGCGGCTTCGATAGTCGCGCTAGTGGTTAGGCCGAAATCGGCCTGACTCTCTGCGGGTTCGACGCTTCTCTCCCGCACCGAACCCTGACCCTCGGGCGCGTCGGAAAACTCGCCGTCCGGTCCTTCGGCACCACCCTCACCGTTTGCGCGTCGTCCACGGCCGCGACCGCCACGGCGGCGACGGGTTCGTCCTTGTCGCGGTTCGCCGTCGGCACGAGTCGCCGCCTCGGCGTTTCTCTCCGTCGTTTGCGGACCCTGACCCTCAACACGCGCTTCCTGAGGTGCGGCGTCGCGACGGGCCTCTCTACGGGGTTCACGTGCCCGCGCACTGTCTGCTCCAGAACTACCCAGGTCTACGCGTCGTTGAGGTTCACTACCGTCGCCCACCACTCGATCCTGGCCGCCGCGGCCGAGGTTTCGGCCTCCACGGCCGCGTCTGTCATCGCGGCCGCGTTCATCGCGCCCGCGCTTGCCTTGTTCGCCGCGGTCGGTGCGATCGCTGTGGCCGGTGCCGTCACGGCCCTGGCCGGCGTCCACGCTGCGTTCGTCGCCACCACCTTCCGGCTTAGAATCGGGACGGCCACGACTCCCGCGGCCACGCCGACGGCGCTGAGGCCTCGGGTTCGGTGACATGTCGAACTCTTCACCGTCCTGGAAGGCGTCTTTGCGCAACGTCGCGCGGACCTTGGCGCGTCGCGCGCCGATTCCGAGAAACCCGCCACGCGGGTGGTTAAGGATCTTGATTTCGACGCGCTCGCGCGAGGTACCGAGTTGGTTAAGGGCGGTTTGAATCGCTTCTTCGACTGTAAGCCCTTGAGTTTCTACGGAATTGGGCATGAGTTGCTCCTAGGCCCCCGACCTGTTGGTCCAATACTGTTGTGCGATCGTCAGCACGTTGTTGGCGAACCAGTAAATGACCAGACCGGCGGGGAAATTGACGAACATGACCGTGAATACAACGGGCATAAGCATCATCATTCGTTGCTGGGTGGGATCTCCGGCCGCCGGCATCATTCGTTGCTGCACGAGCATGCTCGCACCCATCAACAGCGTCAGCACTGGGATCCCAGGGGGATCGACGAAAGGAATCGTAAGGGTTCCGAGTCGATCCGGTTTGGATAAGTCGGTGATCCAACCAATGAACGGCGCGTGTCGCAGTTCAATTGACTGCATCAAAGCATTGTAGAGTCCGATGAACACCGGGATCTGCAGTACCATCGGTAGGCACCCCGAAAGAGGGTTCACCTTGTGGCGGCGATACAGTTCCATCATCTCTTTGTTCAAAGTCTCGCGATCGTCTTTATATTTCTCCTGGATCTTTTTGAGCTCCGGCTGGATGACCTGCATCTTCTTCATCGCGGTGCTCTGTTTTTGGTTGATGGGGTACATGACCAGTTTGATCAAGACGGTCACGATGATGATGGCCAAGCCGTAGTTGCCCACGAACTGGCCGATGAAGAGCAGCAACGAGAGCAGCGGACGCGCCACGATCGTAAACCAGCCAAGATCAACGGACTCGTCGAGCCGGTGGCCGGCCGCCTTGAGGGTCTCGATTCCCTTTGGGCCGATGAACAAGTCGAACTCGAGTTGGTTGCCTGCACCGGCTGTCCACAACGTGCCGACTCCGATATCGCCGCGACGCGAGGCGACAAACTCGTGGCTCAGATCGCCAAGCGGGGCGAAAGCAGCCAGGAAATAGTGGGTGGCGTACCCCGCCCAATCGACTTTGCCGAGGTAGCGCGTGGGTTGTGCGGGATCGATACCGGAACCGGCCACGGACTCGAGATCGCCATCGACGAGAATCGTCGGTCCATCAATTCCGCCCCAACGTGAAGCATCCGAGCCGGCGTTGCGCGTCCATGAAACCGCTAAGCGGTCGTCGCTGCGCCCATCGACGGAAACCTCGAGACCAACCACGTAGGAGTCGCCGCGAAAGGTAAGCGTCTTGGTGAGGGTTTCGCCGCCCGGTCCGGTGCCGCGCAGGACGATCTTACTCTTACCGTCAGCGCGGACTTTCGCGGGACCACCCTCGATCTGGTAAGCAACGCTCGCATCGCTCAAGACCTTGGTCCCGTCAGAGGAGGGCCAGTGAAGCCCCAGAGGCAGAGCACCGTCGCTCTCGACCATGTCCAGCAGAGGACTGTTGCGCTCGGTGGTAAGCCGATAGCGCTTGAGAGTGAACCCGGCCAAGCGGCCGCCCCAACTGGTCAGCTTCGCGGTGTAAAGATCGGTGTCGACGAGAACAGTGCGCTCGGGAACCTCGAGCGAGGGCCGACCCGGTGCCGGTTCGGCGGCGGCACCAGTCGCGAACCGCAAGTTGGGCTTTACTCCCTCGATGGCCGGCAACGGTGCGGTTTCCGCCGGCGCCGCGGCATAGCCGTCGCCGGCCGTGGACGGAACCGCCTCACCGGGCTGCGGACCCGGTGCCGGAGTTTCGAACAGCATCTGATAGCCAATCAAAATGGCTATCGATATTACGAATGCGAGAAGTGCGTTTCGCTCCACAAGGCGGCCTCCACCGAAGCCGCAACCGCTGTGGACTCTCTGAGATCGCTTACCCTAGCGGGTCATAGCCTCCGCGGCTGAAAGGGTGGCAACGGACAAGTCGCGCAAGCGCACGAGCGGATCCGCCGAGCGGGCCGTAACGTTGAATGGCCTGCTTGGCGTAACCAGAGCAAGTAGGGTGGAACCGGCAATGTGGTCCCAGCAAAGGTGAGATCAATCGACGGTATCCTTCAATGGCGAAGAGGAGCATTCGCGCCGCAATATGCCCGATAGGCTGTTTCGGCGCTAACACGTTACCGGCTGGTATCGATCTATTCATGATCCGGAATCAACTCGCTTATCAGCTCCGCTTCGATTTCCCTGGTGCTCAATCTGTCCGCGCCCGCCCTTGCGATAATCAGAAGGTCGTGGGCCGGCTGCAATTTAGTTCGGTGCTTCCTAAAAATTTCTCTTATACGACGCTTCACACGGTTCCTTCGTACGGCACACCCGACTTTACGGGATACGGTAATCCCAAGTCTGGTCTCTTCGGTGCTCCCCGGAACATTAATAACAATGAAGTGCCGCGTTCTCTCTCCCCGGTGCTTGCCTTGAATCTGCAGGAATTCCCTGCGTTTTCGGATTCTTACCCGAGGTGGGAAGGCGCGTTCTCGGTCGATTACCGTTTCGCTCGCTTCGCCGGCGTCGATACAGTCAGTCGCTTGCGGCCTTTTGCCCGTCTCGCGTTAATCACACTACGTCCACCCGGGCTTGCCATGCGGGCACGGAACCCGTGGCGACGTCGTCGCTTTACGTTACTGGGCTGATAAGTTCGCTTCATGACGGATTGACCTCGACACAGATGGGCCTGCGCTAAATAACGCAAGCTTCCCAAACGCGGCAGGCTACGCCGAGGTAGGGGGGTTGTCAACAGCCCCAACCCGGCCGACGGGATCTCGCAAATCCGCGGGTTTCCTAGCGAATCCCAAGGCGGCGGCCTCCAGTCGGGGCCTGGTGGTGCCGCGTCAACACGTACGGATCCACGTCAGGACCGCGGCCGCGTTGCGGTCGGGCGGGAAGACCGAATAGAAAACCCGCTCGATACAACCGTCGCGCACCACCCATGTAAGGCGCTTAAGTAGCCGCATCCCGGAAGTTTCGAACCACGGTAGACGCAATGCATCGCAAAGCTTGAATTCGCTGTCGCTAAGGAGCGGGTAGGGCAGGTGAGAACCGCTCAGATGCGCGGCCGCGCCGTCGTCTTCGGGGACCGGCAGATCCTTCGGCAAGGAGTAAATGTCGTCGGCGCGGCCCACATGGGGTGTGTTCGGGTTGGCTCAGTCGAACTCGGGTTTGAGTGGGCGACCGAATAGCTCTGCTAAACATTCCTCGGGCGCCATGCCTTCGTACAGAACCTTGTAAGTGGCGTTCACAATCGGCATTTCGACACCGTGGCGGTCGGCGAGCTCTTTGACCGCACGGGTGTTGCGCACGCCCTCTGCGACCATACGCATGCCCTCGAGGATTCCCTCGATATTCTCGCCGCGGCCTAGCCGCAGACCGAGTTGCCGGTTACGACTCAGGTCGCCGGTACAGGTGAGTACCAAATCGCCGAGACCTGACAACCCATAAAGCGTTTCTTTTTCCGCACCAAGAGCGACCGCGAGACGGGTAATCTCTGCAAGCCCGCGGGTGATCGTTGCCGCGCGCGCGTTGTGTCCGAACTTCAGGCCGTCGGACGCACCAGTCGCGATCGCCATCACGTTCTTTACCACCCCGCCGATCTCAACACCGACGATGTCGGTGCTGCGGTAGACACGCAGACGATCGTTGGCAAAAGCGGTTTGGATCTTCTCTGCGACCGGTTCGGTACGCGCCGCTGCAACCACCACAGTGGGAACCTCGGTGGCGACTTCGGCCGCAAAGCTGGGTCCGGAGATAACGCCGATACGGTCTTCTCCTCCTACGCTCTCCGCCAAGACCTCGAACATCGTCTCGAAGGTTCCATCTTCGATACCCTTACTCGCCGATACGACAAGCGCGTCACGCGAGATAAACTCTGCCGCGCGCTGCATAGTTTCGCGCATCGCATGCGAAGGTACGACGGCCAGTACCAATTCGGCGCCGGAAAGCGCATCCCGCAGATCGGAGGTCGAACGCAACCCCTCCGGTAGCTTGATGCCCGGCAAGTAGACTTTGTTTTCGTGCTTTTCGTTGATCGTGTCAGCGACTTCAGCGCCACGTGACCAGATTGTGGTTTCGTGACCGTTCTTGGCAAGCACCGCCGCAAGTGCGGTACCCCAACTTCCTGCTCCAACTACGGCCGCCTTCACGATACGCCCGCTAGTCTTCTTCGCCCTCAGAATCGGGCAGATCTTTCTCGGCTATCGGTGCCACTGAAACCACTGTCTCGGAGCCATCTGATTCGACCTTCACCAAGCGAACACCCTGGGTGTTACGTCCGATCACGCGGATCCCTGCCGCGGGAATCCGGATCAGCTTGCCACCGTCTGTCACCAGAACGACGTCCTGGTCTTCTTCCAGAATCTGTAGCACGCCGACGACCGGACCGGTCTTGTCGGTGATCTTCATGGTACGCACGCCTTTGCCGCCGCGGTGCACGAGGCGGTAATCGTCGATCGGGCTGCGTTTGCCGTAGCCCTTGGTTGAAACCGTCAGCAGCGAAGCTCCAGGCGAGACGACTTCCATCGACACGACCAGATCGCCTTCCTCCAGCTTGGCACCGCGTACGCCGGCGGCTCCGCGCCCCATCGGACGTGCTTCCGTTTCTTCAAAACGCACGAGGTAGCCGTTGCGCGTCGAGATCGCTACCTGTTGGCGGCCGTCGGTCAGACGCACCGAAATCAGCTCATCTTCGTCGTCTAGGTTTATGGCGATGATGCCGGCCGTACGCGGGCGCGAGTAATCCATCAACGAGGTCTTCTTCACAATGCCCTGGGCGGTAGCGAAGAGAATGAAACGACCCTCGGAGAACTCACGCACCGGCAGAAACGCCGAAAGTTCTTCGCCGGGCTCGAGTGGAAGCAGATTAACAATCGCTTTGCCGCGTGCTGAGCGTCCGGCCTGGGGAAGCTCGTGCACCTTCTTCCAGTACACGCGCCCGCGATTCGTGAAGAATAAAATATAGGAGTGCGTGGAGGCCACGAACATATGAGCGACAAAATCTTCGCCCTTAGTTCCGGCGCCGATCTTACCACGGCCACCGCGGCGCTGCTGACGGTAGAGCGATGCAGCATTGCGTTTGATGTAGCCTTCGTGGGACACGGTCACGACCATATCCTCATCGACGATCATGTCCTCTATCGAAATATCCGAACTGTCGGCGGCGATCTCGGTGCGGCGTTCGTCGCCGTACTGCTTAATCACGGCTTCCATCTCACCGTCGATAATCTTTAATACTTCGCCCTCGTCGTCGAGGATCTCGTGCAAACGCTTGATGAGCGCCGATACTTCCTTATGCTCGGCAATGATCTTGTCGCGCTCGAGACCTGTCAGGCGCTGCAGACGCATGTCGAGAATGGCTTGGGCCTGGATCTCAGAGAGCTTGAACTTCTCGACCAAGCCCACTTTCGCGGTCGGTGCGTCTTTGGCCGCACGAATCAGCTTGATGACCGCATCGAGGTTGTCGAGTGCGATCTTGAGGCCGTCCAAAATGTGCAGACGCGCTTCAGCCTTCTTGAGGTCGAAGATCGTCGAACGCGTAACGATCTCTTTGCGGTGGATCAGGAACTGTTCGAGCAGCTCCTTTAGGTTCAGCGTACGTGGTCGGCCGTCAACCAGTGCGAGGTTGATGATGCCGAAACTGTCTTGTAGCTGCGTGTGTTTGTACAGGCTGTTGAGCACAACCATCGGAACCGCATCGCGCTTGAGCTCGATCACCATGCGCATACCGCGGCGATCAGACTCGTCACGAAGATCGGAGATGCCGTCAACCTTCTTCTGGTGCACGAGGAAGGCGATCTTCTCGATCAGCTTGGCCTTGTTCACCTGGTAAGGAAGCTCGGTGACGACAATGCGTGCCTTACCGGTGCGGCTGTCAGTCTCGGTGTTCGCGACCGCGCGGATGGTGATGATTCCACGACCGGTCGTGTAAGCCTCGAGGATTCCCTGACGCCCGTGGATCACCGCGCCGGTCGGAAAGTCAGGACCCGTGACGATCTTCATCAACCGTGTAAGTGCAGTTGTAGGATCCTTGATCAGGGCGCGTACAGCGGTGCAGACCTCGGTCATGTTGTGCGGCGGCACGTTGGTCGCCATGCCGACCGCGATGCCGGAGGCGCCGTTGACAAGCAGATTTGGAAAGCGCGCGGGGAGAATCGTCGGCTCTTTGAGCGTCTCGTCGTAGTTTGGAACGAAATCGACGGTCTCTTTCTCGATGTCGCCGAGCATGTCACTCGAGATGCGCCCCATGCGCACCTCCGTATAACGCATGGCAGCAGGCGGATCACCGTCGACCGACCCAAAGTTTCCCTGACCGTCAACGAGCGGGTAGCGAAGGCTGAAGTCCTGGGCCATCCGCACTATTGAATCGTACACGGCCGAATCGCCGTGGGGATGATACTTGCCGATTACGTCGCCGACGACACGCGCTGATTTCTTGTAGGCTTTGTTCCACTCGTTGCCGAGGTCGTGCATCGCGAAGAGCACGCGACGGTGCACCGGTTTTAGTCCGTCGCGCACGTCGGGAAGTGCGCGACCGACGATGACCGACATCGCGTAGTCCATGTAGGACGTACGCATCTCGTCTTCGATATTAACGGGGATCTTGGCTTGACGGAGAGACGAATCCATTCGCTTAGATATCCAGGTTGCGAACGTTCAGCGCGTTCTCTTCAATAAATTTGCGGCGTTCGGCCACATCGTCGCCCATAAGTTTGGTGAAGATGTCGTCAGCGGCCGTGGCATCATCGGCGCGCACCTGAAGGAGTGTACGCGTCTCGGGGTTCATCGTGGTCTCCCATAGCTGCTCGGCATTCATCTCACCCAGACCCTTGTAGCGCTGGATGTCCATGCCCTTGCGCGCGGCAACCATGATGACGCTGTGCAACTCACGGACCGACGCTACATTCCGTTCGTGTTGCCCGATGGTTAGCGTGAACGGAGCTTTACCGAGACCGGCAAGGTCAGCCATGATCTCTCTGAGCCTGATGAACTCGGGCAGCTCCAGCAGCTCCTTATCGAGCAGACTGCGGCTCGCCGAGCCATTGAGTTTGGAAACCATGGCAACTTTTTCGCAGCCGTGTTCAACGTCGTCTTCGTACTCGAAGGTGATCGGCAACAAATCCGGCGCTTCGTTCTGCACGTCGTCGAGAATCACTTTCATGGCCGCGCGCAGATTCTTCTTGTTGCCAAGAAGCTCGGGCGTAATCGTCTGATCAGCGGCAACCAATGCCATGAGTCCGCGATCGCGACCTTTCTTTTCCAGTAGTGCTGCGAGATCCTCAAGGTTGCCGAGCTTCTTAAGCGCGGCTTTCAGGCCGACACCCGAGGTAGATTTCTTCGAGCCACCCGAGCTGACCTTGACGTCCTCGGCACCCATGTCGATCAGGTATTCCGCCAAGGCCGCTTCGTCCTTGAGGTATTTCTCGGTCTTGGCCTTTTTCACGCGGAACAACGGCGGCTGCGCGATGTACAGATGGCCACGCTCGATGATCTCAGGGAAGTGCCGATAGAAGAAGGTCAGCAGCAACGTCCGGATATGAGAACCGTCAACGTCTGCGTCGGTCATGATTACGATGGTGTGATAGCGAAGCTTGTCCATCGATTTGTCTTGCGCACCGATTCCGGCACCGAGTGCGGTGATCAAGACTCGGATCTCTTCTGAAGAAATCATCTTGTCAAAGCGTGCGCGCTCGACGTTCAAAATCTTTCCGCGCAAAGGCAAGATCGCCTGGTTCTTCCGATCGCGGCCCTGCTTGGCTGTGCCGCCTGCCGAATCACCCTCGACTACGTATAGTTCTGAGAGCGCCGGGTCGCGTTCCTGGCAATCGGCCAACTTGCCCGGCAGAGCCGCGGAATCTAGAGCGCCTTTGCGGCGCGCGAGTTCTTTTGCTTTGCGTGCCGCCAAGCGGACGCGTGTGGCTTCCATGCACTTTCCGACGACTTTGCGTGCGTCGGTCGGATGCTCTTCGAGGTAGACACCGAGGCTTTCATTTACTACCGCCTCGACCAGGCCCTTGACCTCACTGTTGCCGAGTTTGGTCTTGGTCTGGCCCTCGAACTGCGGCTCAGGAACTTTGACCGACAAAACCGCTGCGAGCCCTTCGCGAATATCGTCGCCTTCAATCGGGGTGTCGCCCTTCTTGAACATATTGTTCGCGTTTGCGTAGCTGTTAAGCGTCCTCGTAAGCGAGGAGCGAAATCCGGAAAGGTGGGTACCGCCTTCAATCGTATTGATGTTGTTCGCGAATGAGTAAACGTTCTCCGAGTAGCTGTCGTTCCACTGCATCGCGATTTCGATATCGACGTCGTTCTTGTGGCCGGCCAGGTAGATGACCTTGTTGTGGACTTTCCCTTTGGCGCGATTGATATGCTCGACGAAACTGACGATGCCGCCTTCGTAGTGGAAGTTGACGGTCTTGCCACCTTCGCGTTCGTCGGTAAGCGCGATATTGACGCCCCGATTCAGGAAGGCCAATTCACGTAGTCGGCTCGCCAAGATATCGAAGCTGTAAACCTCGGTCTCGAAGATGCTGCTGTCGGCCTTGAACTTAACGGTGGTCCCGGTGTGGTCGGTCTTGCCGATGACCTCGAGCGGTTTTTGCGGGTGTCCGGTCTCATAGTGCTGGGCGTAGACCTTGCCCTCACGGTGGATCTCTATGTCGAGGCGCTCGGAAAGCGCGTTGACAACCGAGACGCCCACGCCGTGCAAACCCCCTGAGACTTTGTACGAGCCCTTGTCGAACTTGCCGCCTGCGTGAAGCTTGGTCAGGACGACCTGGGCCGCAGAAACCCCTTCGGTCGGATGCAAGTCGACCGGAACACCGCGGCCGTTATCGATGACGGTGACCGAGTTGTCCACATGGACCTCGACGGAGACAGTGTCGCAATGGCCAGCCAACGCCTCATCGATCGAGTTGTCGACGACCTCGAAAACGAGGTGGTGCAAACCACGCGAACCGGTGTCGCCTATGTACATGCCCGGGCGCTTACGAACAGCCTCGAGTCCCTCGAGTACTTTGATTGAGGACGCGGAATACGAGCTTTTGCCCTTTTTATCCACACGGTTGGCAGACTTATCCGCAGCCGGTCCGGATGCAGATTTCGCATCCGGCGTAGGCACCGGTTCACTATTATTCGTCGTCATTTTTGCCATTGAGGCAGCGGATCTCCACCAGCGAGCGGTGCCGGTATTCGGTCGTGATACGCCCAGTTCGAAGGTCCCTAAAGAGAGCCCTCCACAGGCGTGTTCAAGCCTGAAAAGCTATCAAAACCGAGTGCAAATGTCCAATTACGGACCCCTGCCAACTGCCTGGTTTTTCAATGGGTTAGATGGCCTGGTCAGATCCGCATCGGCATTACGACATACCTGTAATCACGGTCGTCTCCGCGCACGACCCCAGGACTCATTTGGTCGTTGAGGCAAAGCTCAACTCTGGCGTGCTCGGGTAGTACTCCGAGAACATCGATGACGTAGCGCGCGTTGAAACCGATCTCCAAATCGTCGCCGCTATAGTCGGCAACGAGTTCTTCAGAAGCCTCGCCGATGTCGGGATTATTGGCCGATACGGTCACCAATCCCGACTTGATCGTAAATTTCACGCCGCGCGCGCGCTCACTCGAGAGAATCGAAACCCGGCGCAGAGACTGCAAAAGCTCGTCGCGTTCGGCCGTGACTACTTTGGGGGAATCCTTGGGTACGACCTGTTTGTAGTCAGGGAAAGTCCCTTCGACCAAGCGCATGCTGATCGTGCAGTCGCCGACAGTTGCGATAGCCTCGCTTCCGGTCAGCGTAATCGTGACGTCTCCGTCTTGATCAACCAGCAGTTTTGCGAGCTCACTGACGCCCTTGCGCGGTAGAATCACACCGCCGCCGATTGCCCCACTCGAAAGCTTGCGTTCTATCACGGCGAGACGGTGGCCGTCGGTGGCCACCATCCGCACTCCGTTGCCTTTGTCTGTCTTGTCCAAGTAGACGCCGGCTAGGTTCGAGCGGGTGTCATCGGTCGAAACCGCGAACACGGTTTTGCGTATCATCTCGGACAACTCGGCCACCGGGAGCGAGATTATCTCGGTATTTTTCGCCCCGGCGGTGCTGTCGGGCATGCCTGGATGATCGGCCGGATCGATTCCGAGAAGTTTGAAGTCGCTACGACCATAGGAAACCTCAAGCCCTTTGTTGTCCAAGGCTTTGAGCGTGATCTTGTCCGAAGATGACTCACGAACGATCTCAAAGAGCTTTCGTGCCGAGACCGCGACTTGGCCGGCGTCTTTGACCTTGGCCGGACACGCCTGTTCAAGACTGACCTCAAGGTCGGTAGCGATGATCTTTAACTCACCGGTAACTGCCGTAAGCAGAACGTTAGTAAGAATCGCCATCGGCTGACGCTTGTCGACAACGCCTTGCGAACGTCCGAGGACGGTCAGGAGGATCTCGCGATCGAGCTGGATGTTCATAGCTCTCTTTCCTCTTTAGTAGGTTAGTTCAAATTTACTACTATTATTAAGATGCGCAAAACCGGGGATATCCATCGCAAAAGCCTGATAGGGCGAAGGATTTCTTGACACATCGTCTGTGCGCTAGGGCTGCGAGGCTACGCGTAGACCGCCGCGATCGGTAGACCGACATCCCCTTAGCACCTTTTCGTATCAATCTGCGCATGACTTATCCACAGCCGATGGCTTTGGCCACCGTGTCGACCATGTGCTTGTAACGTTGGTCTGCGCGGCAGCGTTTCTCTACGGCTTGATACGCGTGAACTACGGTCGAGTGGTCACGCCCGCCCATGAACTGTCCTATCGCTGGGAATGACGCGCCCATGTGTCGTCTCATCAGGAACATAGCTACCTGGCGCGCCTCAGCGACCTTTTTGGTGCGGCGCCTGGCTTTGAGTTCTTCTGGTTTGAGCCCGAAGTGCTGGGTTACGCCTTGCTCGATATCGTCGAAGCCGAGCTCTGATTTGGCATCGGGTGCGACGGCGAGGAGCAGCTTCTCGGCCATCTCGACATTTATTTCTGTGTGGTTGATCGATGCGAAGGCGCTTATCCGTGTGAGCGCTCCTTCGAGGTCGCGGATGTTGGAGTCGATACGCGTAGCGATCAGTTCAGCGACACGGGCCGGCAGCGCGATACCTTCATCAGCGGCTTTGCGCTCGAGGATGGCCCGCCGGGTCTCCGTGTCGGGTGCCTGGATATCTGCGACTAAACCCCACCCGAACCGGTTACACAGGCGTTGCTCGATACCGTCGAGCTCAACCGGAGCCTTATCCGAGGTCAGGATGATCTGGCGACCTTGTTCGTACAGCACGTTGAAGATGTGGAAGAACTCTTCTTGCGTGCGCTCGCGGCCGGATAAGAACTGCACGTCGTCGACAATCAGCACATCCAGACGACGCACCCGGTTCTTGAACTCTTGGGCCTTGTTCTTGGAGATGGCCTCGACCAGCTGATTGGTAAAACCATCCGACGACGCGAACATCACCCTGGCCGCCGGATCATGTTCGACGATCGCGTGTCCGACGGCGTTGGCGAGGTGGGTTTTGCCGAGCCCGACACCGCCATACATGAACAACGGGTTGTAAAGCGTACCGGGCTGCTTGGCGATGGCCATGGCGGCTGCCCGTGCGAATTGGTTGTTCGGTCCTACGACAAAGTTCTCGAACTCATAGCCGTCGATCAAGCGTCCGGGCGACCGCGACGAGGATACTTTCCGCTTGGTTGCTGCGGGTTCAGCGGTCTCTATGAAGAGTTTCCCCTGCGGGTCTGCCGGATCGCAAATAAAGCGTAGCTCAGGACTAAACCCGGCGACATCTCCGATCGTGTGGGTGAGCTTGTCGAGAAAGTGATCGGCAACCCAGGTTGCAAACATATGATTAGGGACACGAAACTCCAGTGTCTTCCCGCTCGTTGCCAGTGGTTCAAGAGGCTGGATCCAGGTATCGAAGTCCTGTTTGCTGAGCTGTGCCTGAAGCAGGTTAAGCGCTTGGTTCCACAGGGTTTCTAGATTTTCTGCCGGGCCTGTCTCCACACCGTCCCCTCATTCTGTGCACAGGTATATCCACAGTTGTGGATAACTCATGGCGCGGACCGTCATACCGAGCGCGAATACAGCGTCTCCAAAAGGAAACCGCTAAACCAAGAGATGGCCAGCGTCGGCGGAGTGAGCGAACCTAGTCCTCCCGGTTATGAACGCAAACGAGCCTGTGGATAACCCCGCCGACGCACTGTCGGCAAGGCCTTCATCGGCGCGAAAACAGTGCGGATTCCAAGGCTTGCGTGCCGGCGCCACGGCGGGCGGTAGGCAAAACTTGTTTGCCGCCCGTGGTCGTGCTGTTGGGTTTGCGCATGGTCCTTTCTATATCCTTGTTTTCCCTCGCCCTTCTGAGTAGTGGGCGAAGCGAGGAAGAAATTGAAAACTGAAAAGGCAGCAAAAAGAACGATCGACACATCCAACTCCGAACGCCTATTCAAGCGCGCCTCGGCCTGTATGCCCGGTGGCGTCAACTCGCCCGTGCGTTCTTGGCGCGGCGTCGGTGGCAGCCCACGCCTCGTAGCTTCGGCGCGCGGCGCGCGCATTACCGATGTCGACGACAACGAGTACGTAGACTACATCGGATCCTGGGGTCCGATGCTTCTCGGACACGCACACCCGGTTGTCATCGAAGCGATACGAAGGGTGAGCGCCGCCGGCGTCAGTTTTGGCGCGAGCACCGAACTCGAAATCGAACTGGCCGAACAGGTCTGCGGCCGTTTCGAGTCGATCGACAAACTGCGCCTGGTCACTTCCGGAACCGAGGCGACGATGAGCGCCATTCGGCTGGCACGGGCTGCCACAGGTCGTGACGAGATCGTTAAGTTTGCCGGCTGCTACCACGGACACTCTGACGGGCTGCTGGTGCGTGCGGGTTCGGGCGCGACTACCCTCGGGGTGCCCGACAGTCCCGGTGTCCCCGTCGCAATCGGTTCGCTGACGCGGATCGCCGACTTCAACGATCTGACATCCCTACGCGCTGCGTGCGGGTCGCAGACCGCAGCCGTCATTGTGGAACCGGTTGCCGGTAACATGGGCGTGGTGCCTCCTGAGCCGGGTTTCCTGAAGGGCGTCATCGAGATCGCGCATGAGTGCGGTGCGTTGGTGATCTTCGACGAAGTGATCAGCGGTTTTCGCCTCGGTCCGGCCGGGTACCAGGGGGTGGCGGGCCTGCGCCCCGACCTGACGTGTCTCGGCAAGATTATCGGCGGAGGATTGCCGGTAGGCGCCTACGGCGGGCGTGCTGCGCTGATGGATCAGGTGGCACCCGCCGGTGGTGTTTACCAAGCGGGTACATTGGCGGGGAATCCGCTGGCTGTGGCTGCCGGGCTGGCGACGCTTGAGGCAGCCGACGCGCCGGGTTTTTACCAGCGTTTGGACGGCCTCGGCGCGCGACTGGCCGACGGCTTCGCACGCGTGCTCGCACCGCGCTCTGGGTGTGTGCAACGCGCGGGTAGCCTGGTCACGCTGTTCTTTGGTCCGGCCCAGGTGCGTAACTACGACGACGCGCTCTTGACCGACACCGAGGCCTATGCCGGGTTTTTCCGCAGCCTCCTATCCGAAGGAATCTGGGCTCCGCCGTCGCAGTTCGAAGCATGGTTCGTCTCGGCGGCGCACACCGAGGAAGATATCGACCGCACTATCGACGCGGCCCAGCGTGCGTTGCGGCAGTTACCGGGCCCCTCATGACGCCCCAGACCGAGACTCAGCCGCCCACAAGCCGCAAGCTTCCGGTTGGGGCACTCGGACTGGCGTGGAGCCTTGGTTGGCGCATCGCTGCGGGCGCATTCTTGGGGTACCAGGCCGACGTGTACCTGGGTTGGCAGGGGATTCTGACGCTGTTTTTTTCGATGGCGGCCTTGGTCAGTGGTGTGCGCGCGATGATCAAGTCGGGTCGTGTTCGTCCGCCGGCGGGCAAGGCTTGAGTCGTTTGGTTCAGCGGGTCGTCGACCTCAGCCGGGTTGCACGTATGACGGGCTACTTGACCGCCGTGGCCGCCGCCGGCTCGACAGCCCTCAGTATTGGCTCTGCGCGCGATATCGCACTTGGGGGGGTATTCATGACCGGCAACTTTCTCTTGATTCGTATGCTTGTTTCCAGACTAATACTGCCCGGCGCGAGCAAGGCCATGACGCTTGTGCTGATGCTCGGCAAGCTCTCGTTGTTCTTGTTGGTGCTGGCCGGCGTTGGGATGCAGTGGGATGTCGAGCCGATGTCGTTCGCGTTCGGAGCCACACTCTTGCTGGTAGCGACGGTTGTAGAGGCAACGGTGACAGGAACAGCCATACCACCGCGCGACGACGACCACGCGAGCGCCACACGAGAAAACTGACAGGCTGGATAGAGAACAGACGTGACGCACCCAATCTTTTGGACCGAAGTCATTCCGGGGCTTAGCGGCTTTCCCGGACACACGCTCACCGCGAGTTTGGTGATGTTGCTGCTCATCGGCTTCGCACTTCTCGCAAACCGCTCGCTCGCATCCGCGCGTGCCGACGGCGACGCGCTGATCCCTGATGAGAGAATGACGATTCGCAACATCGCCGAGCTGTTTGTCGGCGGCGTGTTGTCGATCGGGGAAGGCGTTCTCGGCAAAAGGGCCGCGCAGTACGTACCGCTGTTCGGTAGCTTTTTCATATTTATTCTGCTGGCGAACCTGATCGGGCTTGTCCCCGGCTTCAGTCCGCCGACGAGTGACTTTAATGTCACCTTCGCGCTCGGTGCGGCTGCGTTTCTCGGCTACAACGCGATCGGCATCGCGGATCAGGGCATCGTCAATTACGCCAAGCATTTTGTTGGCCCGATTTGGTGGCTCGCGGTCCTGATGGTTCCGCTCGAGCTCATCGACAACTTGGTGCGGCCGGTATCGCTCGCACTTCGGCTTTTCGGAAACATGACGGGCGACCATCTCGTACTCGAGATTTTCACCGACCTTACGCGGGTAGTGATTCCGGTCGCTTTTTACTTTTTGGGAGCGTTCGTATCGCTCATTCAGGCCTTCGTGTTCACGCTACTGACGGTGATCTATGTCTCGCTGGCCCTCGGCCACGACGACGCTCATCACTGAGAGGCGGGTTGGATACGAACACGGGTCTCGGACACGCCGGTGGTGGAAGAGGAAAGAGGAGTGGCTGAAGGTAGTGCGCGGGCCCGCAACACACAGGAGAGAAGAGAAATGACTCGTATTAGGACTATTGCTTTTGCTACCGTGGGCGCGTTGCTTGCGGGTTTGGGTTCGGCTCCGCTCGCGTTCGCCGCTGATGTCGGCGGCGGCTACGGCGGTAGCGGCATGATCGCTATGGCGGCTGGTATTGCGATCGCGGGTGCCGCGTTCGGTGCAGCGCTAGGTCAGGGCCGCGCGGTTGGTGCTGCTATGGAGTCGATCGGCCGCAATCCGAACGCGGCCGATCGCATTCAGACACCGATGATCATCGGCATCGCTTTCATCGAAGCGTTGGCGATTTACGCATTGGTCATTGCCTTCTTCTTGCAGGGCAAGATCCCGACCCCGTAAAGGCTTGTAGGCGCTTGCAGTTCTGCGGTGCGTGTCGCAAGGGGCGATGGGTCGCAGAAGGTGCCCACTGGGGGCCAGGCATCTTTTCCGGTTCGCCGGCAAAGGTGCCTGGCCTTTTTCCTATTAGGAGCCGACGACCTCGAGTATGCTGGTCTTTGTGGTTAGCGCTTCGGCTATGCCGACGCGCTTAGCGAGTTTTCCGAGTCCACCGTTTTCCTCACGGTCAACGACCGCGAGTACCAGGCTCACTTTTCCGCCCGCGCCTTCGACTTCTTCGATTGCATCGATGGTCGAGCCGCCCGTCGTTACGACATCCTCGACCATCGCGATTTTTGCGGTCTTGTCGAACGGCCCGTCGATCTTTTTGGCGGTGCCGTGACCTTTGACGTCCTTGCGAACGAAGAAACCGGAAAGCGGGTAGCCGGCACGCGAGGCCTCTACGAGTGCGGCGGCTACCAAGGGTACCGCGCCGACGGCCATGCCACCGACTGCGGTTATGCCGTGGGCGCGCAGGCGGTCGAGTAGTAGATGGCCGATCAACGCAGCGCCTTCGGCACGGAACAATGTTTGCTTTACATCGACGTAGAAGTCGCTCTTCTTGCCGGAGGCGAGCGTGAACGTGCCCTCTTTATAGGAGAGTTGGGCGAGCAAGCGCGAGAGTGCAAGGGAGGGTTGAGGAGTTTCAGGCACGCTCAATCAATCTCCAGGAAAGCCTTGAGCTCGGTGACGAAGGGCTCGAACTGGTCGTGGTGCAGCCAGTGGCCCGCATTGTCGAACTCGCGGTAAGTGTAGTCTTTGAAATGGGATGTTCGACCGTCGTCTACGGGGTTTTCCGCCCAACTGTCTTTGCCCCGCGCGAGAAACACCGGGCACTCGATCCGCGCCCATAGTTCCTGTGTGCCTTCGCGGTCGTACGCGTGTGGGGCGAATGTACGCACGTAATTGTCGAACTTCCAGGTGTATGTCCCGTCCTCCATGCGCATCACGCCGTGAACCGTAAGATGTTCGGCGAGTTCAGGCGAAAGGTTCGGGTTGGCGTCCTGCATTCGCTCGAGCGCTTTGCTGATCGATCGGTAGCGATGTGGTGTGCGCGACGCGAGACCTTGCATCGCCGCGATCCAGTTGCGCAGCCGCTGCTCGGCGGGCTCTGCCGAGTCGACACCCGGCGGCGGCCCGAGACCCTCGATCGCGGCAACGCTCACCACGGTGTCGGGGAACAACCCGGCGTAGCGCAGCACCACTGCGCCTCCGAGGGAGTGTCCGAGCAGCGTCATTCGCTCCTCGCCGACGTGGCGCAAAAGCTGCGCGAGATCCAGGACGTACTCGGCCATCGAGTACTGAGAACCGATTGCCCAGGCACTGTCGCCGTGGCCGCGCAGATCGGGAGCGATGACGTGGTAGTGCTCGGCCAACTCGCCGGCGACGAGATCCCACGCCCGGCAATGGTCACGACTTCCATGCACCAGAACCATCAACGGTTTTTCAGGCGAGCCGTAATCTACGTAATGCAGACGCAGCCGTTGCGAGAAGAAATTTTGCGATGTGGGATAGCGCTTGATTGCCAGCGGGGCCATGCGGTGTTTGCTCCAGAGCGCGCGTGAAGCGTACTACGCGACGAGCGCAGGTTACAACGCCCGCTTGGCCGAAGCTTACGCTTGCGGGTCAGAACGCCTGTTGCTTGAGATTCCTGTCGAGAGCACCGCCGGAAAGTACGACCCGTGCGATACGTCGTCCCTCCATTTCGACAACGCTTCCCTCGTAGTCTGCGAACTTAAACGAATCGCCGACCCGTGCGATCTTGCCAAGCTGTGTGGTGATGTAGCCGCCGACGGTGTCATCGGCGCTTTCTTCGAGATCGATGTTGAGTTCGCGGCAGAGGTCTTCAACCAGAAGCATGCCGTCGATAAAGACGCCTTCCTTTGAGTGAACGATCTTGGCTTTCTCATCCTGGTCAAACTCGTCGCGGATTTCACCAACGAGTTCTTCGAGCACGTCTTCCAACGTGACCAGTCCGGTCGGAACTCCGTACTCATCAACAACAATCGCCATGTGTGCGCGCTTGCGCTGAAAGGTCCGTTGTAAGACGTCGATTGGCTGACTTTCGGGCACGATCAGCATTTCACGCTGCAAGGCTCGCAGCTCATCCGAGCTTTGTAGGCTGCCATTCCTCCGGAACAGGTCTTTGATGTGAATCATTCCGACGACGGTATCCAGGGTGCCCTGGGTCAGGGGGTAGCGGGTGTGCCCGGCTTCGTGGAGTACGGCAAGGTTTTCTTCCAGGGAATCCTCGAGATTGACGAAGTCGATCTGATCGCGCGGGACCATGATCTGTTTGGCGGTGTGATCTGCGAACTCGATGGCTTTCTCGATCATCTTACGCCGAGTGAACGAAAGCCTGCCAAAGGTCGAACTCTGCTTGACGAAAGAGCGCAGCTCGTCGGGGCCGAGCGTGTCGAGCTCCGGGCGGTGATCTTCGGATCGCACACCAAACAGTGAAAGCAGCGCCGAAGATGCGGCTGTAAACAAGCGTAGGAGCGGCTTACTGAGAAGCGCTAAGGTCCGAAGAGGCAGCGCCATCCACAGTGCGACGGTTTGCGCTCGTCTGAGCCCCAACAGCTTCGGCGTGATCTCGCCCGCGATCAACGTCGCTAGCGTGACTGCAGCGAACGACATCGTCAGCGAGAGTCCACGTAAGAGGGTGCCGTCACCGATCGCAAACTTATCGACGAAAGGACCCAGAAGTTGTGCCGCAGCCGGCGCGCCGAGCCAGCCGATACCGATCCCGGCTGCTGTGATCATGATCTGACCAGCCGAGATATGGGCGTCGAGTTCGTCGAGCACACGCAGAAGCGTTCGCGCGCGCCGACTGCCGACCTTGGCCAGTGCCTCGACCGGTGTTCGACGCACCGAGACTATCGAGAACTCAGCGGCGACGAAACAAGCGTTCACCACTACAAGTGCCGCGGTTGCGGCTAATGCCAAGCCTGCTGTCACGCAGCGTGGCCCTTGAGGGAGGGGATCCGGCTTGCGCCGTTTCTAGACGGAGGTTGGTCGGGGTCGTTCATCGACTGTCCATACTCTAACGGAGCGGGGCCTGCCGTTGCAACCTGCCGTTGCAACCATGGAAACAGCCGGCGGCCGGTGCTAGTAGCGAGACTGTAATACTGTGCTGGCTTACGTTTTAGAAGGGCGCCACGCTGCGTTAAGCGCCCATCGGCCGCGCCCCGTGATGGATCCGGCCGGTTTTGTCCGTGTCCGTACGCGGATCGCGGGTATCTGCAATACCGACCTCGAACTTATCCGTGGATACATGGGATTTAGCGGAGTATTGGGTCATGAATTCGTCGGCGAAGCGCTCGACGGAGCGCTGGCGGGTAGACGGGTCGTTGGCGGCATCAATTTTGGCTGCGACAACTGCGAGCGGTGCGATGCCGGCGATTCTCGTCACTGCGCTACGCGTAAGGTACTCGGGATCCTTGGCGCCGATGGTGTCATCGCCGAGGAGTTCCTTATCCCGGAGCGAAACCTCGTCGAGGTGCCGGATACGGTGACTGACGTGCAAGCGGTTTTCGCCGAACCGCTTGCAGCCGCTTGCGAGATAATAGAACAACTCGGCGGCACCACGCGGCATCGTCGCACACTGGTTCTGGGCGACGGAAAGCTGGGACTTCTCATCGCGCAGGTCTTGGCCGTGCACGGTGCTGAGGTTGATTTGGTCGGACACCACCTCGACGAACTCGAGTGGATCGAGGACGCACGCGTGAACCGTCTTGCACGCACGCTCCCCGAGAAAGCGACTGCGGCTTACGATTTGGTAGTCGAAGCGACCGGGTCGGCGTCGGGTCTGGCAGAGGCGCTTCGTGCAACCGAGCCACGCGGCACGTTGGTGCTCAAGAGCACGGTTGCAGGTTTGCACGAGATCGACCTCGCGCCGATCGTGATCAATGAGATCACCGTGCTCGGGTCGCGTTGCGGGCGAATGAAATCTGCGGTTGAGTTGTTGGAGCGGACCTCGATTATGACCGAACCCCTCATAGACTCGCGCCGCGAACTATCCGAGGCTGAGAGTGCATTTGCGCGGGCACAGGAGAAAGGTGCCCGCAAGGTCCTACTGGTAAACCCCTGAGATCCCGATTGCCGGGGCGAACGCCGGCACCGCTGCTTATTAGTGGCGGTTCCAAACAAGTGTGCAGCCGTGGCATAGTCCGGCTATGGATTTCGCGTACACGCCGGAGCAAGAACAGTTTCGCGCGCAGTTGGTTGGGTGGCTCGACGAGCAGCGTGCGGCCGGACATATCGGCTCGGGTGGTGAGCCGGCCTCGCTCGACGAGGTAGTTGAACACGGCAAGGTTTGGCAGAACCGCCTGTACGAAGCTGGTTGGTGCGGTCTGCACTGGCCGAAACAGTTCGGGGGGCAGGGCGCGGGATTGATCGAGCAGATCATCTTTCAACAAGAGCTTGCGCAAGCGGGTTCGCCCCAACTCATCAATCTGCTCGCGGTTTCGATGGTGGGCCCCCTTCTGATCGACCACGGTACCGAAACGCAGAAGGCGCGCTACCTACACAAGATTCTTAACGCGCAAGAGATTTGGTGCCAGGGCTATTCAGAGCCGGGGGCAGGCTCGGATCTGGCTGCGGTCAAAACAACCGCGATTCTCGACGGTGATGCGTTCGTGGTCAACGGCCAGAAGGTCTGGACGAGCTTCGCTCAGTACGCCGACCTCTGCATTCTTCTCGCTCGTAGCGATCAGGAGGCGGCCAAGCACAAAGGGCTGACTTTGATGATCGTAGATATGCACAGCCCGGGTATCAGCACGCGCCCGCTGACGCAGATGAACGGTGACGCAGAGTTCAACGAGGTGTTTTTTGACGACGTCCGTGTCCCCAAGGAGAACATCGTAGGCGAGGAAGGGGAGGGCTGGAAGATGGCGGTTGCGATGCTCATGTACGAGCGCGCGACGCTGACGTTTCTTCGCCAACTGCAGTCTCGTGTAGCGTTGAACGACATGATCGCCCAGGCACGCGAGCCCGGTCCGGACGGCAGGCGACCGGCAGACGATCCGATGGTTCGTCAGAAGATCGCGCAGCTACACATTGAGAGCGAGGCACTTCGCCTGACCTCGTTGCGCCACCTCACTAAACAGCTACGCGGTGATCCACCGGGGCCGGAGGGTTCGATGGAGAAGCTGTTCTGGAGCGAGATGTTCCAGCGCATGATGGAGACCGCCGTTGAGATGAACGGCTCGTTTTCGATGCTGGCGCCGGGCGATCCCCTCGCTCCGATGGACGGTCGCTGGCCGCACCTTTACCTGTACTCTCGCGGGCGTACGATTGCCGCCGGATCGAGCGAGATTCAACGCTCGATCATCGCCGAGCGTGTATTGGGACTACCCCGAGCGCGCTAGTCCGGTCTGTCGCACGGCCTGCTAAAACAACGGCGGAACAAAATCGAAGCAGGGCCCCGGATATCCGAACCCGGCACCACTTCTGAGCGCCTCACAGTGCGAGTTGTAGGTCGTGCCGTTGCACCCGCAGACCGGCTCCTGTGCGTCGGTACAATCGTCGGGGATCGGCTGGCAGACCAACGGGATTACCGGGCTGGCGACCAACAAGCAGATTCCCGGCGGCGGTAAACAGACGTTTCCAACCGGGCAGTCCGAATCCGAAAGGCATCCGAACTCACCGTGGCAGGGTCCCTCGTGCTCCACGCCTACGCCTGCCCGCGCTGCTTCGCAGGCGTTCGGATACGTCACGCCGTCGCAACCGCAGACCGCAAAGAACGGGAAAGGCGCATCGACTTCGATCCCGAGGGGACAAATCTCGGGGGCCGGCACACACTTGCCGGTGCCGCCGCAATCGCCGTGCTGGGTAATGCAGACCTCGTGTGCGCCGCAGCCTAGCCCGGCGGTCTTACAGTTGCTCCGGCACGCACCGTGGTGGTCGAGCGCAACCCTGACACGCAAGCGCTCGCAGTTGTTCGAGTAGGTCTCACCGTCACAACCGCAAACCGGGTCGAGGTTCTCGGCGCAAACTTCCGGTCGCTGGACGCACTTGCCCAGCAAGTCGGCGAAGTTACAGGTACCGGCCGGAAGCTCGCAGACCTCTCCGCCCGCACATGGCAAACCCACAAAGCCGCCACACCGCCGCTCACACTCGCCGTCGTGCTGTTTGGAGACGCCCGCGGCCATGCGGTCGCAATCGTTTGCATAGGTAATACCGTTGCATCCGCACACGGGAGCCCAGACGTCGGGGCATCCCTGTGGGATACGGATGCACTCGCCGGGGCCGCCCAACTCTGTGCATCGGCCTGGCGGATGTTCGCAGTAGCTACCCTCGGCGCACTGTTCGATAGGCGGGAGAATAGGCTGTCCGTCAGGGCCGGGCTGGGTTGGATCGAATGGGAACAGCTCCCCGCAATAGGTTACGCACGCGCCGTGGTGGTGCAGTCGCACGCCGGCGGCACGGCGACGGCAGTCGTTACCGTAGGTGGTGCCGTCGCATCCACAGACCGGCTCGTACTGCTCGGTGCAGTTCGCGGGAATTGGTTCACAGACGCCGTCGTTGACGATTCGGCACAGTCCGGGCAGGCCGTCGCAAAAGGTACCGTCGGGGCAGATGTCGGCGTCGTCACAGCGTAGTTTACACGCTCCGTCGTGACGCAGACCGACGCGCGCCATGCGGCGCTCGCAGTCGTTACCGTAGGTCCGTCCGTCGCAGCCGCAGACCGGATCGAACACCTGCGGGCAGGCCTCGGGAACTTCGCTACACATTCCGACGTCGAATACGTCGTCACAGATTCCAGTCGGCGGTTCGCAGAATGCATCCGGTGCACACCTCGAGCCGATGCAGCCACCGCAATGCTCGGCGACCGGCACCGCATCGCCGTGCACGACATCGAGTAAATGTTCGAGGGTTTCGCCCGACATGCACAGGATGCACTCGATCACACCGGCGGCATCGGCGAGGTCGTGCGTGCATACTCCGGTGGGGTCGGGGCAGGTGCCGCCCATACCGAGTTCGCCGGCACCGACGTCAGCACATTTCTTGTTAAGCCGGGTGCGCAGGTCATTGCGGAGTTTTTCGCGTTTGGCCGCGAGATCGTCGGGTCCACACGCGTCATTGATACGGCAGTTGATGATCTGCTTGGCGCGAAGTTGCGCGAACTTACCGACGATCCTTGCGGCTTTCTTGCGGCACTCAGGGGCGTCGGCCCGAGCCGGGCTTGTGATGGCGGACATCCCTGCGAACGTGAATGCGAAGGCGAGCAAGGTAGATACAGGCTTCGAGAATCGTGTGTGGTACATGACCTACCCCCAATCCTATGTTTCGGCCGGTCCCCGCCGCGGGCCACGCACGCGGTCCGACAAGTTGGATCCTAGCCCCGTAGCAACCTCGGAGCCAGCGCCCGCGCCGCGGCTAGACAAAACCGGGGACCCGGGTCTATCCTTCGCTGCCCTGCTCAGCGGTGCGCCGGAGAGGCAGGTTTCTCGATAATGCAACAGAGCATCACTCGCAAGGAGATACTGTCGGTCGTCGTCCCGGTATTCAATGAAAAAGAGGTTCTGCCTGAGTTCCACAGGCGCATCTCGGCGGTGGCCGCCGAGATGGCCGAACGCTTCGACTTCGAGATACTCTACGTAAACGACGGCAGTAGCGACGGTTCGAGCGCGCTACTTGGCCAGATGCAATCGGCTGACCCCGCGGTGACGCTCCTCGATCTCAGTCGTAACTTCGGAAAGGAAGCCGCACTCACCGCCGGCCTCGACCACGCGGCCGGCGACGCGGTGGTGGTTATCGACGCCGATCTACAGGATCCGCCCGAGCTGATACCCGAGTTGGTTGCGAAGTGGGGCGAAGGGTTCGACGTCGTCTACGCGCGCCGAGAACAGCGTGACGGCGAGAAAGCACTAAAGAAGCTGATGGCGTCGCTTTTCTATCGGCTCATGCAAACCATCGGTCCTGTGAAGATTCCCCGCGACACGGGGGATTTCCGTTTGCTCAGCCGCCGCGCCGTCGAGTCGCTGAGCCGGCTGCGTGAGCACCACAGGTTCATGAAAGGGCTTTTTGCGTGGATCGGTCACCCGCAAACGGCGGTGTTCTACAAGCGCGACGCGCGCTTCGCCGGAACCACCAAGTGGAACTATAAGGGGCTGTGGAACCTAGCGATCGAGGGCATCACCTCCTATACCGTCGCGCCGCTCAAGGCCGCGACATATCTTGGGTTCGCTACCGCGACCGGCGCTTTCGTCTACGGATCGATCATTATTCTGAAGACGCTCTTGTTTGGGATCGATGTACCCGGGTACGCATCGTTAATGGTGGTTCTGCTGTTCGTCGGCGGCGCACAGCTCTTGGCGATCGGCATTATCGGTGAGTACCTTGGACGGATGTTCAACGAGACCAAGAACCGTCCGCTCTATCTCTTGAACCAGTACTTCCCGTGCGAAGCGGCAGCGGACACCTCGCGCACCCTGCCGCGTCGGAAAGCGTCTTGAGGCCTGATGCGGGGCTCTGCCTTAGAATAGATTTGCGCTTACGAAAGGTGCAGCCGCAAACCCGGTGATGCTGACTGCGTCGACAACAGTGATCGAGAAAGCGGGGGCTGTTACCAACGTCGGTTGCGTCAGATCGCAGTAGGCGATCTGGAGTGGGCCGGTGAAGCCCGACGTCGATGCGAAACTCATCCGCAATGTCTTACCCGACCGGTTAAATACCACCGTCGCGGTGTTCACGAGCGACTGACAGCTGACATTGGCGCCGTTGCCGACCAAGTCGCCCGGCATCGAACTGAAGTCGACTTCCAGTTGGAGCGCACCGAGGCTCTCGCCGCTGTCGACGGCGAAGACAACGCCGGTTACGTTAGGGCACTGCATCGAAACCGGTAGGCCTACCGACGCCTCAAGAGCCAAGAAAGCGTCGGTCGCCGTCACGCCGCCGATTCCGTCGATGTCGCAGCGGTTTGGGGGGCAAAACGCGGCCGGGTCTACCGCATTCTTCAAGATGCGGAGGCCGTCCGGTGCAGTGATCGTGCCGTCGCCATTGGCGTCGCCGCATTCCACAGGGACGGCGGGACCCGGCGGGGTGCCGAAAACCTCGAGTTCGCCGACCGAGATGAAGTTGCTCGTCCCACCCGGGTCGCCGTAGATGCGGATCCCGTCACCGGTCAGCGCGGTAAACGTCAGGTTGTAGCTCTCGAAACTCTGGCCGTCTGCAGCGTTCGGGTAAGGCGGCGAGGAGGCGAACCCGGAGACTGTTGTCCACACCCCGTTAACCCGAACCTGGACAGTCAAACTCGAAAACCAGCCGCCATCGGCGAATTCACGGCCCTCTTGGAATACCACACCGGTGAACGTGTAGTCCTGGATGAATACGTATCCGATCCAATCATCGACGCGGTTTACCGCACTGCCGAGGTAGGTATCGTAGCTGCGCGCCGATGATATCGATCCCACCGGTGGTTTGTCGCCGTCGCGGATGATCTCGATGTTTTTGTTTCCGCCTCCTCCCGGGGCAGCGATTCTCGCAACGGTGGTACCGAGCTGGGTCAGGTCGATAGGCGCCTGCGCGTCCGCGGTTATTGGTGAAGAGGCCGAGATAAGAACAGTGAGGACAACGGCGGCGATTCTCGCCGTGCGCTTCGGTGTGTGGGGCTGTTGAATCCTAGCCATATAGTTGGTGTTCGGTTCTGTACAACCGGCAGCACGGCCCGATGTCCACCGTAGTTTTGGAAGTGGCGCTGCCAAGCCTTGTCTGTACAAAATTGTTACAGGATAAATCTAGGTGCAATTTTCCGCACTGTCTAATAGCGGGACGAAGGGCTCGGTGCCCCCCAAAAGGGGCACCGGGAGGTGGCGGGGCACAGGCGCTATATGGCCGCGGCGGAACAATGTGCAGCCAGCGCGGTGACCGTGGCCGCGCGAAACCTCAGCAATTAACCAAAGCGGGCGACCTAGAGGGAGCGGTAAAAAAATAGGGTCAGGTGCATTTTCATCCTGAAAAAGCACCTGACCCCGTCGGAGTCGTAAAAAGTACTACGTACCTTACTTATGAAGCGCGAACGCGTCGCCGTTCGCGCTTGGCGTTTATCGAATGGCGCCTTCCGTTTACGCGACGGAAGGGGAAGCGGTAGATCTGGCCGGCGCTCGTCTGTGTCGCCGCCCGGTCTTTCCACGAGGATAGGCCTTTGCGCAGGTATTCGGGCTCCATGTTTAAAGCCTGGCAGATCGACGCGAAGGAGAACGGCCAGCTCATGTCGTCGGACTCGAGCCACAACTCGACATCGAACTCTTCACCACTCTCGGTCAGCTTCTTTTTCGTCTGGATCGTGTTGCGCTGGAAAGACGCGATCGCGTCTTCGAGCACCGCGAGCATGAGTCGCTTCTCAGGAACGAGACTGCAATCAGCCAAGCCTTTATCGAAGAACTGCGAAGGTGTGACAGTGTCGGGCTCGACCATTGTCAACGCGGGGTCTTCGACACAAACGGTCTTAGACTTCCTCTTCTCTTGCGATGGGGTTTGAGATTCGCTCATTGGTTGCACTCCCTTCCTTAAATCAAATACAAACATCGGAACTTGGCCTCTCCGCTAAGCTGCTGTCAGCTAGCGAGCTGGACGGCCTCTTCGCCATTTCCGCCCGGTGCAAAATCTTCCAGACCGCCGCCAGGTGCGTAGAGCTCCTCTTCAGAGGACGGGAGGTGTTCGTATTCGAGCACTCCCAGGTCTTCGAAACCTTTGCGTAGGTCGGGCGTCAATAGCCCGAGCTTCTTTACATTAGGGACAATCTTGGCGAACAAGATTTGGCGGAACTGAAGTTGCAGCTCGTTGTGTAACTCCAACTCGACACAGGCATCAACGTCCATGCCGAGCTTCTCGTAAACGTCGCGGCCGAGCAGACGGTCGCGCATTAAACGCGAAGCCTCGTAGATGAACTCGACCCGTTCTTTGACCTCGGACTCGCTTAACTGGGTATAGTAGTCCTGCAAGCTCAGTACCCCGAAGGCCACGTGCCGCGTTTCGTCCTTCATCACCATTCTGGTGATCTCGCGGATGAGCGGCTCCTCGCACGTATCGCGTATCATCTGGAATGCGGCGAGCGCAAGACCTTCGACGAGACTCTGCATCCCGAGGTACTTCATGTCCCAACGCGAATCGGTGAGGATTTGGTCGAGCAGGCTCTTCAACTCAGGATTGACCGGGTAAACGATCTCAAGGTTTTGGTGTAGGTAGCGGTCATACACCTCGACATGACGCGCCTCGTCAACGACCTGGGTCGCGCCGTAGAGCTTGGCGTCGATGTTCGGGACCGCATCGACGATCTGACAGGTCGCAAGCAACGCGCCCTGCTCGCCGTGCAGGAACTGCGACAGCGTCCAGGCCATGTACTCGTGCCCGAAGCGGTCGCGCTCTTTTTGCGTCATCTTATTCCAGTGCTTGGTTCCGTAGATCGCTGCGCGCTCTTCGGGGAAGAAGCGCTTTTCAGGATCGACTTTGGTCGACCAATCGATTGTGGGGTAGTTGTTGCCGTCCCACTGGTTGTTCTTCGCAAGCTGATAGAGGCGCGCGAGATCGCCGCGCAGGTGTTCGTAGTCGGCAAGAAACGCCGCGTTGTAGGTCGTTTCAATGCTCTCGAATGATTTTGCAACAAGATCGGATGCCATAGTTTCTTCTCCAGAGTGTTATTCGCCAGTTCCTGTCGATTCATTGTTGCGCCGTAGCTCTTGAATGGCCTTGAGCATCCGTTTGCGCCGTAGCAGCACGATAAAGTCCTCGATCAATTTGACGCCCTCAAGGGCCATCTGCGCGACCTCGCCGTCGTCCACTTTTCCCGTTACAGCGCGTGTAAAGATCTTGAGTTCGGCCTGGGCGAGCTTATCCATCGCCTCGAGGTAGATCGGCATAGTGGTTTCAATCGGGATGAGCTCAGAGCTGAAGCCGGCCTCTTTCAGCTTGCAGAACACCTCGAGCATCGCCAGGTCGTCGCCTTCGAAGGTTTCAACCCCGCTGCGGACTACCGGCGTCAGCATGCCCTGGTCGATCGAGAACTGAAGTTCTTTGAGATCGAGGTTGTACTTCTCGATCGCTTCTTTGCGCGTCATTGGTTCGCGGCCGGGGGCGAAGTGGATGGCCTCGTAAAACGTCCCTTCCACGCTCAGCAGGGTGTCGATCTCGCGCTCGCTGATTACCGAAGAGTCACGGTCGAGGATGGCACGGATTACGTCGAGCGGTAGGAAGCGCTTTTGCTGCAGCTCTTTTATGACGCGGATGCGCTCGACAAAGCCGCGGCCGTAGTAGGCCATGTTGCGCCCGGTCTTGAGTGTCGGCTTGGGCAGCAAGCCCTCGCGTATGTAGAACTTGATGGTGGCGGTCGATACTCCAGTGTCTCGGGCCAGGTCGGAGATCTTCAAAAGATTCCGTTTGTCGATGGATTCGCTCATGAGGATTCGGGGGAACCGCCGTTACACAGCACTAGTAAGTAGAAAGTTCGACTATCTACTTGTCGCTACGCATTGTTTATACAAAACTGCTGTGCCGACTGTCAAGGACTTTCTCATGCCCCCCCTATAAGGGGGTATCAGAGGCATGGGCTCGAGTTAGGACACTGACGTGGAAACCAAGCTGCACCGTGGAATTTCGCAGGGCAGGCTGGTCTGGTACGGCGTCGGAACCATCGTGGGGGCCGGTGTGTACGCGCTGCTTGGCGAGGTTGCAGCCGTCGCCGGTGCGTTCTCACCGCTCAGTTTCCTCGGTGCGGCCACGGCGGTGGCGTTTTCCGCGCTCAGTTTCGGTGAGCTGTCGGCGCGCTATCCGGTTGCCGCCGGCGAGGCAGAGTTTGTAAGTCGCGGTTTCGCTAGCCCAATGCTCGCGACCACGGTCGGACTCTTGGTCGCTACCGCGGGCTGCGTCTCGGCGGCGACGCTATGCGATGCGTTTGTCGGGTACGCGCGTGCGTTCGTCGAGCTACCCGATGCAGCGGTCGTGCTGGCGCTGTGCACCGCTCTGGGGTTCGTGGCGATCAGCGGAGTGGCCCACGCCGTCGGTATCGCGGTTGCCCTGACCGCACTCGAGGTCGCCGGACTCCTCGGGGTCGGTCTCGCTTGCGCGGCTTCGCTTGCCGGAGTCCTCGATGCGGGCACCGCTGCGAAGGTCGCGTTCGAGGCCGCTGCGCGCGGCGCGGGCGGGGCCACAACTGCCGGTGCTCCGACGATCGATGCAGTGGGCGTCGCGACCGGATCGCTGCTTGCGGTCTACGCCTTTCTCGGTTTCGAAGACATGGTCAACCTGGCCGAAGAGGTCAAAGAGCCACAGCAGACCATGCCGCGCGCGATCGCCTGGGCAGTCACCATAGCGACCGTTCTGTATCTTTCGTTCGTGTGGCTGGCTGTTTCCGCGGTGCCGATTCAGGCGCTGGCCGCCTCACCCGCACCGCTTGCGACGGTCTTGGAATACACCGTGGGTAGCGGCACCAGGGCGATCTCGGCGGTCAGCTTGGCGGCGATGATGAACGGCGTTCTCGTGCAACTCATCATGAGTGCCCGGGTGATTTTCGGGCTTGCCGAGCGTGGCAGCTTACCGGCCGCGCTCGCTTATGTTCCCGAGCGAACCCGGACTCCGGTCGTCGCAACCGCAGTGTCGCTGGTTGTCATCGTTGCGCTCGCGCTCTGGTTTCCTCTGGCCGCCCTAGCGCGCGTAACCTCGATGCTCGCGCTGAGTGTCTTTGTTTTGGTCGACCTCGCGTTGGTCGCGATCAAACTGCGCGGCGAACCTGCACCCGACGACAGCATACGTGAGTTGCCGGTATGGGTTCCGGTCACGGGCGCAGTGCTTGCACTCGGCTTTCTTGTTTTCGGGCTGCTTTGACGAATCTGGACAAGAGAATGGAGATCATTGGACCCAGGTCTGCTAGCGGCGAGTGGCGCGCGTCCGGCGAACCGCCCAAACCAGCAGCGTCATCAGAGCCAGCGTAGCGGCTATCCAAGGTAGCAGCCGCTTAGCGATGACGCGGGTGCTGTAGCGGCTAACCTGCTCGACGTAGTCGTAGTGGTCGGGCATTTCGAGCACGCCGTTTTCGCTTCGATAGGCCTCGTAGTCAGCCAGTAAATCCTCGTAGCGCGCCAGCATGGCCTCGCGCAGATCTTCAGCCTCACCGGGGTCAGTGGAGATGTTGTATAGGTGCCAGCGGCCGTCGCCGCGAGGTGGCAGGTTGCGAACCAACTTGTAGTCGCCTTTGTACAGCGCGGCGTTCCCCGCAAGCTCGTACCCAATCGGTTTCTCGGGCGGGTGGGTGTAGGCCGCGCGGCCGGAAAGTACCGGCAGTAAACTGCTGCCGGTAATCGGTTCAACGGTTTTGCCGGCGTAGATGCCGCGGTGATCCGGTGTTGCGCTCAACTCGAGCAGAGTCGGCATGATGTCCTTGACGTGGGCGAGGCTGTGTTCGATCTCCCCGCGCCGTAGCGCGGCCGGCCACGATACAACCAATGGTACGCGGACACCGCCTTCGCCTGCGAAGAACTTGTAAAACGCACCGGGCGAAGCCGCGGCGCTCGCCCAGCTCGGACCGATCGCCGCATAGGAACCGGGGCCGCCGAGATCCTCAAGCGCCGTGGAGAAGTTCAAATTGATCCACGCGCGCATCGGCACTACTGACAACGGGTCGGAGGGTTCGGGACCGTTGTCGGATAGAAACACGAACACGGTGTTATCGTATTCGCCGATGTCTTTGAGGTGTTTGATGAGGCGGCCGACGTGGAAGTCCATAGCCTCGAGCATGCCGGCGTAGACCGCCATCAGTCGCGCCTGGTAGAGACGCTCTTCGGCGGTCAGGCGCTGCCAGTCGCGAGTGGTGTCCATCGTCACCAGTCGTGTGTCTGGTGCAATCAAACCGAGTTCGGCGGCGCGCTCACGTCGGCCGCGGCGGATCGGGTCCCAGCCTGCGTCGTATCGGCTGTAGTACTTCTCGACGAACTCTTTCGGCGCCTGCACCGGGATATGCACCGCCTGGAAGGCGATGTAACTGAAGAAGGGCCGGCGGTCGCTGCGGTTCGCGTCGATAAACTCGATTGCCTTGTCGACGAAGTAGCGCGACGAGTAAAAGTCGTCGGGCAGTCGGTGTTCTTCGCCGTCGGCGTACCAATGGGCCTTGTCATACACGGGTAGATAAGTGCGCTGTTCCCAGTTGTCGGCGCCGGTGTCGCCGAGCGCGATCGTGCGTTCGAAGCCGCGGTTGTAGGGGCGCTTTTCGGGAGCGCTGCCGAGATGCCACTTGCCGATGTGGTAGGTGTGATAGCCGTTATCGCGCAGCATCTGTGCAACCGTCACCACACGGTCGTTCAGCACTCCGTGGTAACCCGGCTTGCCCATATGCTCGAACGGCATCGTCTCGGTCATGTTACCGAGACCGTTGCGGTGGTTGTCGACGCCGGTCATCAGCATCGACCTTGTTGGCGAGCACGACGCCGTGGTGTGGTAGTTGGCAAAGCGGACGCCCTGTTGTGCTAGTGCATCGATATTCGGCGTCGCGATTTCGCCGCCATAGGAACCGAGATCGCTGAAGCCGACATCATCGCCGACTATGAAGACGATGTTGGGGCGCGCGACGGGAGTTGGAACTGTTTCTGCCGCCGGCAACGACGCAGGAACGGCGAGCATGAACACCAACACCGGAATCGGCGTCATCAATACCGGACGCTTAAACATTACGGTCACAGTTCACTCGTCGCGGGCGCGAGTTGAATGAACACCTCTAGATGCGGTGTGCCGGGAAACATGTCGAGCGGCACTACCCGTTGGGCAACATAGCCGCCCGCCGCCCATTGGCCAAGGGCCGCTGTGATCTCATCAACACTACAGAAGGCGTGCAGCACCCGGCGCGGCCGCCGTGCCGCGATCGCCGCGATTACTCCGAGTTCAGTGCCGTCGCGCGGCGGATCGAGCAAGACGATCTCGTCGCGGGTCGGGGCCGCTAGCCGCTCGATGGCGTCGGTGTTGATGCGACTTGCGATGAAGCGTGAGGCCCCGTGCCGCAAGCGGCGGGCGTTCGCCCGCGCGGCCTCTATCGAAGGCCCTGCAGCGTCAAGGCCGACAACTTCGCGGACGCGAGCGGCGAAAGCGTGTGAGAACATTCCGTAACCGCAGTAGAGATCGATCAGGCGATCGTTGCCGCGGGGTTCCAACATCTCACCGGCGAGTTGCAGCATCTGTGCGACGATCGATTCGTTAACCTGGCAAAACGAAGTCGGGTGGAATCGGAGTCGAAGGTCGCCGTAGGTGACGCGCAAGGATTCGGGTCCAAACAGTTTCTTGAAATCGACGGCTTGAGCGGGGCGACGCGCTTCCAGGTAGTAATCGGAACCGCTCTCGTCAAGGTAGACGAAGGCCGCGACCACCGGCGGTACATATTCCGTTAGATGTCGCCCAAGGATTTTGAGCTTGCGCACCAAGGGTCCGTTCAGCGTATCGACGTTGAAGATGACGGCGCGTTCGGCGTAAGAGCCGCGAATGACCAGCCAGCTCAGGTGCTCGGCCACGCCGCGGAACACCGGGTCGGAAAGCTTGGTCTGTAAAAAGCGATAGAGTTCGCTGTGCTCGGCCGGCTCGAGGGTCGAGTCTATGAAAACAGGCGTGTTACGGTGGGCGCTGCGTTCCCCGAGAAACAGGTGCGCCGCCGTGCCGACGAGCTCAACCCGCCGTTTGGTGGTGGTGCGATAGCCACGCGGACGCGGTGACGCGAGCACCGCATCAGGGCGCGCGGGCAACCGCTTCTTCCGCCAAAACGACGCGAGCGCCGCATTTTTGACTGCGATCTCAGTTGCGTAACCGAGAGGTGCCAGGTCTTCGCCGGTCATCGTAGAGGATCTCGGTCCGCCCGCGGGTAAGTGTTCAAGGACGAGGCGTGGGAAGTCTGCTAGGACCGAAGGCCCGCTCTGAGCCTTGTCGGCGCGCGGAGCGTTTCCGGCCCGCTTGCGTGGGGTGGGTTTGTAACCGGCCATTGGTGCAACTACCGGTAACACAATGCGCGCCGATGTCATTATTCTGGGTGCCGGCGCCGCCGGGTTGATGTGCGCAATCGAGGCGGGCAAGCGCGGCCGCAGTGTTCTGGTTTTGGAGAAGGCGAATGCGCCGGGCGAGAAGATTCGCATCTCCGGTGGCGGGCGTTGCAACTTCACAAACCTGCACACGACTCCGAGCGATTTCCTGTCCGAGAACCCTGATTTCTGCCGCTCGGCACTGGCTCGGTTTACCCCCGGCGACTTCATTGATCTGGTCGAGGCGGTCGGGATCGAGTGGCACGAGAAGGCACTGGGGCAGCTTTTCTGCACGCAAGCGGGCGGCGCCCGACTGATCGTCCAACTGCTTCGCGACGCCTGTGACGCGACTGACCATGTAACAATCGCGTGCAAGGCCGCGGTCAGCGACGTGCGACCCGCCGAAAGCGCATCCGGCGAGCCCGGTTCTAATGAGGCCGGCTTTGTAGTTGTGACCGACGGGGCAGTGCATCCCTGTTCCTCTCTCGTGGTCGCAACGGGTGGGCCGTCGATTCCGAAAATGGGTGCCACTGGTTTCGGCTATCAGATTGCGGCGCAGTTCGGGTTGCCGGTGGTTGAACCGGTTCCCGCCCTGGTACCCTTCACGTTGTCGGGCGCGTTACTGGAACAGGCCGCTGGCTTGTCCGGGGTCTCGCTACCGGTGATCGCTGCTTGCGGCAAGGCGCGATTCGAAGAGGCCATGCTGTTTACCCATCGCGGACTTTCCGGCCCGGCAGTGCTGCAACTCTCCTCTTACTGGTCACCCGGTGACGAGGTAACCATCAACCTGCTGCCCGGCTCCGATCTCGAAGGCCTGATCACAACGATGCGGCGTGAAACCCCGAAGCGCGCAGCAGCCGCCTTACTCGGCGACTATCTTCCGAAACGATTGGTGGCTGCGTTGCTTGGCGAGTTAGGCGTTCACGGCCCGTTGAGCCAACTGTCGTCCAATGCGGTGACGGTGCTGGCAGGACGAGTCCATCGTTGGACGTTCGTGCCGGCGGGAACCGAAGGATGGCGAACGGCGGAGGTCACGCGTGGGGGCGTTTCCACGCGGGTCTTGTCGTCAAAGACTATGGAGTGCCGAAACCTGCCGGGTCTCTACTTCATCGGCGAAGTAGTCGATGTGACGGG
This sequence comes from Deltaproteobacteria bacterium, assembly GCA_029262415.1. Taxonomy (GTDB): domain Bacteria; phylum Desulfobacterota; class Binatia; order UBA1149; family JAJCZL01; genus JAJCZL01. The sequence continues at coordinate 131,338 of JAJCZL010000067.1, read as the reverse complement.
ACACCTTGGCGGATTCAACTTCCAGTGGGCCTGGGCGTCCGGGCATGCGGCGGGGCAGGTCGTGTAGGGTTCTCGACGCGGTGTCGGATCGCGACTAGTATCGACCGCGTGCCTTCGTTGATCCCAACCCAGCTGCGCACGCCCCACTTTTTCTACCGACCTGAATACGTCTCCAACGCGGTAGCCGAGGGCTTCCGTCACACCTTCGATATCGAGCGCCCAACCCACATCCGTGATGCGATGGTTGGAGCGGGGCTGGTCGCGCCGAACGCGTTCCACGCGGCACCCGCCGTCTCCGACCAGCAACTGCTACTCGTTCATACGCCGGACTACGTCGCTCAGATCACGGACCCGTCTACTCTTGCCCGCTTCTTGTTACTGGATCCTGCGCGTGCCTGGGGCTCCGATTTGCTGGCGCCGTTTCTGTTCGCAACCGGCGGTACGGTGACGGCGGCGCGCATGGCGGCGGTCGAGCGTACGACTTGTGTGAATCTCTCCGGCGGCTACCACCACGCGCAGGCCGACAAAGCAGAAGGGTTCTGCGCGATCGCCGACGTGGCGATCGCGGTGCGCCAACTCCAGAGCGAGCGTGCCGTTAAGCGCGTGGCGATCATCGATCTCGACTACCACCACGGGAACGGCAATGCTCTGATCTTCGCCGAGGACGAATCGGTGTTTACCTTTTCTATGCACGGTGCGCCCTGGTGTTTGCTTGATAAGCGCAACAATCTGGACGTGACGCTACCCGCGCATGTCGGCGACGACGAATACTTACAACTGTTACATGAATCGCTGCCGATACTTCTCAAGAGCTTTCGCCCCGACCTGGTGATTTACGTTGCCGGCAGCGATCCGTTCATAGAGGATACCCTCGGCGAGGCCGACCTGACCGAAAAGGGTCTGTTCGCGCGCGACCGTTTCGTAACCGAGCAGGTGTGGGACTGCGGCATCCCGTTGGTAGTGGTGACGGCAGGCGGCTACGGACTCTCAAGTTGGCGCATCTACTTCAACTACTTCGGCTGGCTCGCCACCGGCAAGACGCCGTCGGGACCGGCGTTTTCCGCGGCAACACAATCGTGAGCGGCCTCACGCTCGGCCGCTACAGCCCCGCCGATATTCGCGAGATGCTCGAGGCCGAAGGCGTGCTTGATACGCTGCGCGAGCGCGGCTTCGATGCATTCGAAGTGTGCGTGCGCGACGGTGCCATAACGCCGCTCGGGCACATCGAGCTGTACGGCAACAAGAACGAGGCACGTCATCTGCTGTTCGATGCGTGCCTAACCGAAGCGCGCGTCAGTGAACCGCCGCGATGGTGTCACGGCCTGTCGCAGTGCGGGCCGGCCGATGTGCTGGTCGTGTACTGGTTCCGCGAGCAGGATCCCACGCGACCGTTCCCGACCGATCGCCCTCGCTTGCCGCTGCAGGAACACCCAGGGCTTGGTGTGCTACGATCGGCCTTTCGCGTAGTGCTGTTGATCGCGCGCGAACTCGGCAAGGACGGCGTCGCGTGTTTTCCCAAGTACTACCACGACGCGGTTATCTACCACCGCAGCCGCCTGTTCTCCTTCCTCGTAGCGCGCGAGGAGGGCCGCTTCGAAGCCCTCAGGCGTGATCTCGCCGGCCTCGACCTTCTCGAAGCAACGCTGGCCGTGACCGGTGGCGCTGTCCGTGATCGCGACGGCCGCACGCTGAAATGGTCGCCGGGCTTCCAGATGCTGCCGCTCGCAAGCGGCCTGATCGCGTACTTCAACTCGCCCGAGTACGCCCGCGAAGCTGCATCGGCAGCCGAGGAAGCGTGCTTCAATATTGACTCGAAAGTGCTGGATGAGGCACGCGGTATTTTCGAGGCGTCGACTGAAAGTGAAGCGCGCTAGGAGAGAACCACGGGCGGCGTGTCAGTGTACTCGCGTCCCCGGGGCGGGTGCCTCTTCGTTTACGGGAGAAGGCGGTTCAGTCCGCGAGGCCGACTGATCGACGCTCGAAGTCCTCCCCAAGCCGACCGCGTCCTTGAGCTCACCGAAGCTCTCCTGCAGACATCGCACGAAATCGTGGAGGTCGGGTACCAGTTCGCGGTCGGCCACTACGCCCCAACCCAAGTGGCCCGTGTAGCTGAGCAAGGCGATGCCGATTCCCTGGCGGCGAAACAGCGGAACCAACGGGTAGCCTTCGGCCAGGCGTGCGCCGCAGAGATAGAGCGGGAACTGCGGTCCTGGAACGTTGGTACAAACCATGTTGAAGGCTAGGGTCACCGCCGACAGTTGATCGAGGACTCCAATCAGCGAGGGTGCGGCCCAGTCGGCGAAGTGCTCGATGATTTCGACGCCTTCGCTCTGGTGCGATTTCTTCGCGCTCTCGGTCAGGTCGCGGACAGCGTCAAGGCGCGCCAAAGGGCTGTCCACCGCGATCGGCGCATCGATCATCATCGCCGACACACGGTTACCCATGCGGCGACCGCCGGCCGCACCTGCAAGTCCGATCGGGCAGAACAGGCGGAAGGTGAACCCGCTGCCTTCATCGTTCAGATTCATGCCGCGGTACTCGAAGAAGCGCGCCACCGCGCCTGCGACGATACTGAGCACCACGTCGTTTACCGTGCCGCCGCTGCGGTTCTTGATCGCACGGATGTCGTCGAGCGGCATCGTCAGCCAGTCGAACCGACGGTTGGCGCCGATTTCCTCGTTCAACTGCGTGCGAGAAGTCGGGCTCGCCAGGGTAACCGCCGCGTCGCGCAGTGCGGACAGGCCGTCGGCAACTTCGCGTAGCGTCTCGCGGGGTCTTCGGATCGCGTCAACCGCGGCCGCGCACGCGTTGCGCGACGGGCCGACGACACGGCGAACCACACTGTCGCGGATCAACGTCGCGGTGCTTGGCGGCCGCCGTGGATGCCAGCGATGTGGAACGCCGATCGCAGTATCGGGATTCGGATCGAGCAGTACCGAGAAAAGATCGACACCGGCAATTCCGTCGACCATGCAATGGTGTGTCTTGGTGATGATCGCGAAGCGGTCGGAGTCCAGACCCTCGACGATCCACAGCTCCCACAACGGCTTTCCGCGGTCGAGTTGCTGCGAAAAGATCCGGCCGGACATGCGGCGCAGCTGGCGAAGATCGCCCGGGCGCGGCAGCGCCGTATGGCGGACGTGGTAGTTGAGGCTGAAACTCTCGTCGTCAACCCAGATTGGGTGTCGTTCGATCGGTGTCCACTCCAAGCGCTGCCGGTAACGGGGTATGCGGTGCAGGCGCGAACGCACATGGTCGCGGATCCGCTCGATGTCGATGCCGCCCTCCGTGGTATGCAATGGGCCGGGCTCGAGGATGCACACCGCGCCGACGTGCATGTGCACGGTACGGTCCTCGATGTCGAGAAACGATCGGTCCAAGGCGCTGAGGCTGGTGTAGTTGCCCATCGTCCGTCCTCCTTGGGCACAACAATATTCGGGGGAGAGAATAGGACTTTTAAGCGGCTCTGGCCAGCTGCTACCCGCGGGCTGTCAGCCGGCGCTCATGCTCGGCCGCTGATCGACCTCGGCTTTCCAACGTCCAACATTCTCGAGCGCGGGCAACTCGACAACTTTGAACATCTCGGCGAAGTCGAGTGCGACGGCCAACGTGATGTCGGCGATGCTGAAACTGGTGCCGGCCAAGTACTGGCTCTCGCAAAGCCGTTGGTCGAACCATGTGAGGTTTTTTGCGGCTTTGTCGGCGCAAACTCGGCCCCATTCCGGCACGCAGGTTTCACGGTCTTTGAAGAAACCGGTGATGTTGCGAAACGCCATGGCGATTTCGAAGAAAAGATTGAGCTCGACGCGCCGCTGCCACATCTCGACTTGCGCGCAGCTCAGCGGATCGTTACCGAACAGGTTCGGCTCAGGATGTATGCCTTCGAGGTAGCGGCAGATAGCCACCGACTCACTCAGGAACGTGCCGTCGTCAAGCTCGAGAACGGGAACCCGGCCGCCCGGGTTCTTCGCTAAGTACTCGGGTGTGAGATTCTCGCCGGCGCGAATATCGACCGGCACGCGTTCACAGTCGACGCCTTTCTCGGCCATGAAGATGTGCACGCGGCGGGCGTTGGGAGAGGGAGATTCGTATAGTTTCATTGGTCTTTCCTTTGGTTGAACGCGGCGGTTTCGAGCGAGGATAGGTGTTTCGAGCGGCATCCGCTAGTGTCCTGAAACGATGTCCCTGTAGCCCCACGCGAGCGATCCAGCCACGCGCGGACAACAGCGGTGGCCGCCAGTACGGTGCACAACGCGACGACGATCACCGGACCTGAGGGCAGGTCGGCAGCGTAGGAAGCACCGAGTCCGAACATGCTGACTACCGTTGCGCTCGTCCAACCGATCAGCAATCTTGCGCGAATCGATTCCGCGAGCAGCATCGCCAGCACCGCCGGTACTGTCAGATACGCAAACACGAGAAGCACACCGGCGATCGCAACCGAGCTGGTGACGACGACCCCGAAGAGAACATAGAACAGGAAGTCCCAGGCAGGTACGTTGATGCCGTCACGTTCGGCAGCGGCCGGATCCAAGGATATTTGCAGGAAACGGTCGCGAAAGGCGTAGTGAATGGCGGCGACGGACGCGTATATCAGTCCGGCAACCCACAACTCGCCGCTGCGTACCCAAAGGATACTCCCGGTAAGCAGCTCGCGTAGCTCGTCGGCACCGTGTGCAAGGTTAATACTGGCCAGGATGCTTGCCGCGAGCGCGAATGCATAGGTGATTCCGATAACGGCTTCCTGTGGTACGCGATCCTTGCGGTCGCGCGAGATGGCGAAGACCGCCGCTCCCGCAACCGCGAACCCCAGCGAGAACAATTTTCTTTCGATGCCGCCGTCGTGACCGATGCCGAGGGCGGTACCGCACAGAGCGCCGAGAGCTGCGAATTGTGCGAGTGCAAGATCGACGAAGATCACCCGTCGTTCGACGACGTGCAGGCCCAAGTAGACATGGATACCCGTCAGTAACAGGCAAGCGATAAAAGGCAGCGTCATGGTCTCTAGAAACCAGATCATCGCTCCTCCACCGCTGCGACCAACGCGGCGAGAACTTCGTCGATCAACGCGAAATACCCCTGCCCCGACGAATCGGCGTTGGGTTGCACCGGAAGCACAAGGACGCGTGCTCCCGTGGCCTCGGCGATATACTCAAGCGCGCGCCGGTCGTAGTACGGCGCCGTCAGCAGTGCTGGAATGGCGTTTGCGCGGACCGCTTCCAAGACGCTATCGCGATGGCGGGCTGAAGGAGGAATACCGGGGCGAACCTCGACCTGAAACGGGATCTCGAAGCCGAAACGGGCTGCGAGGTAGCTCCATGTCGTGTGGTAGCTGACGAACTTCCGTCCGCGTAGCGGAGCTGCAAGAGCGGCCCATTCCTCCATTTTCTCATTCAGCGCTTCCACGAATGAAGCGCTGTTGCGAGCGTAGGTCTGGGCTCCGGCTGGATCGACGCGGGTCAAGCCCTCGGCGATGTTCGCCGCGAAGCGGACGCAGACTAGCGGGTCGAACCAGGCGTGCGGGTTTCCCTGCGGGTGGACGTCGCCGTGGCTGCGCGAGAGTTCGTTGCCGCGCGGAACTTCGAGCGCAGCGATGCCGACGCCGGCAACAATTCGCGCGGGGCCACCAGGGCGAACCCGCGCGTTGCCCGAGCCGGTAACTACTCTCTCCAGCCAGATCTCCATGCCAAGACCGGTCTCGACCAAGGCGTCGGTCTTCGCGACAGTTCGCATCAGGGTAGGACGCGGAGTGACGAAGTGCGGGTCCTGTTGCGCAAGCGTTAGGACCGTCACCTCGATTCGCTCGCCGCCGATCGCGCGCGTGAGCGCGCCAAGTACCGGCATCGTTGCCGCTACGTGCAACGAGGGGAGGCCGTCGCTTGCGCCGTTTGCTTCGGCCTGCGCGGGCGCGGCTGCCGTCACTATCCAGAAAACGAGCCAAGCACTCAGCGCAAGTCGTAGTCCGTCGTCACGCGCACTCATCGGTTCACCCAATAGGGGTGTACGGGGTGCGTTCCGAACACGAAGTTGAGTTCAAGAAGTGCAGTGTCGAGGCCGTCCAGTTCGGAGATATCGCTGGAGGTGTGCTCCCAACCGAGGCGCAGGCGAAGAAACTCGCTCATGTAGCGGGTGATGTACGCGCCGATCGAGTCGGTCGAAACAGTTTCGTCATCGATTTCTTCGCTATCGTCGAAGCGAATACCGAGATAGGTTTCGGGTCCGACTTGGGCCTGCGTCCAAATGTAGTAGCCGAGTGGCGAAATAGAGCCGCCGCCGGGTAGATCGATTCGTGCGGAGAATACTTCTGCGCCGGCCAGAACCGAGCGACTTCTGCTGCCGCCGTTGGGTTTCCATTTGTAGGTGATGTCGCCGCCGTAGAGTTCGGCATCGAGCAGGCCGGCTTGGTCGGATTTTCCGTGTTGGCCCGACACGCCAATCTCTAATTCCGAACTATCGCCGAGTTGAAAGAACCAGCCCAGGTGCGCGAGAAACGCCGGGTCTTCGCCGTCGTTTGCTTCGGTTGCGGGGATCTCGCCTCCGTTCGTGATCGTGAGCGTTGCGGTTAGAGCGTTGGCGTCACCGGGAGTCGGCACGAAAAATTCGGCCGCGGCACCGTTGCTGATCAGGCCTTCTTCGCCGAGAAACGTCTTTAGCGAGCGTGGTCGGGTGGTCTGGGGAAGATCGTGGGTGTGTGCCTGGTTCAAACGGCCGAAGCGCGGGCGGAATCTCCCCGTGCGCAGCCTCAGGCTTGCCGGCATACGCTCAAGCCCGGGTAGCCCGTACAGGTCGAAGTAGCCTTCCTCGATTCCGGCTTCGAACTCGCCCGCGGTTTCCGACTCGAAGGCTGCGATCACGACACCGTCGGCAAACGGCGCGATCGGTGCACGCAGGTCAATCTCGACCTCGCGCAGATTGATACGGTCGTCGATGGCGTTGCCTTCCGCGTTGACGACAGGGCGATCGTCAACGCGGGCGACGAGGTTGGCGAAGACCGTTATCGACGGGTTGAATGCGGTCGCGGGGTTGACTGCAGGTGCCGCGGTCGTCTTTGAGCCTGCCTGCGTGTCTTCTCCGGTGGCTACGGCAGGAGAAGCTAGGTTCGCGGCGGTCGCGGTTTCGACGCGTTCGAGTTGGCGCCGCAACTCCCCCATCTCGTCAGCGTGACGGTGTTCGAGCGCGTCCATACGCTCGCGAATCCTGCGGATCTCTTCGGCCGCCGAGCCTACGGCTGGTGTTCGCGCAGCGTCGGTTTCCGCGTGAGCCGGCGGTCCACAGTAGAGCATTGTAGCTATGCATATGGCGGCGAAGGTGGCGAGTATGGATGTGCTGGGTAGATTCCGTCTTGGCTTGATGCGTGGCTTGACCATCTGGATTCCTTCCCGGCTGGTCGGCCATCCGCGCTACCCGTGTACGGGGCGGATCATGGCCAACCTTGCCGTTGCGGCACGCGTACGCGCAGAACTGTTCTGCGAGCGAGCCGTTGTTGCTGTGTGATATTCGCTTGCAGGCCGGACTCTGCCTGCAAATCTGGTCAGACTTTGTTAGGCGAGAGGGGCGGCGCACGCGGCGCCGCATCGCAGCGCATCGTAAAGCGTGCGCGAGCGATGGTGTCACGCTCCGCGTAACCACGGTGCTGTGTTCCTGACGGAACGTCATAGGTGCGCTGAAGTCCGGCAGGAGCTTGCGCGATCTTACAGGTCGCGCAATTGGCGCTGCTGCCGGAGCCGCGATGGTGGTCGTGTGTGGGATCGTCGCACCCGGGCGCACAAGCGGTCCGCAAGACCACGTCCCCGTGTTCGGCTTTGTCGTGATACCCGGCCGCAGCGAGGTGCTCGTGCGACAACCGGTGCAGCGTGGCCGGCAAACCGGTCTGCAACAATAAGAAGACCGTGAGGATGCAACCGATCGCGCGTTTACCAGGTTGAGACACCACGACGGTGCCAGCGTGCCGTAACGACCAAGCGTCCGCAACCCCGATCGTTGCGCTAACCGCCCGCTTCCAGCACTCTCCGCTGTGGCTGCGGCCCGCTGACGTCCCTGTGGAATTCTCCCGACACACACGCCGTAAGGCGCTCGAAATCGCCGCTGAGTCGGTGCTCGACATCCTCGTCGTTGGCGGCGGGATCACCGGCGCCGGCGTTCTCCGCGAGGCTGCGCTCAAAGGTTATAGCGTCGCGTTGGTTGACCGCAGCGATTTTGCCGCTGGTACGAGTAGCCGTTCTTCTAAACTTATCCACGGTGGCGTTCGCTACCTTCAGCAAGGTGACCTCAAGCTGGTTCGCGAGGCCGCACGTGAGCGCGCCCGTCTACACCGTATGGCCCCGCACCTGGCTGTGCCGGTCTCGATGATGGTCCCTGCTGCATCCAAGGGCGGCGTGTTGAAGGTGGCTGCCGGCTTATGGACCTTTGACCGGCTTGCAGGCGATCCTTCGGATCGACACAAAGTGCTGAGCCGCAAGGATACGCGCGCAGCCGAGCCTTGCCTGCGCAAGAACGACAGGCTTGCGGGCTCGGTAGTGTTTACCGAGTATGTCACCAACGATGCGCGGTTGACCTTAGAGACCATCAAGTCTGGTGTTGCCGAAGGCGGCCTCGCGGCCAGTTATGCCGAGGTTACGGCGATCGAGTTTGACACGGCCGGTCTGCGCGCGAGCATCCGCGATGTCATCGGCGGTGAAGACCTAGTCGTTCGCTGCCGTTGTCTCGTCAACGCGGGCGGTCCGTGGATGGAACAGGTGCGCGCACTCGGCACTGAATCGGCAGGCGGGCTTTTGCAGCTTACCCGCGGCATCCATTTGGTCGTCGCGCGTGAGCGCCTGCCGGTCAAGCACAGTGTCGTGTTGCGCGCCCCCGATGGCCGCTCGACATTTATCGTGCCGGCTGGACGCTACTCCTACATAGGAACCACCGATACCCACTTCGAAGGTGACCGCGCCGAACCTGGAGTGTCGATCGACGATGCCGACTACCTCTTAGAGAGCGTCGCCTCAACGATCGAGAATCCGCCCGACGCATCCGACATCATCGGTACGTGGTCGGGCGTTCGACCGCTGCTCGCGCAAGAGGGCAAGGCGCCCTCAGAGATCTCGCGCCGCGACGAGATTCTGGACGGGCCTGGGCCGATGGTGTCGGTTGCCGGCGGAAAACTTACGACCTATCGACGGATGGCCGAGCGTGTTGTTGAGCGCGCCGCGACGTTTGTCGGTCGCCCGCCTGCCCAAGACGTTGACTCTTCGGAGAGAGCGCTCAGCGGTGGAAACTTACGCGACCAACGCCAGGCGCGCTACGACGCGCCCGAGCTTGACGATCCGGAACTCGCCGATCGTTTGTGGGCGACCTACGGGTGTGAAGCGGCGGGGATTGTCGCACGCATCAAAGACGATCCTTCGGCAGCCGAGCCCGTTGGCGGCGCTGAGGAGCTGACACGTGCCGAGGTTGACCACTGCGTCCGGCACGAGATGACGCTGACGCTCGACGATCTACTGCGCCGGCGTACGCGCGTCGGGATGTTCGACGGCTTTCGCGCAGCCGCGGCGGCTGTGCCCGCCGCGGCGCGTATGGCCGAGCATTTGGGTTGGGACGCCGCACGGCGTGACATCGAGGCCGAGAAGTTCAAGATGTTCGTGGAACATCTCCTCTCGGTAGTACGCGCAACGGTATAGACGGGCAATGAAACAGGGGAGCCGAATGTCGGGACAACAAGAGATCTTGAATGCTTTGCGCGCAGCCGCGCCCAAGCTCGAAGTCGTCGATGCGGCCGAAGCCGTCGCGGCTAAGAGCCACGACTACTGGATGCGTTCCCTGTTGCAGCGGCGCATGGGCGTGACCCAGCGTGGGCTTGCGGTTGCGCGTCCGAGCACCACCGCGGAGGTTTCGTCCGTGCTCACTTGGGCGCGGAAGACCAAGACCTCGGTGGTTCCTTTTGGGCTCGGCTCCGGGGTCGTCGGCGGCGTTCTTCCCGAACGCGACCAGCTGGTACTCGATATGAGTGCGATGGATAAAATCACCTCGATCAACGACAACTCTTTAACCGTGACGGTACAGGCCGGTATGCGCGGCAGCACATTCGAAGAGCAGCTCAACGCGAAGGGCTTTACGATGGGCCACTTTCCGCAGTCGATCGCGTTGTCGACTGTGGGTGGATGGTGCGCGACGCGCGCTTCGGGGCAGCACTCAACGCTGTACGGCAACATCGAGAACATGCTGCTCGGCTGCGAGATCGTGCTGCCGGGCGGACAGGTAATTACGCTTCCCTCCGTGCCGCGTTCAGCCGCGGGGCCGGATCTTCGCCACATCTTCATGGGTGCCGAGGGCGTGCTCGGAGTTTTTACCGAGCTTACCTACCGTATCCACCCGTTGCCGGAGACGCAGAAGGGCCGGGCCTATGCGTTTGCAGATCTTGCCGCGCCGATCGAGGTCTTACGCAAAACGTTGCGTGCAGGCTGGACGCCTTCGGTGACGCGGCTGTATGACTCACGCGAGGCGGGGCGCAACTTCGCCGGCGTCGCTGCAGAAGGCAGCTCGGTTTTGCTGGTGTTGAGTGAAGGTCCGAGTGCGCGTGTCGAAGCCGAACTCGAGGCGATCGCGGCGTTGGTCAAAGAGCACCGGGGCACCGACCACGGTGACGAACCCGTAAAAAGCTGGATCGACCACCGAAACGACGTTCCGACGTTCGAGAGCCTACTCGACCAGGGGTTGGTCGCCGACACCATCGAGATCGCGGCGAGCTGGGAAAAGCTGGTTCCGCTCTGGGAGGCTGTGGTTGAGCGCGGTAGTGCGCTCGACGGTATGCTGGTGGTCTCCGGGCATATCTCACACTCCTACACTCAGGGTGCGAACATTTATTTTACGTTCGCAGGTGCGAAGGAAGAGATGGCCGACCGCCTGAAACTCTATGACCAGGCGTGGGACACCATCCTTGACGCAACCCACGAACACGGTGGCACGATTGCGCATCACCACGGTATCGGCCGCATGCGCAAAGAGTGGCTGAAGAAAGAACTCGGCGGTGCCCACGATCTCTTGGTGGCACTCAAGCGCGCCTTTGATCCTGACAACATCATGAACCCGGGGGCACTTCTGGATGCCTGACCTCCTGCTCGCGATCGATCTCGGTACAACGGGAGTCAAAGCGCTTGTCTTTGACGACAAGGCTGCCGTACGCGGTACCGGGTCGCGAGAGGTTCGCACGGTGTATCCTAAGCCCGGCTGGGTTGAACAGCCCGCCGACTCGACTTGGGAGAGTGTGCAAGCGGCGATCGGCGATGCCCTCGAGGCGGCGGGGATTAGGCCCGTGGATCTACGCGCAATCGGGATTTCCAATCAGCGTTCTTCGATCGTGGCTTGGGACGACAAGGTTCGCGAGCTTTCGCCGATCATAAATTGGCAAGACACGCGCGGCGCCGCCCGTTGCGACGAACTCGGTGCGCAAGGCTTTTTCGTTCAGTCGATGATGGCCGCGAGTAAAGCCGAGTGGATTGTCCGCAACATCGACGAAGCGGCGGCTGCGGCGAGAAACGGATCTATCCGACTCGGTACGCCCGACAGTTGGTTGGTTGCGCGCCTGTCCGGCGGAATCCACGTGAGCGAGCACAGTAACGCCAGTTCGACCGGTATGTACGCGCATTTTAGGGCCGATTGGGACGACGCAATTCTGGATGTGCTGGGGTTGGAGCGCGCGTGGCTTCCCGATCTCGCAGATTCGAGCGGTGAGCTTGCGGTCACCAGCAGAGAAGTCTTCGGCGCAAAGATTCCGATCGCTGCGATTTGCGCCGACCAACAATCCTCGTTGTTCGGTTTGGGTTGTCACACCCACGGGGCGGCCAAGATCAGCTATGGGACCTCTGCCTCGGTGAACGCGCATTCCGGCGACCAGGTTGCGATGGGCGGTCCGGGGACCTTTCCACTCGTTGCATGGAAGCTCGGGGAACAAGTCGCGTTCTGCGTCGAAGGCCAAGTGATCACCGCAGGTGCTGCCATTCAGTGGCTGCGCGATGGACTCGGCGCCGTCACCGACGCAGCCGAAACCTCCGACATTGCGGCCGGCGCAGCCGCTGATTCGGGCGTGTGGGCGGTGCCGGCGTTTCAAGGACTCGGCACCCCGGAACAAAGACCTGAAGCGCGGGCTCTGATCGGCGGGCTTTCGCGTGGAAGCGGTAAGGCCGAGATAGTTCGCGCGGTGCTCGAAGGCGTTGCGCATCGCATCGCCGACGCGGGCGCGGCGGTTTGGCAGGCGTTGTCCGAGCCACCGGCTGTTGTGCGCGCCGACGGTGGCGCCAGTGCGAACCAATTCTTACTGCAGGCCCAGGCCGACCTGATTGGGATCCCGATTGAACGCTCACCCGTACGCGACGGCGCCGCCCTGGGTGCCGCATTACTGGCAGGTTTGGGTGCGGGTGTATGGAGTGACATCGATGAAGTCGGGCGGCTTTGGCATCCCGACGCGACCTTTGTGCCCGCGATCTCGACCGATGAGCGCGAGACGCGCAACGCCTCGTGGCGTGCGCGTCTGAACAAGATCGTCGCAGCCGAACTCTAACCGGTCCTACATTCGGTAACTCTACGATGGCGATCAAAGCAGTAATCTTCGATTGTGACGGTGTGATGTTTCACTCCGACCACGCGAACGTGTCGTTCTACGAAGAAGTGTTGCGTTCGGCCGGTGCTCCGCCGTTACCCGCCGGGGGCGAGGTCGCCGCGCACGCGATGGCGTCGGTCGATCTCTTTAAGCACTACTTCGGTGACGATCTGGAGCTCCTCACGCGCGTCCGGGAGGCGGCGCGTAAGACATCCTACGATCCTTTTTTCGATATGATGCAGCCGCGTGAGCACCTCTATGAAGTACTGGCCGAGCTACGCGAGGACCACGGCCAAAAGATCGCGATGGCGACCAATCGTAGCTCAACCTTCGATGAGTTACTCAAGCGGTTCGGGTTGGGCGAATTGTTCGACTTCGCGGTCGGCGCCCGCGGAGAGCTTCGCCCCAAGCCTTATCCCGATATGCTGCTCGCCTGCACCCAGGAGTTCGGCCTCAAAGCTAGCGAAGCAATATTTGTCGGCGACCAAGCCAGCGACGCCGCAAGCGCACAAGCCGCGGCAATGCCGTTCGTCGGCATCGGCCCCGTAGCCGAAGACAGCGAACATTCGATCGAAAGTCTTCGCGAGCTCGCCGCCTTGCTCGGGCGGTTTGGTTAGCAGCGCGACGGCTCCGGAGTGTAGCGTGATCGGTGCGGTCTGCGCTACTCGACGGTGCGTACGTCGGACACTCTGACGATCGGCGGCGGCCGTACAGGCCCACTGTCCGTGTCCGACGAGTCGGACACTACGGCGAGAAAATCATCCAGGCTGATGCCGGGTCTGCCCCGGTAGCGGCAAACGGCCAGGTCGGAAGGTACGGCAACGCCGTCCACGGCGATAAAACCGGCGCGGAGCGTACCGTTGCGATTGTTGAACGCCGCCAAAGCATTCTTCAGCGCCGAACGGCACCCGACAGAGTCACCGAGGCCCACGAACCCACCCGCAAGATGACGCGCGTAAACTTCGAACTGAAGCGCTCCGAGGTCTTGATGAGAACCCTCAACCCGCAACACTAAGTCGTAGGTTTCTGTGTACGGGACCGGAGGAGAATCGCCCGCCTCGCTGTCCGCCTCGTCGTTGGGGACGATGCCGAGCACGGCAAGTTGCGGTAGGGCTGCGAGTCTTATGCCCTGCGCGTCGGATGCATCGTGAACAACGAGGGAAAATTCGCCGGTTTCGGGGCGCGCGGATGCAAGCACGACACAAGACGCAAGCGGGACTCCGACTGGGAACCCGTCGGTTACGCTGAGGTTGACATTAACGGTGCCTTGGCGGAACAGCGGGTCGTAACCGTCTTCCAGGTCGTCATTGTCATCGTTATCGGTTTGGACGGTGTCGAACACCGACAGGGAATCGACGATGCGAGCGCGGCAGTTACTCGATGAAAAAGAGTACTCGTCAGAACCCTGGCCGCTCCAAATGACTGTGAAATGAGCAGCACCGAGGCGGCCTGCGACCTGCCCAGTCAATCCGAAGTCGATTTCATAGAACGCCGAGTTGCGGTCTCCCGGATTAAAGAGGCCCGCGGGGCTTTCGTCGCGTCTTCCGTCTCCACTACTGCAGCCGGTTGCGACCAGGAACGCGCAACCGACGACGAGTAGCGCAGACGCAGGCCGGCTTCCAAGCTTCAGTAGTATGTCGATGACCCGCCGCTCCATAGGCAGGGATTAACCCATCTGTGTAGTCATGGCGAGCCCCGGGGGCAGCGCTCTACGAAAGGTCCTTGAGTGCACGCAGCACGTCGCGCCTGCTGATCCGCCCAGCCAACCGGCCGTCGGCGACGACGGGGAAGCGTCGATAGCGGTCGTGCAAGAGGTGTTCGACAACCTCGACGATGTCAGTCTTAGCCTCCACCGCGTAGTGTGCTGAAACTCCCTAGAGCGGATTCTGAGCCGAGCCCTCAGCCGCCGATGAAGCTACAGATACGGTGACGCAAGCTTTGCGATGCCGTCACGCAACCTGATCGGCAAAGACCTCCCGTCCAGTTCCTCGAGAGTCATACGGCGGGCGGAACGTATCCGTGCCTGAATGACGGCCGTGAGGCCGGCCGCGAGCGTTCGATCGTAGCACTCCAAGTTGAACTCGAAGTTCAGCCGAAGACTACGCGGGTCCCAGTTCGAAGATCCGACAAAAGAAACGAGATCATCGACGACCATAATTTTTGCGTGATCGAATGGCGGAGGTGAAATCCAGACACGACATCCTCGTTCAACGACTTGCCACAACAACGACGTCGATGCCCATTTAACCAACGCAATATTGTTCTCCCCCGGCAAAACGAGATCAACAGTGATACCGCGCAATGCCGCAACATTCAGAGCTGTGATCAACGAAGCATCCGGCAGAAAATAGGGAGTCACCACGCGAATCGAAGACTCCGCGCATGCGATCGCACCAAGCAGCGCGAGGCGAAAGCTCTCGAAATTCGCGTCGGGACCATCCGGAATGCCCCTTGCCAAAATATTCCCCTGCGCCGCGATTTGCGGAAACCACACCTCCCCTTGCAGGACCTCTCCTGTGCAAAAAAGCCAGTCATCTGCAAAGACTTCCTGAATCTGCGATACAACCGGCCCTTCCACGCGAACGTGAAGATCGCGCACCGGATGTCGTGGCAGGGATGCCGAACAATGGCCGTCACGGATGTTGATTCCTCCGGTAAAGCCGACTGTTCCGTCCACCACCAGCGTCTTACGATGAGTCCTCAGGTTCGAATATTGGAACCTCCAGGGAATGGTCGGAGGCATGAACGTCGCACAAGTAATTCCGGCCCTGCGCAGGGCCGGCGTCATCCTTGGCCAACTGTAGCGCGCCCCCATATCGTCGATTAGAACGCGAACCTCCACGTTTCGAGAGACGGCCCGCTGCAAGACGTCGAGGAACCTTCTACCGGTCCTGTCGTAATCGAAAATGTATGTGCTGAGCGAGACGCTTTTTGTGGCTTCCTCGATCGCCTTTAGCATGGCTGGAAATGCCTCGTCGCCGTCCAGCAGAGGAACGATGTGGTTGCCTGCCAGTAGCGGCCGTTGTGTAATCTCGCCTGTGAGGGTCACTAAGGAACGGAGATGCGCACCGGTTGGACCGAATGTGTCATCAAGGATTCCTTGGGAACAGATTTCCTGATGCAGAGTTGGACCGGAGTACTTGTGACCCCGACGCAGCAGACGACCCCGACGCTGAATGCGATTGATTCCCAGCCAGAGGTATAGCAGCGCTCCAACCAGCGGTGCCAACCAAATCAAGCCGACCCAGGCGATGGCTGCACGCGAGTCTCGCTTGGTTAGCACCACGTGTGCCGAAGCGACAATGGCCACCACAAGGTCAATCGCTGCAGTGAAGAATAGCCAGTGCTGAGTCAGATGGTGAAGCAACGGAAGCTTTTTCCTTGTTGTCGGATACGCCCTGACCGCTGCAGCCATGGGGTGCCCGGACTACAGCGCTCTACCAAAGGTCCTCGAGTGCACGCAGCACGTCGCGTCTGCTGATCTGCCCGACCAGCCGGCCGTCGGCGACGACGGGGAAGCGTCGGTACCGGTCACGCAAGAAGTGTTCGACGACCTCGACGATGTCGGTCTCAGCATCGATCGTCTCGACAGGTGTGCTCATGTACTGCGAAACAGCACCGGTGAGCTCCTTGTGGTAACTCGCCTCGAACGCGGCCTTGAAGCAGTCCTTCTCGGTCAAGAGACCGACGAGGTTGCCCTGCCCGTCGACGACCGGCGCGCCCGAGATATTGTTGTCGAGCAGCACCCGCATCGCCCGGTGGAGCTCAGTATCCGGCTTCAAGACGACCACGTCATTCGCCATGTAGTCGCGTGCAGTGCGTGTCGATTTCATGTCGCCTACCTCCGCGTGATTCTCTTCCCTGCGGTGGATCGTAGGCAGCCTTCGCACTCGATCGCCGCAGCGTCCCCGGTCGCAAGGCAGTGGCAGCCCGAGCGTAGCGCACTCCTTCCGAACAAGACGCCGACAGCCATCACGGCCATCGAGACAGCGACCACTACCACGCTGAGAACGAGAGTACTCATCGACACCTCCATCAGTGGATCACGTGTTGTTCGAACTGCGGCGTACTGACCTGTATGAACCCATCTCGTTCCCTCGATACGAACAACGCGGCCAGCCCTTGTTGAGCGGCCAGAACCAGACCCGCCCGCGGCCCCAACACCAGTAGCGCAGTGGCATAGGCATCGGCACGCATCGCGGAGCGATCAACGACGGTTACCGAGACGAGTTCGTGAGCAACCGGACGGCCCGTCCGCGGATCGATGATGTGAGAGTAACGTCGGCCGCCATGCTCGAAGTAGGCGCGATAGTCACCGGAGGTGGCTACGGCACCCGAGGTGAGCGCCACCACGGTTTGCGCCGTTAACGGCTCGCCGGAGGGTCGTTCGATAGCGACTCGCCACGCCCCTCCCGCCGGGCTCGTCCCGCCCACGCGAAGCTCTCCACCGATCTCGACCAGATAGTCCTCGATGCCCCGAGACTCCAGATGCGTGGCCAGGCGATCGACGGCGAAGCCTTTCGCGATGGCGGAGAGGTCGATGCGCATGTCGGAACGCTGCTTGCGTATTGCCGGGCTCCCTTTCCGTGTCTCGACCTTCGAGAAGCCGACGGGCACGGCGGCCCGGCGGATCGCTTCGTCCGAGGGTAGCGGTGTCGGTGCGATACGTCGACCGATCCCCCACAACTCAACGAGCGGGACAACCGTCAGATCGAATGCGCCGTGCGACAGAAGGCCGACGTGTCGAGCCTCTGCGACCACCTCGCGCGTAGCAGCCGAGACCGGAAACCACGCGGTCGACGATGATGCGTTGAAGCGGGAGACTTCGGAGTCGTCCCGGTACGTCGACATCTGCGCGTCTACGCGATCGAGGATCTCGTCAAGCTCGCCGTGCAAACGGTCTTGGTCGATTCCGACGGGCAGCGCCGCCAGCATCACACTGTAGGTCGTGCCCATAGTCGACCCGGAGATGTTGGTCTGCGCAGCCGCGGCCGCATCGCCGCCGAAGGCTATGACGGTCACGAGGCACACGATGAAACTATGGATCCGCATCACGGTCAGGTTCCGAAGTCGTCGAAGTGAATATCATCTTGGTCGACGCCGAGCCGATCCAGCATACGGAGGACCGCCTTGATCATCATTGGTGGTCCGCACAGGTAGTAGTCACACTCCTCCGGTGCTGGGTGATCGGCAAGGTGCCGCTTGTAGAGAACCTCGTGAACGAACCCGCGTTCACCGGGCCAGTTATCCTCCGCGCCGGGTTCCGACAATGCCGCGGTCCACCGAAAGTTCTCATGTTCGGTCTGCAGACGCTCGAATTCCTCTTGGTAAAACAACTCCCGCAAGTTCCGGGCCCCATACCAAAAAGTGATCTTGCGCGTCGTTCGCAAACGCTCGAGCTGGTCGAAGATCATCGAGTGCATCGGCGCCATGCCTGCGCCACCCCCCACGAATACGATCTCGCGCTCGCGATCGGCAACGGCAAACGTGCCGTAAGGTCCGCTGATCTCGATTGTGTCACCTGGTTTCAGGCCGAACAGATACGAGGAGACGATACCGGGGGGCACCGTGTCGGGCGCCCCCGGCGGCGGGGTCGCGATGCGAATGATCAACCGAAGAACGCCTCGCTCGCTCGGCGGCGAAGCGATCGAGTACGCACGGGTCGTCTCAGTGACCGACGTGACCGCATGCCTCCACAGGTCGAGACGCGTCCATTCCCCGCTGTAATCAATGCCGACGTCGAAGTCGGCAAAAGCGGTCCGGTGCGGCGGGCATGTCACCTGGACGAAAGCGCCCGCACGAAAATCGAGCTCTTCGCCGGTGGGGAGATCCACTACCAGCTCCTTCATCAAGGTCGCCACGTTGCGGGTGGAGCGCACCGTACAGACGAGCTTCTTCACGCCGAGGATCTCGCTCGGAACCGATACCGCGAGATCGCGGCGAAGCGTGAGCTGGCAGGCGAGCCGTGCGCCCTCGATCAACGCCTGCCTGGGCAAGAGCGAGGTCTCGAGCGCGAGTGGTCCCTCCGCGCCCTCCTGGACAGTGACCACGCACTGCCCACAGGTGCCGCGTCCGCCGCAGGCCGACGGCAAATGAATGCCTTGTTCGGCCAGCGCGGCCAGAAGTTTGCGCCCTGCCTGCGCGGTCAACAGACGGCCTTCGTTCAACCGTACCCTAACTTCACCGGTCGGGGCGAGCAGGGCGCCCGCGGCGAGGATCAGCAGCACCAAGCCGCAAATGATCGTCGTGAAGACGGCCACCCCTATGCTGATCTCGAGCATGTGTCCGTCCTATCCTGTGCGGATCCCGGGGAACGCCATGAAGGCCAGCGAGATCAATCCGACCACGATGAAGGTGAGACCGAGTCCACGCAGACCGGCCGGCGGATCGGCGTACTTGAGCCGCTCGCGCACTCCGGCGAGCAACGCAATCGCGATGGCCCAGCCGAATCCGCTACCCGCGCCGTAAACGACGCTCTGCGAGAACGAGTAGTCGCGCTGCACCATGAACAGCGAGCCTCCGAGGATTGCGCAATTGACGGTCAGCAGCGGCAGGAAGATCCCGAAGGAGCGGGCGAGCGCGGGAGCGTAGCGCTCGAGCACCATTTCCATCACTTGGACCATCGCTGCGATCACGCCGACGTAGGTGATAAGGCCGAGAAAACTCAGATCGACTTCGCTCAAGCCGGCCCATGCAAGTGCGCCGCTGCGCAGCAGATGCTGGTGAATCAGGTGATTGACCGGCACCGTGACGGTTTGCACGACGAACACTGCGAGACCGAAGCCGAGCGCGGTGTCCATACGCTTGGAGACGGCAAGGAACATGCACATCCCTAGAAAGAACGTGAGCGCGAGATTCTGGATGAAGGCCGCCTCGAAGAACAGCGTCAGATGGTCCATTGCTGCGTGCTCCCCGGGGGTTCCTCTGCGCGCGCGACTCTGTACTCCGGCACCTCGACCTGTTCGGCCCGCCAAGAACGGATCGCCCAGATGAGCAGACCGATGATGAAGAAGGCGCTTGGAGGCAACAGCATCAGTTGCATCGGCACAAACCACCCACCGTCGGCCGTCAATGGTAGAACCACAACCCCAAGCAGGGTACCGGACCCGGCCAGCTCACGGACGGTGCCCACGGTGATCAAGACCAGGCTGTAACCTACGCCGTTGCCGAGGCCGTCGAGCGCACTCAAGCCCGGGCGATTGTTCATTGCGAAAGTTTCGGCGCGACCGAGTACGATGCAGTTAGTGACGATCAAGCCGACGAAGACCGAGAGCTGCTTACTCATCCCGTAAGCGAACGCCATCATCAGCTGGTCGACGACGATCACCAACGAAGCGATGATCGTGATCTGAACGATGAGTCGGACGTTGTGGGCTATGTGGCGGCGGATGATGCTGATCGTGGTGCTCGCGAGGATCAGCACGGACGTGAGCGCGACGCACATCACCAACGCGGTCGACAAGGACTTCGTCACCGCCAACGCCGAACACACTCCGAGGATCTGTACGGTGACCGGGTTATCGTCGATCAGCGGGTGCAATAGGGCTTTCGCCGCCTCGTTTTTCATCGTCAACCTCTTCGCTTTGACAGTCGCTGTAGGTAGGGACCGAAGCCGTCGTCACCCAACCAGAACTGCAGCAGGCGCGAGACTCCCTGGCTGGTGACCGTGGCCCCCGAGATCGCGTCCACCTCGTAAAGGGCTTCGTCGGCGGCCGGATCGACTTTGCCCGAAGCGACACGAACGCGTATGCGCCCGCTCGCGTCGCGGACGCGCTTGCCTTGCCACTTGGCCTGCCAATCCGCGTTGGTAACCAGTGCACCCAGTCCCGGCGTTTCCCCTTGTTCGTAGAAGGTGAGCGCCCTTACCGTTTGGCCGTCGCCCTCGAGTGCGAGATAGCCGTACAACGTAGACGCATAGCCGCTGCCGTGGACGGGTAGGATGACGAGTTCGATGCTTCCCCGGCGTCGCAAAATGTACACGGTTGCGTAGTTCGCTCGTCGGCCGATGAACGCCACGTCGCGATCCTTCGGCAGCTCCGTGCTCATGGAGGGGTCCTGTGCCGCGCGGCGCTGATCGTAGGCTCGCGGGTCGATCGAGTCGGCGTAGGTGCCGGTTGCGAGATCGACGATCCGCTCCTCGAGACCCGCCGGGTCCATCCCCTCGACGAGGTCGGAGATTCCGGGGACGGCGTCCAGGATAGCCGTCATGTACTGTTTGCGCTCGCCCTCACGGTAGGCGGTCTGCAGCGGTCTGAGCGAAACCGCGGTGAACGACACTAACACTGAACAAACGAGGCAGACGGCGAGCGTGACGAGCAGGGTCTTGCGCAGATCGTCATTGGGCAGATCGAGGATTCGCCTCACCTGCCGCACCGGCCACGAACGCGGCTGTCGATGCGTGTCGCCGTTAGCCATGGCGTCGTGCTCGCCTGCGTACGTTCGCGCGTACTACAAAATGGTCGATCAGGGGAGCTGAGACGTTGCCGAGCAGGATGGCCAGCATCACGCCGTCGCTGTGCGTTGCGTTGGCGGCTCGGATGATCACCGTCATTGCGCCGATCAGCATCCCGTAGATCCACCGCCCCGCGTCGGTCAGGGGCGCCGTCACCGGGTCGGTGGCGAAGAACACCAACCCGAACGCGAAGCTGCCGAGTGTTACATGCCAATACCAGGCCAGATCGGCCAGTGGTACGAGACCGGATGCAAAGCTACCGAAAGCGACGGCGGCCACGGCCAAGCCAAGGACGCCCCCGGCCAAGATCCGCCAGGATACGACTCGCATGGACACCAACAGCACTGCTCCGACAACACATGCGGCAGCCGACCGGTCGCCGAACGCGCCGGGTGTCCATCCGAAGAACGAGTCGAGCCAGGTGATGCCCGAAGCCTCGAGCGCCTCGATGCCGCCGCTGGCCATTCGATCGAGAAGCGCGCCGTCTGCCCAGCCCGCAACAGGAACCCACACCGAGCTGTTTCTCATTGTGTCGGGATACGCGAAGTACAAAAACACCAGGCCGACCAAAGCCGGATTGAGAAAAGTCTTACCGGTGCCGCCGAATACCTCCTTACCCAGGACAACGCCGAAGCTCATGCCGACTGCGACCTGCCAAAGCGGAACGGTCGGCGGTAAGCTCAATGCAAACAACAGCGTCGTGAGCGCGACGCCTTCCACGCGGTTACGACCACGCATGACGGCGAACAGGTGCTCCCAACCACCGCCGATGAGCAGCGCAACGAGATAGACCGGCACAAAATAAACCAGGCCGACCACCGCCGAGCCCAAAACACCCGGCGACTCGGCAGACAGGCCGATGCTCGCGAGCAAAGAGCCGTGTCCGAGCAGCGTTGCGTCGGTGCCGAGAGACCTCAGGGCCTCACCCACCTGGTAGCCGGTGTTGTAGAGGCCGACAAACAGCGCGGGGACCAGCGCTGCCGTGAGCAACCACATCCAGCGTGAGAAGTTGAAAGCATCGCGTACGTGCGGTGCACGGTCGGTGAACTCGGCCGGTCTGTAATGCAAGGGCCCTGAACCGGTGTCGGCTTGGTCGTGTTGTTTATCCAGTGTCGTCCGGCCGGTCCGGCGCGAGACCAGACGCTGCAATTGGCTGCGCAGACCGGTCTTCATGGCCGTCCGTCGAGTTCGGCAAGCGCCGATCGCAGCAACGCGCCGTACTCGTTCTTTCCCGGGCATACGAACGTGCACAGAGCGAGGTCTTCCTCTTCGAGTTCGAGACAACCGAGCGCTTCGGCCGTCTCGGCGTCACCGACGAGCAGCGCGCGAAGCAAAGCCGCGGCGAGGATGTCGAGCGGCATCACGCGTTCGAACGCGTCGACCGGAAGCATCGGCCGCCTGTTACCGTGGAGCGAGGTCGTGAACGAGCGACGATCACCTCGCGACTCGATCGGCCCGTAGCAGGAATAGCCGGCACCGTCGCTGCGATCGCCGAGGCTGCGCGAGCCGCGGCGTTCGGGAAGAGCACAGATCTGTTGGTGATACCGCCCGAGGTAGCCTCGTGTGCCCGAGGCGGTACGCCCAGCCAGGACCGAGCCGGAAATCACCCGGCAATCCACGTCCTCTAACTCGCCGTGGGTGACGTCGGCAGTGCTCGCGCCGAGTCTTGCGGTGACGAGCCGCGGTCGCGCGACCACCGGCCCCGCCAGTGAGACCACGCGCTCGGTCCAGAGGCGGCCTGAAGTGAACAAATACCCGATCGCGATGATGTCCTGGTAGCCCACGTACCAGACGGTCCGCTCGGATCCGACCGGAGAGAGGCAGTGTATGTGTGTGCCGACGAGGCCCGCCGGGTGAGGTCCCGCGAACTGTGCAAACTCTACGTTGTCGGAATCCCCGACGGGGATCTCGGCACCGACAGCCGCACACAGGAACACCGGCCCTTCGACCATTCTGGAGACGACGGTGATACCATCGACGAACGCATCGCGGTAAGCGTCGATGACGACCTGCGGAGAGGGCGCCAGAGGATTGGTGTCGATGGCGGTGACGAAAAGTGCATCCGGAAGCGTGGCTTGCGGCGGCACCCTACCAAACGGCCTCGTGCGAAAAGCGGTCCATTGGCCCGAGGCGATGAGCTGCTCGCGGATGCCGGCGGTACCGAGTCTGTTAAGCTCATCGCGCGAGTGTGCGCGGAAGCTTACCTCGTCGTCGCCGCCGAGTCGCACAACGACCGACTCGAGCGTGCGCCGCTCGCCACGGTGAACCGCCTCGACTGTTCCCGAGCCGGGCGAGGTGAAGATCACACCAGGGTTTCTGCGATCCTCAAACAGCGGCTGGCCGAGCGCGACCGCGTCTCCCTTGCGCACTGTTAGCGAAGCACGCATGCCGATGTAGTCGTCGGCAATGAGCGCAACCGACTCGATGAGCGGTCCCTGGTCGATGCGTTGCTCGGGCGCACCCGCGAGCGGCAGATCGAGTCCCGTTCGAACCACGAACCGCAGCGGGCTGCTGCGCGCTAGGATCTTTCGCCGGCGTAGTCGCATACCCGCGTATCCTCAGATTCTCGATGCACTTTATGCCGCCGCCCCGTCGCTACCCTTTCCGCTTCGCCGAAAGGGTAGCGAGGTGAACAGAGCAATGCACACGGAGCGCCTGCCGTGGGAGTATAGGGTCAGCGGTTCGAGTTGTTGATCGCGTCGATCATGCGCCGCAGCCGGCCGTAGCTCTTGCCTGCATCGCCGCGGTCGAACGCGAGCATCAAGCGGGTGAGCCCCGTGAGATCGGGTTCGTCGGATTCTTCGCGCAGGGGCCCGCGCTGCACGATCGGTTTGTTATCGCAGAGATCATGGAACTCGACCGACAAAGTATCGAGGCGTTCTTGGCTGAGGGGTTCGTTGATCCGCAGTACGAGCCGGTCGCGAACGAAGCGCTCGGAGTGGTAGTTGCTATAGAAATTTGTGATCTCGTTGACGGCGGCGTCGAGGTCGTCAGTGACGCTGTAGAGATCGAGGTCGACGTCACTGATCAGGCCCTTGCGTAGGAGATGCTCGCGCACGTAACGGTCCCACGTCTTCCAGAACGTACCCTTTGGAGAGTCGACGCAGATCACCGGCATCATTTGCGCTTTGCCGGTTTGGATCAGTGTGAGGCACTCGAACATTTCATCGTGTGTGCCGAAGCCACCGGGGAACATGACGATTGCCGAGGCTTCTTTGACGAAGAACAGCTTTCGCGTGAAGAAGTATTTGAACTCCATCAGCTTGTCGTCGCCGACGATGATTTCGTTGGCACTCTGTTCAAACGGCAGCTTGATGTTTACGCCGAAGCTTTTGTCGCGGCCCGCACCGCGATGGCCGGCCTCCATGATCCCGGGCCCAGCCCCGGTGATGACCATAAAACCTTTCTCGGCTATCCGACGCCCGAATTCTTCCGCTACCCGGTAGTCTTCGCTCTCGCGGGGCGATCGTGCCGAGCCGAACACGGTGACTTTGCGTGTGCCTTTGTAAGGCGCGAACCGATCCAGCGCGTCACGGATCTCGCTGAAAGCCGTCGCAACCAGCTTGAGGTCGCCTAAGTCTGCACCCGCGTGGGTCAGCGCCAGGGTTTCGGCGAGCAGTGTCTTGAGCACTCTCGCGCCCCGTTGGTCCAGACCCGTCGGGCCGTAGGCCTCGAGGATCGAATCGAGCGCGTCGTCCAGCGACTCGCGCTCATGTCGCACTGGTTTTGCCAAGGGGTACTCCATTCGCGCGAGAGCACGAACATCTGCAGGATAGTCTGCCTGGGCCGGATATTCGAGCACAATCTGTGCCGCGTCGCGTATATCCGCGCGAAAGTGAGCTGTTCGCGGTGTAGTTGCGCTGGAGGTGGTTGCACATATTCGTGCGGCACTAGCGACCTTCTTATCTACGTGGCGCTAAATTCGGTGCGTAACGCGACTTGCCTGACCCGGCCCAACAACGCTAAACTCTTAAAGTCGTGCCGCAAGGGTTATGGCTGCGTGGCTGATCCGCGCGGTACCACGTAGTTTGGGGGGTCAGGAGGAGCCGGTGGTGATGGACAACGACAACGATCCCATTGAAGGGGTGTGGTCGGAGGTGTCCGATCAAGGCCAGCAAGTATCCGAGACGCTGGCCTGGGACTACGCTCGCAAGCTCACCTCTAAGCTCGAAAGCGGGCGCCGCACTCTCGGTGGTTTGCTTTCCGTGGTCGGCAACCGCGCGTATCGCCTTTCAGGCGAACTCGCCGACGTAGCCGACGATATCCGCTACAAGCTCGACCCGGCGCCGTGGATCGAAGAGGTCTACATTTTTCTCGGCGTTGCCTCCCTGGGCCAGCTTGCAGAACTCGACGAACGCCTCGACGATCTCGAAGTTCGTATCGATCGCATCTCGCGCGAGCGTGGCCAAGGCGAACTGGTTCTTTTGCAGTCGCGGATCATCGAACTCGAGCAAGTGCTGGCGAGTGTCGGTGACGCGGAAACCCGTAAGGCGGTGTTCGAGCTGGTCGACAAGCTCGGCAGCCTGGAAACCCGCATCGACTCTATCGGCCCACCTTTGCGCTCGGTCTGACGCGCCCTCGGTGTTGGCGCCGTGCGGTTGGATCTGCAATTCGGCGACGACTCGCTGCGGAGTGTTTTCGACTGTGTAGAAAAGGGGAATGTTGCCCGCTGCATCTCGGACTAGGAAATTTCTACGGCTGATCAGCCCGGCGAAACCGCGTGTCAGGAACCGAGAATCGACTCCGAGGCACGGTAAGCGTCGGCAAGCAGCTGCACCGGGTGAACCACCCGCGTCGGCATCGCGCGTGCGCGCAGCGATCTCGTGATCTGCAGAATGCAGCCGGCGTTTCCGACCGCGAGCAGATCGATTCCGGCCTGATCTACGAGTTCGGCCTTACGGTCACCGAGCCTACGTCCCATGAGCGGATGCTCGATGTTGTAGCTACCGGCGCTGCCGCAACAGACCTCGTTCTCGCCGAGGTCTGTGGGTGGGCGACCGGTCGCGGCTGCTACCACGGCGCGTGGTGCATCGGTGATCGAGCAGCCGTGCGCCAGATGACACGCGTCGTGGTAGGCGACGTTGGTGCCGCGGCCTACCGTGTTGGCGGGCAGTTTGAAGCCTGCCTCGACAAGCAGTTCGCAGACGTCGCGCGTTCGTTCGCCGAGACCGCTATCCGCACCATGAAGGAGGCGCGCGCTATCGCGCTGCGTTGCTGTGCAACCCGCCGCTGTGGTTACGACGAAGTCGAGGTTGCTTGACGCGAACGCGCGTGCGTTCGCGCGGGCTAAGCGCTTGGCGTTGATCGCGTCGCCGGCATGAAGCGAAAGTGCGCCACAACAGCCTTGCCCTTGCACGTCGATCACGGCGATCCCGTTGCGGTGCAGCACTTCGACGCAGTCACGATTGATCTCGGGAAGCATCCGGTCGGATGCGCAGCCGGTAAGTAAGCCAACGCGTAGGCGCGGGGTTGTGGGCGCAGCGACGCTGCTTCGCATCAACGGTGACAGGTCCGCACACGTTGTCCCGCGCGTGGTTTCGGAGGTACGCCCCGGCAATACGTCGAGTGCAGGCAGGTAGCGGCGCAGGCGTTCCAGACCCGCCGAGTCCATCAGCCGCGCGAAACCGAGGGCGAAATCGAGTCCACGTCCGCGCACCGCAGTTGCATCGATAAACTTGTAGCGTAGCTGTGCGAGCATGCCTTCACGCAACTGTGGACGGAATTCCTCGATGCGTGCGCCGTAGCTGACGCCCGAGGGGCAAGCGGTTTCACACGCCAGGCAACCGAGGCAAGCGTCGAGATGGGCGCGCGCGTCGGCATCGAGCTCGAGTGCGCCGCGTTTCACGGCTTCCATAATGTAAATACGTCCGCGCGGTGAATCGGCTTCGGTTCCGAGTACGCGGTACGTCGGGCAGGTGTTCAAGCAAAGTCCGCAGTGGACACAGGGGAGGCCGAGGTCTTCCATCTTTCAGGGCTCGCCGTTCAGATTCCGCCGACGAAACGGCCGGGCGCAAGCAGCCGCCGGGGATCGTAGGTGTTTTTGATTTGTCTCATGAACTCGATGCCTGCGGGCGGAGCACCCCATGCGTCGAGTGCATCGGGTACTTGCGGGCCGAAGTCTTCGATGGCAGCATAGCCCCCTTCTGCTTGCGCAGCCTCGCGCCAACCAAGCACTAGGCTGCGTGCACGAGCAGCAGCGACGTGGGCGCCCAGCGTGATAACGGCAACTCCCGATCCCAAGTGGCCACGGATCTCGGTGACTTCATCGTCGCCAAAACTTGCATCGTCTACGATCATTGTCTCGCAGAAACCGAGCACACGTTTCGCTGCGACTCCGATTCGGAGGCGCATGGCGTGGCCGACTGGTGCGGGCGCGATGTCGCCGCAGTCGCTTCGGCGACAATCGCGCGTAGGAGCGGCCTGCGTAGTCCCGACCTGTTCTGTCTTCGCCGCCTTTCCGGCGATGCGTTCGAGGCCCAGTCTTTGTGCGCCGGTCTCGATCGCCGTGCCTTCTGAACCCAAGTGCAAGTCCCACCGGGTCGCGTGGCGGCGCACGAAGTCGAAGTAGACTGGAGCGAAAGGGCTCGCACCGGCCCGGTGTCGAAAGCCCTCGGCTTCGCGCACAGAGCTGAAAGAGAAAGTAAGGTGGAAGGCTGTCTCCGGCAGTGGGTGCGTGCGCAGCGTGGTTTCGGTGATTGCGCCGATCGTTCCGTAGCTGCCCACGAACAGCTTCGCGCAGTCATAGCCAGATACGTTCTTGACGACGCGTCCACCGTAACTCAGCGAGCGCCCGCGTCCATCGACCACGGTCATCCCGAGCACGCGATCGCGTGCTCCGCCGAAACCGTAGCCGAATGACCCCGGACGGTCGGTCGCGAGGATGCCGCCGATTGTCGCGCCCGGTCCGGGAGAATCCAACACTACGCGTTGTCCGGCGAGTGCGAGTTCTTCGTTAACCGCACTGAGGGTCGCACCGGCTTGCACGGTGATCGTCAGGTCGTCGGGATTCGCCTCGACCACGGAATCGAGCGACGAAGTATCGAGCATACACTGCGCGCCCTCGGGCGGGTTGCCGGCACCGATCATTGTTTGCCCACCACGCACGACAACCCGCGGAGCGTCTTCGTCACGCAAGAACGCGCACAATTCGTCAATGCTGTCCGGCGTGAAGCTTTCAGTCGCGAACATGATGAGCGTTATCCGTGGTTCCTAGACCCGTGGGCTCCGTTGGCTAGCCGCCCCCGCGCGGCCGCGGGCGCGTAACCTCGACGCATGCGCGCGAGTCGGGGATGATCTTACCGGGGTTACAGAGTCCGCGAGGGTTAAACACCGAGCGCAGCTCGGACATCGATGCGATCTCCTCACTGCCAAAACTCTCCGTCATGAGCCCGATCTTCTCGACACCGATGCCGTGTTCGCCGGTTACGGAACCGCCGAGTTCAAGGCACGCTTGCAAGATCTCGCGGCTCGCTTCGAGCACACGTGCAACCTCGGCGCTGTCTTCTCCATTGTATAGGAGCAGCGGGTGGATGTTTCCGTCGCCTGCATGCATCAGGTTCGCGATACGGATGCCGTGGCGCTTGCCGATCTCGGCGGTGCGCTCGGCTATCTCGGGAAGCTTGCTACGCGGCACGACGCCGTCTTGCGTACAATAGTCGGGGGCGAGTCGGCCCATAGCGCCAAACGCACGCTTGCGTGATTTCCACAGTAGCGCGCGCTCTTTTTCGTCGGCTGCGCGTCGCACCTCGCTTGCGCCTTCGTCGCGGCAGGCCTGACTGATATGTTCGCAGTGTCCGTCGAGTCCGCAAGCGAGACCGTCGACCTCAATGATGAGCACTGCGCCGGCGTCGGCAGGAAACCCGAATTTATATGCGGCTTCGACCGCTTCAATGACCAGTGCGTCCATCATCTCGAGCGCGGCGGGAACGATTGCGGCGGCGACGATCCGCGAGACCGCGCGCGAGGCTTCGAGCACGCCGGGGAAAACCGCGAGTAGTGTGGCAACGGACTCGGGGGATGGAAGCAGGCGAACCGTTGCGGCGGTAACGATCCCTAGGGTTCCTTCGGCGCCGGTTATGAACCCGCTAAGGTCGTAGCCGGGTCGCCCCGGGGTTCGGTCTAGCTGCAGCAATTCGCCGTTGGGTAATACCACCTCTAACCCGAGCAAATGGTTGACGGTGACGCCGTACTTCAACGTATGCGGGCCACCCGAGTTTTCTGCAATGTTACCGCCGATGGTGCATGCGTTTTGGCTGGACGGATCCGGCGCGTAGTAAAAGCCGTCGCCGGCCACCGCGCGGGTGAGATCGAGGTTGACCATCCCCGCTTCTATCTCGGCCGTGCGCTCGGCGAGGTCGATGCGGCGGATGCGTTTCATCCGGCTGGTTCCGATCATCACCGGAATTTCGGCCGGCAGACAGCCACCGCTTACTCCTGTGCCCGCACCGCGTGGGACAAACGCGATACCCGAATCGGAGAGAAGGCGAACGACCTCGCAGACCTCTGCGGTATCGGCGGGGAGCACGACGAGTTGCGGACACGCCTTTTCGAGCGTGTAACCGTCGCACTCATAGACGTGGAGCCCCGCGCGGCTTTTGACCACCGCGTCGTTACCGACGATGCGTGTGAGTTCGTTTAGGGTTGAGGAGGCGACGGGCATGGGGGGAGATCCGTACTGCTGCTGCGGCCGCCGGAGGCCGTGGCTATTGTTTCAGACACTCCCCGCTACTACGAAGGGGATCCGATGAGGTCGCTATACCCGCCCACCCGACTGCTCCTCGGTCCGGGCCCCTCGATGGTCCACCCGCGCGTTTCGGCTGCGATGGCGCGGCCGATTGTTGGGCATCTGGATCCCTTCTTCCTGCGACTGCTCGACGATGTGCAGGCCAGGCTGCGCACTGTTTTCCGGACCGCAAACCGCATGACCTTGCCTATTTCGGGTACCGGTTCGGCGGGCATGGAGACATGCCTGGCAAACGCAGTGGAGGAAGGTGAGGAGGTTGTGATCGGGGTCAACGGGGTCTTCGGGACACGAATGTGCGAGGTTGCAAGGCGTCAAGGAGGAAATGTTGTCGTTGTGGAAGCGCCGTGGGGCGAGATCATTGATCCCGACGACATGCGTCGTGCGCTCGCGCAATGCCGCAAGCCCGCGATCGTTGCGCTGGTGCACGCCGAGACCTCGACAGGTGTGCTTCAGCCCGTAGAAGAGATTTCTGCGGCCGCGCGCGAGAAAGATGCGCTGTTCCTGCTGGATACCGTGACTTCTTTGGCCGGTTGCGATGTCGAAATCGACTCCTGGCAGGTCGACCTTTGTTACTCTGGAACGCAGAAGTGCTTAAGCGCTCCGCCGGGACTTTCACCGGTAACGGTCAGTGAACGCGCCATGGCTAAGATTGGTGCCCGCAAGAGCCCGGCTCGAAGTTGGTACCTCGATCTCGGTTTGCTGGGCGGTTACTTCGGGGGCGAGCGCGTATACCACCACACCGCACCTATCGCGATGGTGTACGCGCTACACGAGGCCTTGTGCTTAGTGGAGGAGGAAGGTTTGCCGGAACGTTTTGCAAGGCACGAACGTAATCATCTCGCGTTGATCGCTGGACTCTCCGTGCTCGGTCTGGACGCGGCTGTAGCCGAAGGCAGCCGTTTGCCGATGCTCAATAGTGTACGTGTACCCGAAGGGCTCGACGACGCTGCGCTACGCGGCGCGTTGCTGCACCGACACGGAAT
The DNA here is from genome assembly GCA_029262415.1 of Deltaproteobacteria bacterium. Lineage (GTDB taxonomy): Bacteria > Desulfobacterota > Binatia > UBA1149 > JAJCZL01 > JAJCZL01. Next base: position 100,583 of record JAJCZL010000067.1, on the reverse strand, counting down.
CGAGATCGGTGCGGGCTTGGGTTCGCTCGCGGGTAAGGTCTTGCGTATCGGACTGATGGGTGAATCGAGCACGCCTGAGAACGTCCGCCGCCTTGTTACCGCTCTGTGCGCAGAGCTCTCGCGTCTAGGGTGCCCGGCCGATACAGAAGAAGCGCTCGCGGAGTGTGATCGTGTGTATTGACATCCGCACCCCAGCCGACAGAATGAACGCTCAAACTTTAATGATCCGCAGGTAGTGTGGTTGTGGTGGTGCGGATTGTGAGTTCATTGATGGGGATCAGAAATCTCAAGCGGACGGGTGCAACCGTTGCCGCCTTGGCGGCGTTTGCCCTGCAAGGTTGCTACGGCGTACGCGTGACGCTCCACGCTCCGCCGTCCCCTCCGTATAGGGAGGTCACCCGCCTCAAGATCGCCCACGACGACCTCGACCTCGTAGGCCTTAAGCGCGGCGCGCTCGCGAGCAAGCGCTACTTCGACGTCGCCAGTAAGCCAAATGCAGTCTACTCGCTCGGCAATGACCACTACACTTTCGCGCAGATCGCGAAAAGCACCGAGGCTTTTTACCGGATCGTAAGCGAGACTCCCGCGCCGGCCGTCCATCGCAAGTTGGCGCAAGAGTGCACGGCCTACTCGCCGCGGCACGGAAACCACGAGAATCGCTTCACAGCCTACTATGAACCGGTCCTGCGTGCCCGCAGCGAGCCCGACGAGTTCTATAAGTATCCGGTCTACGCGCAGCCGGATGACCTGACCCTGGTTCGGTTGATGAACTACTTCCCGGAAGACGAGCGCAAGATTTTCGGCTACAAACGCGGGCGTGAGTTGATGCCGTATTTGACACGCGCGGAGATCGACGGACGTGGCCTGCTGCGCGACCAGGGTCTGGAGATTGCGTGGGTCGACGACCCCGTCGCTCTATATTTCCTTCACATCCAGGGTTCGGGGCGGCTTCGCATGATGGATGACGGCCGTGTCCTGCGCGTGAACTTCGCCGCGAGTAACGGCAAGCCCTACACCAGCATCGGTCGTTACATGATCGATAGTGGTCTGCTCGGTCCCGGAGAGGGGTCCGCTGGTTCAATGCGCGCTTTTTTGCACAACAACCCGCAGACGCGCGAAGAGATCTTTTTCCGCAACGAACGCTACATCTTTTTCCGTGAGGTCGAACTCGACACTGAAGACGGCCCGATCGGATCGATCGGCGTGCCGCTCGTTGCCGGACGCTCGCTCGCGACTGACCCGCGCTATGTTCCCCCGGGTGCGGTCGTCTACGTCGAGACCGAGAAGCCGCTTGTCGACGAGAGCGGCCGACTGCTCGGTTTCGAACCTTTCGGCCGCTTCATGTTCAACCACGACTCTGGTGCCGCGATCAAAGGGCCGGCGCGTGCCGATATCTATTGGGGTGAAGGTGAGGCCTCGGGATTGGCAGCAGGTTACATGAGCCGTCCCGGCAGGATGACGATTCTGATGTGCGGCGTGAAACCGAGCCACGGCGTAATGGCCTCGACCCGAAACCGTGGTGGCGCGTATAGCCGCGTCTCATGGCCGGGATCGAACCAGCCCGCGACCAAGGTTGCTCAGCAGAAGCACCGCCGCTACTAGCCGCCATCACCAGGCCGAGTACCCGCCGTCGACGGGAACTACGACCCCGGTTACATAACTGGATGCGGGCGCGGCCAAGAACAAGCAGGCGGCTGCCAACTCACCGGTCCTACCGATCCGTCCCATAGGGTTACCTTTGGCCATCGCGTCCTCGATGCCGTGCCGCTCCAGGCTGCCGTGGGTCATTTCCGACGGGAACCACGCGGGTGCAATCGCGTTCACGGTGATCTCGTCCTTGGCCCACTCGACGGCAAGTTGGCGCGTGAGATTTTCGACGCCGCCTTTGCTTGCCGCGTATGCCGCTACACGGAACAGAGAACTGCCGAGATGGCCGAAGATCGACGCGATGTTGATGATGCGCCCACCGCGTCCACGTTCACGCATTTGTTCGGCGGCAAGTAAGCAGCATTGGAACAACGCGGTCAGGTTGAGCTCTAAAGTTCGGTCCCAGTTCTCGCCCCACTGTTTCTCGGCACGCCCGGTGGGAGCGACCCCGGCGTTATTTACGAGGATGTCGATACCTTCGAGGTTCGCGCCGACTCGATCGAAAGCCTCCTTGCAGGCTTCGCGGTCGGTGATATCGACCGGTAGCGCGATTGCGCGTACCCCGTGGTCGCGCTCGATCGACGCTGCGACATCTCCGAGCTTGCCCGCGCTGCGCGCCATCAGCGCCACGTTTGCGCCCGCAGCGGCGAGGGCCCTCGCGAACTCGACGCCTAAGCCCGTTGAGGCGCCGGTTACAACGGCGGTTCGGCCCGACAGTCCGAATAACTCTTGGATTTTGGTGTTGTGTCCCATGGGCGCGTACGCTACCGGGCGCACGCTGCGTGTGCACTTATCCGCCTCCGATCCGTATGTGGCCCCAGGTGGATTGTTAGCGCACGTCTCTTGCATCCCGCGCGCGAACTCAACACTCTTGCGTTCTCGATGACCCAGCAAATCCTGCATGTCCCGGAGGTGCTTTCCTCGCGAGTTGAGGTCAATGGGTTGCGCCTACACGTTGACGATTACGGCGGCAGCGGGCGCGTGCTGTGGTTTGCGCACGCGACGGGTCTGCATGGGCGCACCTGGGTTCCAGTGATCCGGCGGTTGAGACGCGCGGGCTTTGACGGACGCGTTCTTACCTACGATGCGCGCGGCCACGGCCTCAGTTCGAAGCCGGATTGTGGTTACGCGTGGAGTCTCATGGCTGACGACCTCATCCAGCTGCTCGGGCGACTCGAGATAGAAGATGCCGTGGGAGTCGGGCTCTCAGCCGGTTCTACGATGCTCGCATTAGCACAGGCTGCGCAGCCTGTGCGGTTCCGTCGTCTTCTGTTGCTCGATCCGATCATCCTTCGGACCGAAGACGACGCGCCACCCAGCGGCGAGGACCACCACATGTCACGTCGAACGGAGAGGCGCCGTCTTGTTTGGCATTCACGCGCGGATATTTGCGGCTCCTACGCCGAGCGTCCTCCCTACGACCGTTGGCAGCCCGAAGCGCTGAACGACTACGTCCAATACGGGACGTTCGTGCGCCCGGACGGCGAGGTTGAACTTTTGTGTCCCGGACGGATCGAAGCGAAGATTTATCGCGACTCGGTCAAGGCCAACCCTTTGGCCGAGATCGCCAAGATCAAAGTGCCGGTTCACGTGGTTCGCGCCGAGCTCAGCGACGCCTTCACCGAGTCGCGTGCTGCGCGTACCATGGAAGCCCTCGGTGATAACGCACGGCTAACAGTGATTGGACAATGCGGGCACTTCATTCCGATGGAGAACCCGGATCTTGTTACGGATATGATTTTGGCCGAATGGGGAGCCTGTTGAGCGCTTATTTTGCTAGTTATGCGCCCCGACGGGCAGCTGCGAAACTATGAGAAACGAGGATTTCAGTAACGCACGTATTGTTGCCGCTGTCGCGGTGCATATGTACACCGCCGTCGGGGTTGTGATCGGCTTTCTCGCGCTCAATGCGGTCTTCTCTCACGACTACGCCTCGGTGTTTTTGTTCCTGACGATCGCGCTTGTCATCGATGCAACCGACGGCGTTCTCGCACGTGCGGTCGAAGTCAAGCGCGTCACGCCTTGGTTCGACGGTGCAATGCTCGACAGCATCGTCGACTACCTGAACTACGTTATCGTGCCTGCGGCGGTCATGGTGCAACCGGGAATCTTGCCGCGTGGAGCCGAGGGATTTGTGCTGCTGGTCTTGCTGGCAAGCGCCTACGGATTTTCGCGCACAGACGCCAAAGGCTTCGTTGAGCATTACTTTCTGGGGTTTCCATCTTACTGGAATATCATGGCTTTCTACTTCGTGGTGCTGAATAGCCCGCCGGTCATGAACATGATCGTCATGCTGATCGCGGTCGTGATGGTGTTCGTACCCATGCGCTGGCTGTATCCGACGCGCAGCGAGGTTCTGCGCAAGTCGACGATCTCGCTGGGTGTTGTCTGGGGTGTAATGAGTGCGTTCATGCTGATGAAGCTCCCTGAAACATCGCCTACGCTAGGCGCTATCTCGTTGTTCTATCCGATTTATTACACCGTCTGTTCGGTGGTCTATCACTTCAAGTACTGACGTGGACGAGATCGTCCTAAGTCCGTTCAGCGATCTGCTGGGAATCGAGATCGCGCAAACCGATCGCGGGTCGGCTGTGTTACGGATGACGACTGATGCACGCTTGCTGAACCGATCCGGGACGATTCACGGTGGAGCCATATTTACGCTTGCGGACGCGGCGATGGGCGCTGCGGTTAAGACGTTAGGCGGTGCAAATGCTGCGGTGGTAACCCGCAACGCGACGATCGAGTTTACCGCGCCCGCCCAGGGTGAAGTTCTCGAGTGCAGGGCCGACGTCGACCGGCGTGAGGGGCGCGGGTGCGAGGTCAGCGCAACTGTTCGTGACGGCGACAAAATCGTTGCCATCGCGCGCTCGGCCTACGTGTTACTGGAGAAAGGATAGTCTTGCTTAAGACGCCCCGGCTTTGAGCGGCAACGCTTGGTCTTGCTGGTCGGGGCCAAAGACTCCGGGTGAGAGGTCCGGCATGAACAACCGCGGCAGCGCGAGCCCACCCCAGACCGAGACCACCGCGCTGATCGCGTAGCTTGCAGACGCCCAGCGACCCGTCAGTGCGTTGACCGGGTTGTGCCAGAATGACGGGAAGTCGAGGTAGGCTTCCCTGGTAATGAACGTGATGATCGCCATCCCGAGTGTGCCGAACAAAACATGCTTGCGGTCGGCTTCCATCCACGCGTACCCCTTGGCAAGCGCGACCCATGCGACGACTGGAAGCAGTGTGACCGGTAGCGTCATGATCGTCATCAGGGTCCAGACGAACACCCCATAGCCATAGACCGCCGCTGCCATCGTCAACCCGTCGAGAAAATCTGTACCTGCCGGGCTGATGACGGCGCCTTCGACGCCATGCAGCGAAAAGACCACGCCGAAGGTCAGGCCGAACACCAGCGTACTGGTGCAAAGGTAAGCGACCGCCCAAACGGAAGGCACGATTAGCCCACCGAACTTGCTGGTCGAATCGTTGCTGCCGCCTAACACGCCCATCGCTATAGCTTACGCTCCCTTAGTCCACGCTGGAGTAGTTTTTGTGCTTGTTGACCGCGCGTTTGCGGCCTGCGCTCTGCTATGCGGGTTGGGTGGTCAGGCCGCTGCGCGCAACTTCGGTGCGAAGACCAGTGTGGCCTGGGCGTCCTCGCCGATGACACCGACTTCGACGTCCATGCCGTCGGTGATTTCACCGCTGATCAATTTCTTGGCAAGCGCGGTTTCCAGTTCACGCTGGATCGCGCGCTTGAGCGGGCGTGCTCCGTAGGTCGGGTCGTAACCGACTGTGGCTAGATGATCGTAGGCAGCATCAGTAAGTTTGAGTTGAATGCCGCGCTCTGCCAGCCGCTTATCCAGGTGGGCGACTTGATGCTTGGTGATCACGCGCAGTTGCTCGCGGGTGAGGCCGTGGAAAACGACGGTCTCATCCAACCGATTCAAGAACTCGGGCCTGAACTCGTTGCGCAGTAAGGCAAGCACCTGGTTCTTCATCATTTGGTAGGCACCTTCGTCGCCCGCCTCGCGATAGGCGAGAATCTCATGACTGCCGATGTTCGAGGTCAACAGGATCACCGTGTTTTTAAAGTCGACCGTACGACCTTGTCCGTCCGTCAGCCGACCGTCGTCGAGCACCTGCAGCAGTGTGTTAAACACGTCGCGATGTGCTTTCTCGATCTCGTCAAGCAGCACCACTGAGTAGGGTTTGCGGCGTACGGCCTCAGTGAGTTGTCCGCCTTCTTCGTAGCCAATGTACCCGGGAGGCGCTCCGATCAGGCGAGACACGGAGTGTTTTTCCATGTATTCGCTCATATCGATACGGGTAAGCGCGTGCTCGTCGTTGAACAGTTGCTCGGCCAGCGCTTTGGCGAGTTCGGTTTTGCCGACACCGGTGGGGCCGAGGAACAAGAACGAGCCGACTGGACGGTTCGGGTCGGACAACCCTGAGCGCGAACGCAGGATCGCATCGCTCACCGCCTCGACGGCTTCGTCCTGTCCGATAACGCGCATGTGTAGGTGATCTGCCAAGTGCACGAGTTTCTCAGCCTCACCTTCCAGCAATCGTGTAACCGGTATGTGGGTCCAGCGCGCGACGACCTCTGCTATGTCGTCTTCGGAGACTTCCTCGCGCACCATGCGGCCTTTGCCGGTCTCGCTTGCTACCGCTTCCGCCGCGGCGAGGTCCTTTTCGAGCGCGGCCAGCTTGCCGTACTTGAGTTCGGCGGCCTTGTTCAGGTCGTAGGCGCGCTCGGCTTGGGCGATCTCTACGCGCACTTCGTCGATTTCTTCCTTCAGATGCCGCAGCTTGTCGATCTCGCCGCGTTCGACCTCCCAATGGGCCTGTAGTCCGTCGTGTTTCTCTTTGAGCTCGGCGAGTTCTTTCTGGAGAATCTCCAGGCGTTTCTTTGAGGCGTCGTCAGTTTCCCGCTTGAGACCCTCGCGCTCGATCTCCAGTTGCATCAGGCGGCGTGCAACTTCGTCGAGTTCGACGGGCTTTGAGTCCATCTCGGTGCGCAGTCGTGCGGCTGCTTCATCAACCAGATCGATGGCTTTGTCCGGCAAAAACCGATCGGAAATGTAGCGGTCAGACAACACCGCAGCAGTCACCAGTGCGGCGTCCTTTATGCGTACCCCGTGATGGATCTCGTAGCGTTCTTTCAGGCCGCGCAAAATCGAAACAGTATCGGGCACGCTCGGCTCGTCGACTCGCACGGGTTGAAAGCGGCGCTCCAGCGCTGCGTCCTTCTCAACGTACTTGCGGTACTCAGCCAGAGTGGTTGCGCCGATGCAGTGCAGCTCGCCGCGCGCGAGCATCGGCTTGAGTAGGTTGCTCGCATCCATCGAGCCCTCCGAGGCACCTGCACCGACAACGGTGTGAAGTTCGTCGATAAAGAGGATGATGCGCCCTGCGGCTTCCTGCACGACTTTAAGAACGGCTTTCAGCCGTTCTTCGAATTCGCCGCGAAACTTGGCACCGGCGATAAGTGCGCCCATGTCCAACGAAACGACGCGTCGGTCTTTGAGTCCTTCGGGCACGTCGCCACTGACGATGCGCGTGGCGAGGCCTTCGGCGATGGCGGTTTTGCCGACACCCGGCTCGCCGATCAAGACGGGGTTGTTCTTGGTGCGGCGAGAAAGCACCTCAATGGTGCGGCGAATCTCTTCGTCGCGTCCGATTACGGGGTCGAGCTTCCCCTGCGCGGCGAGCTCGGTCAGATCACGGCCGTACTTCTCTAGCGGTTCGTAACCGGCTTCCGGATTCTCCGAATCCACTTTCTGTCCTCCGCGAATCTCTTGTACTGCACGCTCGACTCCGGTGGCCGAGATGCCGAAGTCAGCCAGGATCCGACCGGCGTCGCCTTTGTCGGCCAGCAGGGCAATCAGCAGATGCTCGACGCTCACGTACGAGTCGCCGTATTTCTCCATCACCCGATTGGCTTCGCGGAGTGTGCGTGCGAACCGCGTCCCTGCGCGAAGTTCTTCGTTACCGCTGGTCGAGACCGGCAGGCGAGAGAGCGCCTCGTCGATCTTGCTGCGAAGTGCCGAAGGCTCGCGGCCGAGTTTGCGGATGATGTTCGGAACAAGCCCGTCGGATTGCTCAACGAGAGCGAGCAGGAGGTGTTCGGGCTCCAGGGTAGGGTTGTGGCGGTCGATCGCCTGTCCCTGTGCTTCAGTGACAGCGGCGCGGGACTTCTCGGTCAGGCTTTGGTCCACGTTTAACGCTCCTTGGTATGAGAACCCGGCGGAATCAGGGCCGGCGAGAAACCCTCGGACGGGGCACTTGCCGCAGTTGCGGCGGCGCGGCCCCTGTAGCCCTATTTCCGACGCGGTTGAACTTAAGTACGAGTTGCCGATCTGCAAGGGAAATTGACGCGTTGCGAGGGTGCGGCCTATAGTGGCACGCTCCTTGGGGAGGTCTGTGGTACGAAGACATATCGTTCGCTACATCCGTCTCGGCGGCGGTTTTCTGTTGGTGATCTTCGGCGTAGTCGGCGGTTTTGTCCCTGTTCTCCAAGGCTGGGTATTCGTTGTAGCCGGATTGACCATCATGTCGCCGGAAAGCAAGAGGGCGCGCGGCCTGCTTGACTGGGCCAAGCGAAAAGCCGGGATGAAGCGCCACGAGCCGGCGGCTGGGGACTCGGCCGATACCGGGGCCGGTGCGGATACGACTGTAAAGGAAGGAAGCTAGATCATGGCAACTGACAAAGACCGTTTTGGCGACACCCTGAAGAAGAAAGAGAAGGCCGAAGAAGACCTGTACTTTGCCAAACAAGAAAAGGACAAGCTCGCAAAGCTTAGGGGCCAGAACGCTCCTGTGGCGCAGCTTGGTCTTTGCCCGCGCTGCGGCTTGGCTCTCGATGAGACCGATCACCAGGGCCTCAAGGTTGACGTATGCGGCAAGTGCAAAGGCCTGTGGCTGGATGCCGGCGAACTCGAAAAAGTAGTCGCGCGTGACGGCGAGGGCTGGATGAGCCGCTGGGTGCGGTCGCTCCTCGAGAGTTGACGGGAGCGACCGTTTGTTCACCGGTATTGTCCAGGAAGTAGCGTTTCTAAAAGTGCGTCAGCCGCTTCAGACCGGCGAGCGCTACACCATAGAAAGTAGTGTCGAGGCGTCCCATATCGAGCTCGGCGAATCGATCGCGCTTGACGGTGCCTGCATGACCGTCGTCTCTGCTGAAGGCCGGACCTTCGACGTCGAGATCTCCAAAGAGTCTCTCGAGCGCACAACTCTCGGTGAACGTGCCGCGGGCGATGGCCTGAACATGGAACGCTCAATGCGCGCCAACGACCGCGTCGGTGGGCATTTTGTCTCAGGGCATGTCGACGGGACCGGTAAGATCGTCGCGATCGAACCGCAAGGTGACTCTTGGGTTTACCGTTTCTCCGCTGCGCCCGAGATTGCGCGCTTGCTTGTCGAGAAAGGCTCGATTGCGATCGACGGAATCTCGCTCACCTGCTTCGCCTGCGACAAAGACACCTTCGACGTCGCGGTGATCCGTCATACGGCTGAGAATACTACGCTTGGACGCAAGTCAGTCGGAGCGAGTGTGAATCTAGAGAACGACACGCTGGGCAAGTACGTCGCGAAGCTTGTGGACGCAGCGGTGACCGCGCGGTTGGCGGGCGGAACCTGACGCGGCGGGCGAGTAGTTTCGATTGACTCCTCCGCGCAGGTGCTTGAGCAGTTCGATATGAAGCAAGAGACGATAGTCGGGGTTGCTGCTTGCACTTGGTTGGCAGGCGCCACCGTCTGGATGATCCTCATTGTCAGTCTGGTTGTTGTCGGCATCGGGATTCTGTGGCTGCGTTGTGCTGGGTCCGGCCGAATCATATGAGCAAATCACCGATTCAGAGAGTCACCAGCGGAAGCCCTTTCGAAGAACGATTCGGTTTTTGCCGTGCCCTACGAACTCGAAATGTGGTTCACGTGGCCGGCACCGCGCCGATTGGCGAGGACGGCAGAACGGTTGCTCCCGGCGATGCTGAGGCGCAAAGCCTGCGTTGTTTTGAGATCATCGGGCGTGCGTTAACGGAGCTCGGCGCATCGGTGGACGACGTGGTCCGGACGCGCATGTTTTTGACCCGCATTGAGCAAGACTGGGAAGCTGTCGGACGTGCTCACGGCGCGGTGTTTAAGCACGCCCGGCCGGTTGCAACGATGGTCGGCGTCGCGAGATTGATCGATCCCGATTGGCTCGTCGAGATCGAAGCGGAAGCGATTGTCTAAGTATCCGAAGGGTGACCCGCCGGGAGCTGTGACCAAAGACCAAGGTTCGGCCGTAGACACTATGCGGGCGTTGCAATAGGACTGGGTCGGCGAGACGGCCTCAGAGGCGAAGATGATCCTCGTAACAGGTGGCAACTCCGGAATCGGACTTGAATGTGTCCGCGCGCTGGCCGCGCGCGGTAAGAAAGTTCTCATCGCTGCGCGTAACCGCGATGCATCGATGGCGCTTGCGGCCGAGCTCAACGCGGCCCACGGCGAAGGTACCGTGACCGAGATGGGCTTGGACCTCGGTTCGCTCGCCAACGTTCGGGCGTTTGCCGGAGAGATCGAACGGCGTGATCTCGCGATCGATACGCTGGTCTGCAACGCGGGTTTGCAGGTGAGCGGTGGGCCGAAGAAGTCGACCGACGGTTTTGAGCTTTCGTTTGCCGTCAACCATCTTGGGCACTTTCTTCTAACGAATCTGATGCTCTCACGGCTTGCGGCACGTGCGCCCGCACGCGTCGTGGTTGTTGCCTCCGGCGTGCACGACCCTGCACTTCGCACCGGCATGCCGAATCCTTCCTGGAGCGATTTCGAAACACTGGCTCGCACCGGCGCGCCCGATTCCTCTCGTTACAACGACAGGCTTGCCTACGTGAATAGCAAGCTCTGCAATCTTTGGTTTGCCTATGAACTCGCACGACGCATCGAGGCAGCCGGACTTGCCACGGTCGACAAACCGATAAGCGTCAATGGCTTCGAGCCTGGTTTGGTTCCCGGCTCGGGTTTGGCGCGCGAGTATCCGCCGGTGCTGCGCGCAATCTGGGAGAAAGCGCTTCCTGCGGTAGCCGGTGCGCTTACACGTTTTGTTCCTGGGATCAGCACGACGCGGAAATCCGGTGCCGCGCTGGCGCGGGTGGTGCTCAACCCTGAACTCAAAACAGTATCGGGCAACTACTATCCGTCGCACACACGCTGGAGGCTCGCACGGTCCTCTGCGGACTCCTACGATACCGAGTTGGCCGCCCAACTTTGGCAGGCAAGCGTCGAGTTCAGCGGTCTGCAGCCTCAAGAAACCCCGTTCGAACACGCGGCCTAGTGATAATTGTTCGCATTGTCACTCTGGGACCAAAGTGTGTTGGCCGGAAGGCGATTGGCCCCCTTTTTCCGTTTTTTCGAAAAAAGGGTTCGCAATAGCGAGCCGGATGTGATGCAAGTGTAGCTAGGCGCGGCCCTCCGGGGTCGCGGCTGTGACCGTGCCCGCCAAGAGATACCTCAATTTCCCTTTCCGTGGACCTGCCATCAGCCCCGCTCCAGCAGAAGCATAGCCTAATCTGCGTGTAGCCCCCGGGAGACCGGGAATTTTAGTGATAAATGGAAAGTACGAGGCCACCGGTTGGTTAGGCATCGTCAGTAGGAGAGTTATGTCGAAGAAGATTTATGTAGGGAACCTTCCGTTCACCGCAACCGAAGACTCGGTTCGTGACCACTTCGGTCAGCACGGCGAGGTGCACTCTGTCGCGATCATCACCGATCGTGACACGGGTCAGTCGCGTGGTTTCGGTTTCGTTGAGATGGCAGACGGAGACGCCGATAAGGCGATTGGCGCACTCGACGGTTCGGATATGGGCGGCCGTAGTCTCAAGGTGAATGAAGCCAAGCCCCGCGAGAACCGCGGTGGCGGCGGCGGCGGTCGCGGCGGCGGTGGCGGCGGCGGTCGCTGGTAGGTTCCTGAGGGCGGCGCTTGCGTCGCCTACGATTGGACAAAATCGAGCCGGGTGTCCTATATGGTAGGCGCCCGGCTCTTTTTTTGTGACGCGTCGCTTGCGCAGGCATCTATCGTTGCGAACGACGCGGCATATAACGGCCTGAAACTTCAATGCAGAGTTTGGTCTTTGTCGCACTTGCCGGTTCGCGGCGTATCGCAGCCGCCGTGCTCGACAATGAATGCGGCCGGTTGTCGCAAGCCGGCATGGTCCCGCTCGAGTTCTCGCCAAGGGCGCTTGTCGCGGGCACCCACAATCGGGTTTTGTACGCTGCCGGCAACCGGCAAGGGCAGGGTCGCCTGGTCTCGCTGAGCTATTCTTTTGAACACGGCCGGGTCGGCTTCGAGCGCCTCGGCAGCGTCTCAGTGCCCGGCATCGAACCGGCCACGCTGACGATTGATCCCTCGGGGAACTATCTAGTCGCACCGTGGTACGTAAGCGGATGTGTCACGGTTCATCGGATCGAGGATGACGGTTCACTCGGCGCTGCGCCCACCGAGCTGCGCGAGACCGAGCCTCATGCGCACGATGCTGTCTTCGCGCCGGGAGGGGCACGACTTGTGGTGCCGCACACTTGCCCTGCGGATTCGCTCCACGCGTTCTCGTTCGATGCGGCGAACGGGCGGCTTACCCCTGAGGCGTCGGTATTGCCCGGTGTTCCACCGGCTAGCGGCCCGCGCGACCTGGCCTATCACCCGGACTTGCCGGTTCTCTACGTTCTCGGTGAACAGGGCGGTCACGTGACTGCCCACTGGTATGACTCCGAGACCTTCGCGCTGCGCCATATTCGGACTGTCGGTCTGCGCTCAGGCGGTGATTCCGGCGAGACTGCTGCGGCACGGTTGATACTGGCTGCCGATGGCAAATCGCTGTACGCGAGCGACCGCGGCGGCGGAGCGATCGTCGGTTTTTGCCTCGACGAAGCAGGTGCGCCCAAGCGGTTCGGCAGATGGAGTTGCGAGCCGAACGTGCGCGCGGTTGGGTTGGACGCGAGCGGCGGGTTCCTGTTGTGTGCGGGACAGCAGTCCAACCACTTGAGCGCATACCGGATCGATTCAGTGACCGGAGAACTCGTGTTAACCGACCGCAAAAAACTCTTCGGTGTTTGGCCGTGGCACGTTCCTTACGACGAGGTGCTCGGTCGCGTGATTGGAAGCCGTCCCTGGGCGATGTCGGTGGTTCCGCTTCGTACTTGACCGACCGCTGTACGCACTGAGTTTTTGTTTTGCGGGGGGCTCCTAAGCATCTGGTCACCTGCTAGGATTGACAGCGATGGAACTGAAACCCAGCCTGCGGCTTTCCAGCGGCCTCTACATCTTTAACGTCGTGGTGCGGGTAATCCTGGACGAGCCTGAGCAGGGATGGACGTCCGAAGGAGAGGAGCTCGATCCGATGATTGGCTACTACCAGCCCTACGTGATTACGGCCGCATCGACGGCCGCTGCGGCGAGCATCATCGAACGGTTGTTGGCCGAGCACGAGCCCGACCCCGATGAGCCGCAGGGCTCCGTCGACGATATCGAGTTCGCGCTGATCCCCGCCGAAGCCGTTGCCGACAAGATGCCGGAAGGGGCTTGGCGGACCACTGCGGGTTGCTGGCTCGAGGCCGGACGGGTGATGTTCGCTGACGACGAACACGAAGCCTTCGACCCACTCGAAGACTGAAGCCTGTCTTACCTACTGCGCACCTTGCGCTCGGCGCGCTCCCGAATAGACAAGCCACATTGCGTAGACCACTGCCAAGATCCCGGCGACGAACAGCAGGTAGACGACGCTGTTCCAGTTTATGCCTGTAAAAGACAGGCCGCGTGTGTCGGAGAGCGGCCCGATCCACGACGCGGCAATGTTGCCGTATGCGGTGATGATCATTGCAAGCACCAAGCGCCCGGCGGCCTTCTGACTCAAGGCCAACTTATCGCCGACGGCCGCAATAAGGATTAGTAGCATGCCGTTGAGGATGCCTTCCATGTGGGCCATGCGCCATCCGCGCACGTCGCCCGGCATTTCGAAGGCGACGCTGCCGGGGACAGGCCAAAGCTCTAAGCGCCCGAGCAGTTCAAACGCGAGTGGAAACCCGGCCGCCAAACCGAGAAAAAAGACGATCGCGCCATGCATGATGAGGGTCGACTGTTGGTTCGCGTTCACGTGGTGTTCTCCTCCGGCCCGATTCTCGCGTGAGCGGCACAATAGGCCCGCATCCAAGCTAGTTCCAGACGGCGGTATGTACTTTGCTTGGCCGTGCTACGTGGCATCGGTGCAGGGCTGGCCGCATCTGTGTCCTCAGGTATAGTCTCGTCACTCGCGGAAAGTCGTCGCACTCAGCGCGGCTGAAGCCGGTCCGGATCCGGTATCCGCACAAGTCGTGCAACCGCAGAAAATTCTCATCGCTGTAGCGCTTGTCGTCGGGATCGTCGGCACTTTCGGTGCGCCTGCCCATGCGCAGGCGAGCTATCCCTCGGCGGGCGAGTTCTTCGCGTTCTTGGGCGAGGAGGACAACTACCGCGAATTCCGCGACTTGGTTTCCTATCTGCGCGAAAACGGTGTTGCCGACGTGGTACCGCCTGAGCAGCTGGTCCGCCAAGGGACAGACTATAAGCAGGCGGGTGAACCGCCGTTTGCGATGCCCCCTCGCGACTTTTGGCCGAACATCATTCCGACCCTGAAGCTGATCAAGGAGGAAATTATCCCGCTGGTGGGAGAACTCCAGGTTGTGTCCGCCTACCGAAGCTACCGCTACAATGCCCGTGCCGGGGGCACCGAGGCGAGCGCACACCTCATGTTCAGCGCCGTTGACGTTGTCCCCAAACGCAAAATCACCCGCAAGCAGCTGCATGGGATCCTGTTAAAGACGTGGAGTGCAATTGGGGTCGAAACCGAATGGGGATTGGGTCTTTACTCACGCTTACGCTTTCACGTCGATACCAAAAGTTACCGCCGCTGGTAAACTTTTTCTCTCAACCTTACCTATTAGATACCGCCTCGGAGGGTCGCCGTCGTAGTGGCGCGCAGGTGCCGGCTGTGGAACCGTGGTTTGACAGGTCGCCGTCGGGACAACCACAATCACCCCAGGGCGTGAGCCCAAAGGAGAAAGCCATGGGACTTTTCGATTTTGCCAGGAGTGCGCGCGCACGGCCGCGTATCCACAAGCTGTGATCAGACGAGCAGCTGCCGGTGCATAGCGGAGCGGCGCGTTTTCGCCGCTTGCGCTGGGCGAGCGTGATCGGCGCCCTTGGCGTTGTCATTGCGGGCGCCGGCCTGCTCGGCGCCGCCCAAGATTTCTTCTTGCCCACGATGCTTGAGGTCCAAAGGGGAATGCTCGACGAGATGGCCGAGGCCCAGCGGCAGCGCGCGCAGTCCCCTCAGGAAGAGCCTGATGGGGGCGAAGACAAACCCTTCTTCCTCGCGCCCGAGACGGTGGAAGCGCTCGGCAAATTCACCGATCTACCCACTTGGTACCCAACTTGGGCGTATACGACCGGTACTGCTCGTTTAGCGATCTCAACTCTATACCTGTGCGCGTCGATCTTACTTCTGACGTTTCACATCGCGGGTATACGACTTTTGATCACTGCCGCGGGGGCTGCGATCGTATGGAATGTTGTGCGATGCGTTGTTGCGTCCTCCGCAGGCACCGTCGCTGCGCTGATGACCTTCCCGCATGCCGTGATGGGCTCGATTTTTCACGTTGTCTTGATCGGGTTCGTTGTTCGGGGCGCAAGGACCATTGAACCCGCCGATGTCGAGACAACTGCGTCAGCCGACAGGGATACACCTGTGGTGGTAGGCAGCATCGGCTAGCGCATCACGCTTGGCCGAGAGGTATATTAGACGATGGAAGAGGCAATGCGTGTGGTCCTGGGGGACGACGGGACCCGGCGCTGCTGGTGGTGCGGTAACGACCCCAACTACGTCGCCTACCACGACGACGAATGGGGGATGCCGGTCGATGATGACAAGCGTCTGTTCGAGAAAATCTGTCTAGAGGGGTTCCAGGCGGGCCTGAGTTGGCTGACGATCCTGCGCAAACGGGAGAATTTCCGCGCGGCGTTCGCCGGATTCGACCTCGAGCGTGTAGCACGCTTCAATACGCGAAGCGTGGAGCGGCTGTTGAAGGACGCCGGCATCGTTCGCCATCGCGGCAAGATTGAGTCCGTGATCAACAACGCGCGCCGTGCCGGTGAGATGGCCGATAGCCACGGCAGCTTGGGCGCGTTCTTCTGGCAGTTCGAAGGTCCCGAGGACTTCGCCGGTCTCCAGGCGCAGACCGAGGGATCGATGCGGTTGAGCAAGGAACTCAAGCGGATGGGCTGGAGTTTTGTCGGTCCGACGACCATGTACGCATTCATGCAGGCGATGGGAATGGTTAACGATCACCTACCTGGATGTGCGACCCACGACCGTGTGGCTGCGGCCCGGCGCGTGTTCCGGTCGCCGACGCGGTGATGATGGGAAATAAAGAGAGTGGTGCTGTAAAGCCAATCGCGATTTTTGCGCTCCTTGCAACATCGGTCTCGGCGCTCATAGCGATTGGTCTGCGCGTGGGTGAACCCGATGAAAAGCGCTACCCGGTACGTGGAGTAGACGTTTCGCACCACCAGGGCAGGATCGAATGGGACCAGCTTCGCGCCCAGGGGGTGTCGTTCGTTTTCATCAAGGCGACCGAAGGAACCGATCATCTCGATACGCGGTTTCACGAGAACTGGGATGCCGCCGGTCGTATAGGTCTGGTCCGCGGGCCTTACCATTTCTTTACCTTCTGCTCGCCGGGCGGTGCGCAAGCCGAACACTTCTTAGCGACGGTTCCGACCGATAGCGCAACACTGCCGGCTGCGGTCGACATCGAGTTTGCGGGCAACTGCAAGAATTGGCCAGGGGTCGAGGCAGTCCGCAAGGAACTACAGGTGTTTCTGGCCGCGGTGGGCGCAGCGCAGAGAGCGAAGCCTATACTCTACGTCACGCGCGAGGCGTACCGGCGGATCATTGCGGGGCACTTCCTCGATCACCGGCTCTGGGTGCGCAACACCCTATGGCGGCCTTGGCTCGGCTTTGGACGTAGCTGGTTGTTTTGGCAGTACTCCGATAAGGGCGAACTCAAAGGCGTGAGCGGTCCGATAGACTTCAACGTGTTCGACGGCGACCAGCATGCTCTCTCCCGGCTCCTGCCGGATGCGCCCGCACTACCCGAGTGAGCAACGGGGCAGTTGCGGGCTCCTTGGGGATCGCTTAGTTCCACCCCCAAAAGAGTGGGCTTCGAGCAGTGCGTCCTCGTCGAGATCCCAAGCATTGCCGGACCGAATTGGTGCCGTTTCAGCTCGGCATCGCTGTCCGCGGCTATAGCCCCAATAGTACCCTTGACACGGGTTCGGCCAAAGTGCACGTTGGCTGCGATCGTATAAAGCTCGTAATGGTATTTATTAATGGACACCTCTTGGGGGGCAACCAATGAAGCTGCATCGTCTTAACCTTAACCGGCCTCTCGGCCTTACCACTCTCGGCACGCTCGGCCTCGGCCTGGCAATTCTCTGTGCGCCGGCAAGCGCCACGGCGGCCTCTTTTAAGGTGAACCCCGGAGAATCGATCCAGGCGGCGGTGGACCTGGCAGCGGCAGGGGACAAGATCATCATCCTGCCGGGCACCTACACGGAGACCCACGGCGGTGCCGCCGCGGTGAGGATCACGAAGGACGGGATCAAGCTGATCGGTAAAGGCAACGCCAAGAAGGGCTTTGTGATCCTGACGCCCGGACCGGGAAACCTCGACGGCATCCTTGTTCAACCCGATGTCGCGCAGCCCGACATCGTGAAATCCATGATCAAGGGGATCACCGTTCAGGGCTTTCCGAACAATGGGATCAAGGTGAGGAATGTCGACGGCTTCAAGATCCTAAAGAACGTGTCAATCGACAACTTGGAGAATGGGATCCAGCCGATCCTTTCGGCAAACGGGCTGGTCAAGAAAAACCTCGCCTACGGTTCCGATGACAGCGCTATGTGGGTAGAGGGTAGCGAGAACGTCCGCGTTCTAAAGAACGTTTTGCATACCAGTGTTACCGGCCTCGAGATCACGATCTCCAATGACGTTATCGCCAAGGGTAACGAAACCTATAACAACACGGTTGGGATAGGTCTGTACCATCCAAACGGCGCTTCAGAGCCCCCCATTGCGGTGATGAGGGACTGGAAGGTGACGAAGAATTGGGTTCACGACAACAACCGGCCCAACACCGCTCCGCCGGGATCGCTGGCTGGTGAGCTCCCTCCAGGTGGTGGGATCTTGATGAACGGGGTCGACTTCAACTATATCGATAAGAACCTGGTAGAGAACAACGACTTCTTCGGGATAGTGATGATCGACTACTGCTTGTCCGTTGGTGGTGGTCCCAACGACTGCAGTATTGCCCCGCCGGTTGCTGGTACCGATGCAATAAATACGGGAAACAGGGTCAGGAAAAACGAATTTATCAACAACGGTACCAACCCGGTTTCGCACCCGTTGGACTCGTTTGCTGCCGACATCATCTATCTAACTCTAGTTCCCACCGGTAGCTGTTTCGCCGACAATACGTTTAGCACGTTTGCGGCCTTGCAGCCGAGTCTGCCTGCGTGTCCTTAAGCAGCGGTTTCACTATTCTAGGCTAGAAGGATTCCCCGCCTGAGCTTTCGGGCTCAGGCGGGGAGTCTTAGGTTCGCGCGGTTCCCGGTCAGGTTGACAACGCCACTGACCAAAACCGATAATCGGTCCCATCGACGGTCGGCACTGGCAACTGCGGCCAAGCCGGGTGATGAGTAGATTGACGTGCGTCCCTCCCTCCCCGAAAACAAGATTCTGACAAATGGTTGCTCGACTTTTGTTCGCCGGGTCAGCGGCGCGGAGGCCGACGAACTGTTCTTCCTCTGCCGGCCGCTATGCGCGACCGCGGATGTCGCGGCACAGGCCGAAGCCGTATACACCGCGATGCTCGAACTGCTCGGTGCCGAAGGCGCGTCGGTTGCCGCCGTCGCGAGCGAGACGCTGTTCGTGCGCGATATTCGCGAGGACCTCAAGGTCATCCTCGACACCCGTCGGCGGATGATTGAGGGAGCCGAGGGCCAAACCTGCCGCCCGCTCACGGCCTTCATTGAGCAGCCTCCTTTGAACCAGGGAGCACACCTAGAACTCTCCGTGCTTGCCGTGATACCGCGCGGACGGCAGTCGCGATCGGCGTCAGACATCTGGAGCACACCGGCTTGCGGGTGTGATGCGTGCTCACGATTGCCTGCGAGGCTTGTATACCTCGGCGATCAGACGCACCTGCACGCCGGCAACATTTACGGCGCCGGCGAGAACGCTTTCGATCAGACCTACGCGATGTTCTGCGGCGCCGAAGATTTGCTCCGCGAGGCGGGAATGAAGTTTGGCGAGGTGGTCCGTACCTGGATCTACCTGCGCGACATGGATAGGGACTACGCGGATTTCAATCGGGCTCGACGAGAGTTTTTCCGGCGCACCGGTATCGACGTGAATCCCGCCAGTACTGCCGTCGGAGGCGCGCCTTTTCCGGAGAATCACGTTGTTTCGATGAGCCTATACGCTGTGAAGTCTCCGCGACCTCTAGATATTGAAGTGATGTCTGCGCCGACCCTCAACGAAGCCTGGCTGTACGGATCGGACTTCTCGCGTGGGTTGAAGATAGTTGACGCCAACAAGATTGCGCTTCACGTGTCGGGGACTGCGAGCGTAGACGAAGCGGGACGTACCGTTCACCTCGGCAACTTTGAGGCTCAGGCGAAGCGCATGCTCACCAATATCTCGGCCCTGCTCGCAGCTCACGGAGCCTCGTTCGAGAACTTGGTTTCCGCGGTCACCTATGTGAAGAACCCGGGCGATGCGCCGCTGCTTCGCGCGCTGTTTCAGGAGCACGGCTTCGAAGGCTTCCCGTGTGTAGTCGTCGAGGCTCCCATATGCCGACCCGAACTCCTGTGTGAGACGGAAGCCGTTGCGGTTCTACCGCTCGTGTGACCGAGGAAACAAGGAGAGTTAGCCTGTCGTGAAAAAGAAGCTGCGACGCAGGACTCCGCCGCCCGCGCAGAGCCCTAAACCAAAGAGTCGTTACGGGGTCGTCGCCGTCGCAATCGTTCTTATCGCTGTCGCTGCCGTTCTGTTCGTCAGCAACCGTGATCGCACTGCGGGAAACGCTGAGATCCTGACGTTGGCTGGCTCGGGGGGTCGCGAAGGGCCGCTGAAAATCAAGTATCCGCAGGACGGAACTCTGTTTCCTCCCGAGATTGTCGCCCCCACTTTCCTTTGGGACGACAAATCGGAAAGCGCCGACAGCTGGTTTGTATTGGCTCGCTTCGCGACCGACGGCGAAGTGCTGCGGTTCTCGACCGATGCCGCAAGCTGGAGACCCTCGGAGGAAGACTGGGAACGCATCAAGCACGAGTCTCGCGACGCCGATGCCGAGATCATCGTCGCCGGGGTCAACCGTGCGGTTCCGTCGAAGATTCTCTCAACGGCAAGCGTCCGCATTCGTACGTCAGAACATGAGGTCGGCGATTCTGTCTTCTATAGAGAAGTTCCCTTGCCGTTTCTCACGGCTGTCCAGGACCCGTCTCGGATACGCTGGCGCTTCGGGTCGATCGACTCGGAGACCAGACCGCCGATTGTCTTGGAGAACTTGCCGGTCTGTGGGAACTGCCATTCCTTTTCGGCTAACGGCGGCGTTCTCGGTCTCGATGTAGACTACGGCAACGACAAGGGTGCCTATGCCATCATTCCGACCGCGGAAAAGATGGTGATGAACGATTCGAACATCATCACCTGGGCCGACTACAAGAAAGACGACGGGGAACTCACCTTCGGTCTGCTGTCGCGGGTGTCACCTGACGGTAGGTACGTGGTAAGCACGGTCAAAGATCGATCGGTGTTCGTTGCTACGCCGGAGATCACCTTTTCGCAGCTCTTCTTTCCCATAAAGGGGATTCTCGTGGTCTATGACCGCGAAACCAAAAGCTTCCGGGAGTTGCCCGGAGCCGATGATCCCGAGTACGTGCAAAGTAACCCGACATGGAGTCCCGACGGCAAGGAAATCGTGTTCGCGAGGGCTGAGGCCTACGACGTTGACGCCGTGGTCAACAAAACTACTGTTCTGCTCGATGAGCGCGACGTGCCCGAGTTCATATCCGGAGAGAAGCAGTTTAAGTATGATCTCTACAAGCTTCCGTTCAACGACGGCAAGGGTGGAACGGCTGAGCCGCTCGCGGGTGCCTCGGGCAACGGCATGAGTAACTTCTTTGCTAAGTATTCTCCCGACGGAAAATGGATCGTGTTCTGCCGGGCCAAGAGTTTCATGCTGCTGCAGCCCGACAGTGAACTCTACATCATTCCCGCCGCAGGCGGTGAGGCGAGGCGGCTGCGCTACAACACCTCGCGCATGAACTCGTGGCATAGCTGGTCTTCAAACAGCCGCTGGCTGGTCTTCTCTTCGAAGGTCAATACCCCCTACACGCAGTTGTTTTTGACGCATATCGATGAAAACGGGCTGGACACCCCGCCGGTTTTGCTCGAGCGTTTCACCGCCATGGATCGTGCCGCAAATATACCGGAGTTTGTCAATTTGCCCGCGGATGCGATGGCGCAGATCCGCGAAGAGTTTCTTGATGCCTATTCGTTCCTGCGCGCCGGCACCGCCAACGAGAGGACCGGTGATTACCAAGGCGCCCGGCGCTCCTACCTCAGGGGACTGGAACTCGAACCCGGCAATGTGGATCTTCTCAACGCTTTGGGTTGGGCTTTCTTCCAGGAAGGCAAGAGCGCGGAGGCAATCGCGGTGTATGAAAAGGTCCTGGCGCTGGACCCCACTCACCTCAAGGCGCACAACAACGTGGCGTTGGCCCTGGCCGAGTTGGGACAGGTAGATAAGGCGGCTTTGCACTTCCGGAAGTCACTCAAGCTCGAGCCCAAGGCGGAGATTTACAGCGACCTGGGATTCGTCCTGGACCGACAGGGTAAGTACGAGGAAGCCGTTGAGAATTACGATAAGGCGCTCGCATTGGATCCGAATTGTGCGTCGGCACATTTCAATTTAGCGGTGTCCTTGCTGAGGAGAGACGAACTCGACGAGTCTGCGGCTCATTACAAAGAGGCGCTACGCGTCAAGCCGAATGCCGCGACCCATAACGGCTTAGGTTTCGTCCTCTCCAGGCAGGGTAAGCTGGACGACGCGGTTGTGCAGTTTCGAGAGGCGATCCGTACGGATCCAAGTTACATGGCTTCCTACAACAATCTGGCAGGGAGTCTGCTGAAACAGGGGAAGCTGGAGGAGGCAGAGTCCTACTACAGGACGTCTCTTACGGAGAATCCGAGTGCGTCGCTGCACAATAACCTCGGCATCGTTCTGATGAAATTGGATCGGTTGGACGAAGCCGCCGAACAGTTCCGCAAGGCGGTTGCCATGGATCCGGATCATACTACGGCGCACAACAACCTCGCGACCGTTCGTAAGCGGCAACGGCGGGCGAAGAAGCGGTAGACTAAGAATCGGCGCTCTAGGCCGGCCGGTTACAGCCGGCCTAGAGATTTTGCCTGGATCGCAACGGCTACTGAACGCCGCTGGCCTTGAACGAGGTACCGTCGGCTTTCTTAACGTCCGTAGTCGTGATTCCGAAGCAGGACGCATCGCTGGTCAATACCTGCACCGTCGCCTGGGTGTTGTTCAAGAGGAGCGGCGCGATTCCCGTGGGGAGCGACGTTTGACCTTTCTTGGGGTTGTTCTTGCCGATGACGACGACCGCTCCCTTGCCCGCATTACCGCCCTTTAAGGTCATCTTCAGGATCCCGTCCGCCGCTGCATCCTTATCGCCATATTTGTAGCCCTTGTCGGAGATAGCCGTCCAACACCACTTCGGTGGGGTTCCGCACAGCTCAGCCACGGCGCGTTCTACCAAGAACTCTCCGCTCAGAGTACCCGCATCGTCGTAGACGCAGACCGCAACATCGGTCTCGCTGAACACCGGATCGCCGAACTGCCCCTGTGTAACCGCCGACTTCAGTTTCTTGAGTACGACCTTCAGCTTTTCTTTGCCCGCCTTCTTCTCGTTGACCATCAGAATGCCCTTTGTGGGGTCTTCACAACCGAGCGCGGGAGACGCCCCACACGCAAACGGTAGCGTGGTGGTGGTCGTCGTACTGGTGGTGGTCGTCGCCGGGCAGTCGAGATCGGCCGGATAGTCAGGTGCGCCGTCGCCGTCGTTGTCAAGCCCGAGAAGGTCGGCGTCGGTGGCCATATCCTCTTGCGGGCTGAAGCATGGATTGACCAGACTGGTTACGGCTGTGCCGTAGTAGGGGGGCTGCACGTTCTCGTCTAGAATCACAGGAAGCGGATTGGGATGACCAAGTGAACCCGCCGAGTGACAGCCCTGACAGTTGAACACACCATTGTTCGCATGATGCTGACGGAGTCCATACCCGGTGGCCTTCGGCAGACCGCTGTTGGGGGAGGTCTCCCCGTAGTCTCTACCATGACAACCCACGCAGCCGAGACCGCCACCGGGCCCGCTCCAATAGGTTTCGACCGGCTTGCTTCCCGGCCCGCTCGGGTGGCACACGTTGCATTCGGTGACGCCTAACTCGAAAAAGTGCGCGAAATGCAGCGGGCCCGACTGATTTCCGCCCTGAAACCCTGTGTGGCACTGTACGCAACCATTGCCGGCACCGTTGTCGTAAAACTGGTAGGCCTGGACCGAGGGCGCGTAGGCCAGGGCATAGAGCGCCAAAATGGTAAAGCATGTTCCTAGTACTGTCCGTTTCACGAGCGTCCCCTGTCAGGTGTTAGAATGGCGATAATCCGTTCGGCCCGGCGACTGCGCCGCGCCATCACGGACACCGTTGCGACAGCACCGACACATTCGACATTTATAGGCGCGAGAGTAGATCTAAGTCCAGACAAAACCTTGGATAACGTTGTGAAATCCCGGCAATCCGGCGGTTGGCCCGGTTCCCGCTCCGTACGAATCCGAGGCCGGACTCACTCGGGTGGGGGGGCGATCACGCCCGGTGATTTGCGCCGATGTTTGCTGTGGCCTAGCGCGTAACTTTGGTCGGACTCGCGCGTTCATACGCAGTATGGGCTTTGCAGAGATCGTGCTTTTCTGCGCCGTGGTCTTTCTGGCGTACGCAAACGGCGCGAACGACAACATAAAAGGCGCCGCAACGCTTCTGGGTTGCGGCGCTGCTAGCTACCGGACTGCAATCGCTTGGGCGAGCGCAACGACACTTCTTGGTTCGTTGTGCTCGCTGCTGTTTGCCCACGAGCTGTTGCACGCTTTCTCAGGCAAAGGTCTGGTCCCTTCCGAGATCGTCGGTTCATTACCGTTCGTATTCGCGGTCGCCTCCGGTGCCGGGTTCACGGTACTCGCCGCCGCATCTGTGGGTCTGCCGATATCGACAACCCATGCGCTGGTCGGCGCGATCACCGGAGCCGGCTTGGTTGCATCGCCGCTCGGGATCGATACCGGGGCGTTGGCGCAGACTTTCGTACTACCGTTGCTGTTGAGCCCGGTTCTCGCGGTCGTTCTCGGCGCGGGCGTATACGTCACTCTTCACGTGTTACGCCGAAAGACGAGAATCGGTAAAGAGTTGTGCGTCTGCATCGGTGAGACGGAAACCGTGACCGCGCTTCACGAACCCGTTTCGGCCTTGGCGTTGCGCGCCGGAGCGACCATCGTGCCCTCGGTTGCGGTACAACTCGGCGACTATAGAGATTGCCGCGAGCGCTATGCAGGGCGAGTCGTCGGCGTGCGTGTCGAAGCTGTCGCCGTCGCGATGCATTTCCTGAGCGCGGGGCTTGTGGGTTTCGCGCGTGGGCTCAACGATACCCCGAAGATTGCCGCGTTGCTGTTAGGTGTGCAGGTTCTAAATGTCCAAATCGGACTCGGCGGTGCTGCTCTCGCTATGGCCATCGGCGGACTCACCGCTGCACGCCGGGTGGCGCACACGATGGGTCATAGGATCACGAAGATGAACCCCGGGCAGGGCCTTGCGGCGAACCTGGCGACCGCGTTCTTGGTCATCGGTGCTTCACGCATGGGAGTGCCGGTTTCGACCACTCACGTATCGGTTGGCAGTCTGTTCGGGATCGGCGCGGCGACCGGCCGCGGCAACCCACGGATGATTGCGGCTATCGCTCTCTCATGGCTGGTCACGCTTCCGTTCGCAGCCCTGAGCGCCGCGGCGGTCTATCCCCTGTTCTGAACCGGGTTGCCAGGTTATCGTTGCTATAGCGCTGTCCGGCGCTACAGTTTGCAGGAGAAGCACAACGATGGCCAGGAGACGATCCATGCTCGAACAGCAGATGACCATAGCAGGACGCGCGGAGACCGCGGCGAACACACTTGCAGTGATCAACCCGGCAACGGCCACGGAGTTCGCACGGGTTCCCGATTGCAGCAGAGAACAACTCGATGCGGCGATGGCGTCGGCGTCCGATGCTTTCATCACTTGGCGTAGCGACGAAGTTCCACGTCGACGCGCTCTGAAGGCGAGCGCGGAGCGCATACGTGAGAAAGCGGGCGAATTGGCGCGACTGCTCACGCTTGAGCAAGGCAAGCCGCTCGCCGCAGCCACCGAAGAGATTATGGGTTCGGCGGCATGGCTCGACTACACGTCGACCCTGGACATCCCGGTCGAGGTCGTTCAGGACGATGCGACGGCGCGGGTAGAGGTTCATCGCCGCCCGCTCGGCGTCGTCGCGGCGATTACGCCGTGGAATTTCCCCGTCCTACTGGCCGTGTGGAAGCTCGCGCCTGCGCTTCTCGCCGGTAACACTGTGGTGCTCAAGCCATCCCCGTTTACCCCCGTCACCACGCTCGCGCTCGGCGAAGCGTTGCGCGATGTGCTGCCGACAGGTGTGTTCAACGTCGTCTCCGGCGGTAACGAGCTCGGCGCGTGGATGACCTCGCATCCGGCAGTCCGCAAGATCTCGTTTACCGGCTCAACGGCGACCGGCAAACACGTCGCAGCCTCGGCTGCAGCCGATCTCAAGCGCGTGACGCTGGAGCTGGGCGGCAATGATGCGGCCATCGTGTTGGACGACGTTGATCCCGAGGCGACGGCTGAGAAGCTCTTTTGGAGCGCGTTCGCGAACTGCGGTCAGATCTGTAGCGCGGTTAAGCGTGCATACGTCCCCAAGGACATGCATACGCGTATAGCTTCGCGCATGGCCGAGATCGCATCGTCGGTGAAGGTTGGCGACGGCTTTGAAGAGGGAGTGTTGATAGGACCTCTCAACAACCGGCCGCAGTTCGACCGCGTCGGAGAACTGGTTGCGGATGCGCGCAGATCCGGTGCGAAGGTACTTGCGGGTGGTGAGCCGGTGGGAGGCGCGGGCTATTTCTTCAAGCCGACCATTCTGACCGGTGTCGAAGAAGGCACCCGAATCGTTGACGAGGAACAGTTCGGTCCGGCGCTTCCCGTGATGCCGTACAGCGACGTCGAGGAAGCGATCGAACGCGCCAACCGTTCGAGCTTCGGGCTCTCGGGCTCGGTGTGGGGAGCCGACACCGACCGTGGAGCTTCGGTCGCGTCACGACTGGAATGCGGCACGGCATGGGTCAACCAACACTTGGCTATCGTGCCGCACCTGCCGTTCGGGGGATTCAAGCACTCGGGTATCGGCGTCGAGAACGGCCCGTGGGGCCTGATGGGCTTCACGCAGATCCAGACGCTGAACGTCGCAAGGCAGTAGCCGGCTTAGCCGCCGGCGAGGTTCAGGTGGACCTTGGGGGTGGTAGCGCTCTCGTCGGGATCGATCTCGGATCCTTCAAGGAACACCCGATCGGGCTCGATCCCTGCGCCGAGCAGCCGGTCTTGGACTGCACGGCTTCGCGCCTGCGCAAGCGTACTAAGGCTGGATTCGCCGACGGGTTCGGCCGCGAGCAAACGGGCTCTCATGTGTGCTCGGACGCGGTCGTCTTCGTCGTCGGGGCGCCCGAGGCCTTCGGCTTCCCACTGCACGCGCAACCGGCTGCGTGCGCCACGCCGGCTTTCGTCGAAGGTCTCTTCGTAGAGCCGTTCCGTGTACTTCGCGACGTCGCGTTCGCTCAGCGAGACTGCGTCGACCTCTTTATGTCCCATCGAGGGGTCGTAGTTACGGCCGAGGCTGGCGATCTTCAAACGGCGGTCGACACTCAACGCACGTAGGGCGCGGCCGTCGTAGCCTTGCAAGGCTTCGCCACGCACTTCTAGCCTTAACGCGGGACGCTTCTTTAACGCACCTGCGAGTTTGTCGAGCTTGCTGGCGGAGCTCTCGCCGAGAGCGGCCGATCCGGCGTCGAATGCTACGAATTTCAGCGCGTCACCGGACAGGTCAGGTATAAGACCGCCGATGATCGAGAACGGTGATGTAACGATTTTGGTGATCAGGTTGAGAAAGGTGCCAATGATGAGCTTACCGTAAGAAAACTCAGGATCGTTGGTGTCGCCTCGCATCGGCAGATCGATATTGATCTCTCCGGCCGGGTTCTTAAGCAGTGCCAATGCCAGGGCTACCGGTAGGTTAGTCGCTTCACTGCTCTCGGTTCGGTCGCCAAACGAGAGTTGATCCATACGAATCTGATTTCGTGCGGTTAGCCGCCCTTTTTCAACTTTGTAGGAAATGTCGAGGAAGAGTTTCCCTTTGTCGATCAAGTAGCCGAGGAACTTACCGGAATAAGGGGCGAAGGCCGTCATGCCGACGTTCTTGGCGCTGATGCGCAAGTCGGTATAGGCGTCGGTGGCCAAGGGGTTCACGCTACCGTCGATCCTCACCGAGGCGTATCTGTTAAGAGTTCCGCTCAGCGCGACCTTGGCGCGCGCGGTTTGCTCGGAGGAGAGCCCGGTGACGGTTCCTGACAGCGCCTCGAGGCCGGTGGTAAACACCGGGTCGAGCGATAGGTCGGTGTAGTCGGCGCCGCTGTCTTCGAGCGTGATCGTGCCGATGCGTACGGGGATGACGGCGCCGGCATCGCCAGTCGCCGTCGGCGCCTCCGTCTCGATTGCTTCGGTGTCGGGAGCCACCTCGGTAGTCACGAAAATTCGATCAATGTTGCGCACGCCTTCATGGTCGACGATGGTTCGTACGCGTGCCCCCGCGACTTCGGCACGATCGACGATGATCGAGGTCGGCTCAAATCGCAGATCGATGCCTGAAAGCGCCAGATGTTCTAAGCGCAGGAAGGTCTCGTGCAACGTGTTGTCCTTGGTGTGGAGGCCGTCGACGGAGAGCGAGCCGCGGTAGTTGACCTCGGCTTCGCTGGCCTCCGGCTTGGCGCGGTACGCAAGCTTTCCTTTGAGACCGGCGCTTCCGGATTTGATGCTAACGACCGCAGCGCGTCCGACGTAACCCCCGAGGGCCGGCAACGACAAACCCTCGAGGTCGACGTCGATGTCGGCGCGAAGCGGCGCGAGCGTGCCGTCACCCTCGACCGAGAGCTTGCCGTCTTCGCCTAACCCGGTGTCAACACGAACGTGGAAGGGAGAAGGGGGCGCGCTGGTATATCCGGTAACGGTGATACCTAGCGGCTTGAATATCACTTCGACGGGAGGCGAACCCGACAAGTCGAGGAACGAAACGTAGTAGTTCTCCGCCTTGGCCTCCTCGACGACGATCGTCCAGGGAGGCGCATCAGTACCACTCGTCGCTAGCTGTTGGCGCACCGGCGCGGCTGCATCTTCGCGGACCGGTATGCCGTTTTCCACGGGCCCGGCTTCTGCGGCCGAGAACAGCTGTACCAGGTTGGCCGTTCCGTCGCGGTCCAGGGCGATGCGGATGGTACCTCCCATGGTGGTGACGGATCCCAGAGTCACCGATCGCGCGCGTAGATCCATGCGCGTTTCGCGCACGTGAAAGTCCGGAACGCTGATGACGGTTGGTCGTGTGTTCCCCGCGTAAACCTTGGGTCCGATCTGCAGCTCGCGAACCGACATTGCTCCGTCGTGAAGTGTCAGGCCGATGTTTTCGTTCGCGCCATCCAGTGTGTAGTCGGCCGAAACATCGATTGTGCCGCCGGTCGGCTCGAAACGAAGATTGTGGCGCGCGTACTCCCAAAGGGTGCGCGCACGTACCCCGGTAATCTTGAAACGTCCCTCTGAGCGCAGCGGGTTGGAAGTAAGGTCGCCCTCCCACTCGAGCTTCTCGCCATGCCCAGTCGTCGCGGTGAACGCATAAGGGGCACCTTCGCTTTCGCGGTTGGTTGAGAAGCCGTCGAGTGTCACGTCTACGGGCGCGAGGACGGCATCGTACGGAGTCGGAATCGATTCGTCGCGAAACGCGAGCCGACCACCCTCGATCGATAGACGCCCAATAATCAACGGAATCGGCTCGGCAGCAACATCAGGTTGCTTCTCCGGCGTCTCTTGTTGATCGGTTGCGAACAGCGTCGAGGTGTTCAGCGTGCCGTCGGCCAGAACCTTGATGTGTACGTATGGCTCGACGACCGCCAGTTCCTCGAAGGTGAACGCGCGACGGTACAAGGACGACAGCTGGAAGTTCACGCGAAGCTCTTTGAAGCCTGCCAGTGGGTTACCGTCTGCTTGGGAAATCGAGAGTCGGTTCGCGCGAATGGACAATGCGAACGGGTTAAAGCGAAGCTCGGCCAGCTCACCCGGACGTCCGAGTGTTTCGCTGATGTACGCGTTGATACGGCCGCGTACGATCGACGGCAGAGCGAGGAAACCAAACAGGGCGTAAACGGTGACTAACATCGCCATCCCTGCGGCGATTTTCTTCGGTCGTGACAGCCCGCGAAGCGTTGCAATGCTCGGCGGCCGCAACGACAGCAGGATGCCTGCGAGTGAACGCCGGGGTGGAGCCGGCTTCTCGTTCACGGGGTGATTTCTCCGCCCTGCACCGATTGCAGAAAGCGGAGGTAAGGAGGCGATTCTGCGAGCAGGCCGCGCGCAGCCGCGCGCAGCCGGTCAACGGCCCCCTCGCCGAGGGTGAAGCTGGTGGGTAGTTTGTTGATGTAGGCGCGCTCCTCCGCTGATGACAGCTTAGTGAAATCTACTTCAACGAGATGAAATTGCGCCGGGCTCTTCCACCGGCTCGCCGTCCGGTTCCAGGCTTCGAAGTTACTCCGCAGCAACTCCATAGTCTCCAGGCTGTAACGATTGATCTGCACTGTGGTTGCGTCTTGGAGAACGGCACTCAACGTCATCGAGACGTCGCTGTTCTCCCATGCAGCCTCCGGCGTCGTTGCCGCGTTGACGAGAACCAAGACGATGTTGCGTAGATTGCCGACGATCTCGGGACGCCGCGGCTGTCGTGGATCGCTCAGGACTTGCGATTCAAATGGCCCGCGTACACCTAGATTGTCGGAGATGCCGCCGTCGACGACACGAATGTAACGGCGACGGTCTGCGTCGAGGTACGATCTTAAGTTGGCCGCGTTCACATAGGCGCGGCTGAAAGCATCGGGTGTTCGCATCTCCTCGTCGATCCAGGCGGGTGCCGCAAAGCCACACTTGCCTGCAAAGTTCCTGAGCGTAAGCGGTGTGAACACGCCGGGGACGGCGGAGGATGCCGCAACTGCGCGTGCGACCGGGTAGCTAGCGAGGTCTGAACACAGAAAGTCGAACTGCTCCTGGATGAACGAAAACGGATGGCCGGTTGCGATGTCGGTCGCGTTTATTTGTATAAAGGGGCCGAGGCTAGCGATCATGTCTGCGTATGTCGCGTCTTCGAACAGGTATTCATTGTACGCCTCGGCGGCGAGGTCTCCACGCTCGTAGTAAGGGGACGCCATCCGGACCCAGTTCCACGGGGCCATGAGTTTCAGCAAAAGCTTGGTCTGTACGTCGCGGTCGAGAAAGCGAGATTCGTAATCCTCGAAGATACGATCGCCATACAATCCGTAATACGCCGCGGTGAAGCTGCCGCCTGATACCGCGGAGATGTGATCGACCTCGTCGAGTAGGCGGCGGCGTTTGCCCCCAATTACGATCTCGGTGTCGGCGAGTTGTTCGAGAACGCCGTAGGCGAATGCGCTGGCCCGCGTGCCTCCGCCCGAGAAGGCCAAAACGAGCAGCAGCTCATCTGATCGCTCGGCTGACCAGCGCCGCGAACTCCTGTAACCGCTGGCCTTGTCCCAAGACTCGAGTGGCTGGTTCAGCGTGAAATAGGTGGAGCAACCCGAGCAGGCGAGGCCAAAAGCCAGGAGAGCCGAAAAAAGGACCGTGTTTTGCATTGCAGGAAGCGGATCCTAGCTACGAAACGCCGCGTTTTCTAATCCCGTGTACCGGACTACTATTCCCGGGCTTGCGCATCAGCGCGCGCAAAACGATACCTGTGGAACACCAACCGGACTTCCCTAGAGGCCGCACGATTCTCGTCGTCGTGTTGCTCACGCTGCTTATTTCTACTCTCCTGGGTCGCGCGCTGTGGCCTGAGTGGGCGAACGATCCCGGCAGTGACCGTCTACACGAGGCTCTTTCACAACTGCTCTGGTACGGGTTGCTGGCCCTCACGTTGTACATCGTCGCGCGCGTCGCGCGGGTTGATCACCGACGACTGATCGGTGTTCCGGTGGCTCCTCGGCGGCTATTGCCGTTTGCCGCCTGGGCGATTCCAGCCGTGGCGCTCAGTTTGGCCACTGCGTACCTGCTGTTCATCCCGATCTCGTACATCGACCCCGAGAAGATCGAAGAGCTAGTCGTCGAGACCGCGATGAGTCGCCATCTTGCCACCGGGATCACCTTCGACCTGCCCAATCTCTTATTGTTCGCATCAATCGGGATCGCGGGACCGTTGGTTGAAGAATACGCGTTTCGAGGTCTGTTGCTGAGTAGCTGGGCAACCAAGTGGGGAACTGCGCGCGGAGTCGTGATGTCTTCGGCCGCCTTCGCGGTTTGGCACATAGATCCGCTCGGCGGCTTTGTATTCGGCTATGCGGCGGCGGTTGCCTATCTCGCGACCGGATCAATATGGGCACCGGTGGTACTGCATCTTACCAACAACTCCATTGCGTTCGCCATGGCCGCAATCGGATCGACTTATGCGGATCCTGAAGCTACACGCAGCCTCCAGCAGTTCCAGGATCAGTGGTATGTGGGGTTGCTCGCGGCGGCGATTGGTCTGCCCTGGGGAATTGCAGTGTTTCGTCGCTACCGGTTCATGGCCGGACGGCCGATCCCTTACGTACTCGCCCAGCGTTACACCTCTCGCTAGACCGTGCGCCTCTCGCTAGACTACTCTGCGCGGTGCAGGGCTCTCCAAACGCAGTGGCGAAACACCAGACAACATGGGTTGAGAAGGCCGGCACCGCTCTGCAGGTGTTGTTGTGGTCGGCGACCTTCCTCGCCGGCGTCGCATGGCTCGTCGCGTATCCGTTGCCGTTCGAGGCTGAACCGATAACCGTGCTTCTCGGTCTTGTTTCGGTCGCGGTCAGTGCACTGGTAGGAAGCTACGGGCAGACCATCCGCGCGCGCCGGGCCGAGTTCGAGGCTGAGAGATTTACGATGCCGGATGCGCTGGCCTACGGCTATGTTACCAACTTCGTCGAGCCGGCCGTTACCCGTCTGTTACGCGCTACCGAGCCGGGAGAAGACCCGCCACGTCTCTTCATCTATATGCCGAGAGAGATCTCGGAATTGGATCCTCAATCCATCGAGCGCATTCTCGCACGGATCCGCGGTCGGCGTTTTTCTACGGGAGCCGTGACTCTCGATTTCGTCGAAGGGCGTGCGCGCGATGTGCTGACGATCATGCGTTCGGGCGAGAAAAGGCCTTGGTACTTCGACTTTCCGAACACACTCCGCACGCTGGCTGCTTTAGTCGAGTTCAAGTTGCCGAGTCATGCAGATAGCTTTAACGAAACCGACAGGAAAGCGCTCAGCCGCGAATACATCGAGCGGTTCGACGCGGAAGTGCGCCGCTTGCTGGCCGCGAAAGGCCTCGCCGAGAATGTCGAAATGACCGATGCAGATCTCGGGTTTCTCCGTGCGAAAGGCACCGCGTAGCAAGGCTCCTGACTCGCTCCGTTATTTGTAGGTGCGGCCCGCATAGCGCAGCCAGCCGTCGCGTCGGCGTCCCTGCGGGTCGCGATGCGTCCAATGGATAACGCCGCCGCGCTGGTTCCACTCGTACTCGCCTCGAAACTCGATTTGCCGGCCGCGGCGAAGATCGTCGACACGTGGGGCGAGATCGATGTTGTGGCTGACGAGAACGCTCTGTCCGGAAATCAGCTCGATGATGAAGCGCTGATGCGGCGATCCGTGTGTGTCGTCGGGGAGAACCTTGACCACAATACCTGAGCCCTCGACGATGATGTCGGAGCGCCGCTCGTGGAATGCCTCGGCAATCATGCGGTCGGCGTCTGCGCTCGCACTCGGAGCGCTGAGTCGGCCCTCGCCGCTGCCGAGTATGCGGGGGATGTCCTGCGGGGAAATACCCGCGAAATAGAGCACAGCAGCCAGGGCGAGCGTGCCGGCAGTGGTGATCGTCGCTTTGTTTTTCATGCCTCCGGGCGCCGGCGAGCGGCTGAGACAAACAAGCAGGATGCCCGGCGAAGACGCAAATCCGCGCGGGAGTTCGGGCTTGTCCCCGGGGCATGCACTGTGATAGCGTCGCCGATGTTGTCTCGCATATGCGGCCTCGCGCCACGTGCGAAGCACCGCCTACACTCGGAGCATCCATGAAGAATTCGAACCCGAAGCTAAGAGTTCGGCGCATTTTGCAATTCGCGGTGACGGCGATGTGCGCCGCCGCAATGACGATGGCGTGCAACCAGACTGCAACGCCTCTTGGAGACCAGGCCACCGAGGCCGAGGAGGGCAGCGCAGCCGTGATCGAAGACGGAAGCAAGGTATCGATCGAGTACACACTGAAACTCGAAGACGGGACGACCGCCGACACCAACGTTGGTGGCGAGGCCCTGACTTACGAGCAGGGCGGGAGCCAGATCCTTCCAGCTTTAGAAACAGAACTCATGGGGCTGACCGTCGGTGACACGAAGATTGTCAAGCTGAGTGCCGAGCAGGCCTACGGGCAGGTTGACCCCAATGCGGTCCAGGAAGTCGAGCTCGATCAGGTTCCCGAGGAAGCGCGTAAAGAAGGTACTATCTTGGTCGCCCACGATCAGGGTGGCAACCGTCGTCCGGTGCGCGTGCAGGAAGTAAGAGACGAAAAAATCGTCCTCGACTTCAACCATCCTTTGGCCGGGCAGGCGCTTGCGTTCGACGTGAAGATTGTCGGCATCGAATAGCTACGCTTCCAAATACGGTCGGTGCGCGCGAGTGGGCTCCAGGCCGCTAGGCGAGATACATGTTTCCCCTTGGTGACGACAATCCGACCCTTCAACTGCCCTACGTCACCTTCGCGATCATTGCGGCGAATGTCGCTGCGTGGGTGTTTCTGCAGGGCTTCGGCGTGGATCCCACCTTGGCGCAGTCGGTGTGCAGCCTCGGCGCGATCCCCGGCGAACTGCTAGGCATTATCCCCGCAGGAACCCGCGTGCCGATCGGGCCCGAGAGCGCTTGCATCATCAGCGGCCAACCAAACTGGACGACCACGGTCTCGTCAATGTTCATGCACGGCGGGTGGATGCACATCATCGGCAACATGTGGTTTCTGTTCGTGTTCGGCGACAACGTCGAAGACTCGATGGGGCCGTTGCGGTTCTCGCTCTTCTACGTATTGTGCGGTCTGGCCGCTGTTGCTGCGCAGGTGTTTTCTAACCCTGCCAGTAGTGTTCCCATGGTCGGCGCTTCCGGTGCGATCGGCGGCGTGATGGGTGCCTACGCGGTGCTCTATCCAAAGGCGCGAGTGCAGACGCTACTGGTGCTCGGCTTCTTCGTAAGTAGGATCGCCGTGCCGGCGATCTTCATGCTCGGCTATTGGTTCGTCATCCAGGTTGTCAGCAGCCTTCCCGCAGCCGACGGTGAGGGCGGTGTCGCGTTTTGGGCGCACATTGGCGGATTTCTTGCCGGGGTCGCGCTGATCTATCTATTTCGAGACCCGGTACGGGTGGCGGCGCACAAGGCTGCGTCATCGCGCCCCGGCTACGGCTCCGCCCGCCATCGACGTCCATTTCTACGTCGCTAGCCGCCTGCGAGCGGCTGCGCTTGCCTGAACGCCACGGCCGGCAGGTCCATGCCGATGGGCTCCGCCCGAGCCGGGTGCCCGCATGGAGACTCCGGTTGCGCTATAATTTGCGGATGAGTGCAGATACGGCATCGCGGAGCGCCACGTGAACGCGATTGTTCTGATAACCGGTGTGTTGGTCGCGGTCGCAGGTGTAGGTTTTGCTATGAAGCCGTCGATCCTGCGGTGGTGGGTGGATACATTCGCGCGGCCTGCGTGGATCTACGCGGGCCTCTCAATGCGTGCTGTTCTCGGATTTGTGTTTATCCAAGCATCCGCCTCAGCAGCTTGGCCTAGCGTTATTCTCGGTTTGGGCTGGATCATGATAGCCGCAGCGGCGATAGGATTGCTTGTCGGTACCTCGCGACTGACGAAACTTATAGGCTGGTTCGGCGACCAGGATCCCGGCTTTACCCGCGCGTGGGGTTTGTTCGCGGTCGCCTTCGGTGTCGTCATCGCAGTGGCGGCTTAGTGTTGCGAGGTGAGTAACGTTTCTATCACACACGCGCTTGCGGCAGGTGCGGGCGGCTTCGTAGGTACGGTGCTGCGTTATGTCATGGCCGTGGCGTTGGCGCAGACCGCGACGCGTTCCGGTTTCCCGATCGCTACACTAGCGGTCAATGTCATCGGGTGTTTCGTGATCGGCGCCGCAAGCGCGTGGTTGACGGCGCGCCCATCGATGCCCCCCGAGTTACAGCTGTTCATGGTCGTCGGTGTGCTCGGTGGCTTTACGACCTACTCGACGTTTGCGAACGAGACGTTCTTGCTCGCGCGCTACGGACACGTCATCACGGCGGTTGTTAACGTCGCCGTCCATTTGATCGCCGGGCTGTGTGCGGCGTGGGCTGGGTACGCGCTGATGCGCTCCTAGGTGATCGATTGAATGATCTAGACCGGAGCAGTGCCACGGCGAAGGGATACGGACACGACGGCGGCATCGAGGTGCAGCCCGCTGACCCGCAAGCGCGTCGCCGCGCCATGATAGTGCTGGCGGTGCTGACTCCGATCGCGCTGTTGGCAACCGCTTTGACGATTGCGTATCTCGCGCGGGTCGAGGGCGCCTCCGTCGGTGATCCGCAGGCGGCACTGCGCAGGTTCGGCACCTTCATGCTGGTAGGCAGTAGCGCTGCCGCGCTGCTCTGTGTCGGTACCGCAGCGTATGTAGCGCGGATCTGCGGTCTCGCGCTACGCGCCGAGCGCTTCCCGCCGCCCGGAGTTCCGACCGTGCGCGAGGTGCGTGTCATGCGCGGGACTTCGGCTAAGCGCATGGCGGCGGTCGGCATGGTGCTGGCCGGCGTGCTTGCCCTCGCAGGCCTGGTGTTGCCGCTGATGGTATGGAGGCTCCTGGTGTTGCTAGGGCGTGGGGCCTGAGGCACACAGGGGCATGGCCGAAACCCCTTCGACGATGCTTCCGCTGGGTACGCCTGCGCCTGACTTCCGGCTTCCTGACGTCATAAGCGGAAACGAGTTTACGCTTGCCGACTTCGAGGGTGCCAGTGCTCTGCTGGTAATGTTTATCTGTAACCACTGTCCGTTCGTCGTTCATGTGCGCGACGGGCTGACCCGGGTGGCCAGCGCGTATGCGGCTCGCGGCGTTGCCAGCGTCGCGATCAATGCCAACAGCCTGCAAACTCATCCCGAAGACGGCCCCGAGCACATGAAGGCTCTTGCCCGGCAAGAGAACTGGTCGTTCCCGTTCCTGTTCGACGCCTCGCAGGACGTAGCCAAAGCCTACCGCGCTGCGTGTACGCCCGACTTGTTTGTCTTCGATGCTTCGTTGCGACTGGCGTACCGAGGCCGATTGGACGCCAGCCGTCCGGGTAACGACGTGCCTGTGACCGGCAACGACCTGCGCAACGCGCTCGACGACATCCTCGCCGGCCGCCCCGTCGCAGGTGAGCAGCTCGCGAGCATTGGCTGCAATATAAAATGGCACCCCGGACAAGAACCCGGCTTCTGAGCGGTGCACGGTGACGGGCCGACGTGCGTGGGTGATGGTTTTGGGTTCAATGGCTCTGCATGTTGCAATGGATTTGCCGGTTCATCACGACGACGGACACCGACATTTCTTTCCGCTCTCCGACTGGCGGTTCGCCAGCCCAGTGTCGTACTGGGATCCTGAACACTACGGCCGCATCGTCGGCACCGCCGAGGCGGTATTCGTCGTGGCCGGTGCCGGCTGGCTTGTGGGCACAGCGCGCCCGCGTCCCGCCAAGGTTGCGGCGGCGGTTTGCGCCACCGCGTATACCGTTTTTTTGTTTTTTGCGCTGCTGGTTTGGGCTCCCCGAGTTTGATCCGACCCAACAATTTCGCGATGGGTGGTAAGGCCTGCGCGTGCCGTTTACAACCAACCGAATTGAACGGTCACACGGGAAGGACGAGCTACCCCTAACCAGGTGGTTCGGACCCTCTCCGCGGGAGGCGGTTATCGTGAAGAGCATTCTTGTAGGTCTCGGGATTCTGTTGGCATTCGCGTTGCTGTTCATTGGCGCGATTATCGTCGCCTCGGAGACCGGGACTGAGGTCGTCACTGTGAAGACCGCGCGTTCCGGCGGTACAACCAAGTCTACCCGTTTATGGGTCGTTGATGACGGTGGGTATGCTTGGCTTCGCGCGGGCATGGGCCATGCGGCCTGGGTCGGCCAGGCGCAGACCGCTGGGGATCTGGTGATGACGCGTGCCGGTGTCGACCATCGATATCGGGTGGCGGTGTTTGACGATCCGGAAACCCGTGACCGCATCCATCGG
The DNA here is from genome assembly GCA_029262415.1 of Deltaproteobacteria bacterium. GTDB lineage: Bacteria > Desulfobacterota > Binatia > UBA1149 > JAJCZL01 > JAJCZL01. The sequence continues at coordinate 63,122 of JAJCZL010000067.1, read as the reverse complement.
CTGATGGCGGAGAAGTACGGTGCGCGAGACAGATTCATCGATATGATTCGCGAAAGCGCTCGGTCGATCGCGATACGACTTGAAGCAATAGAGTAGAGCAGCCCGGGAGGGCGGCGGAGGAACCCCTTATGGTCGCAGTACAAACTTTCTTATCAGGCCTGATGTCGATGGATTGGTACTGGCAGGTGTGGGTATGCATTCTTGGTGTTTTCAACATGATTTTACCTCTGGTCTTCATCCGCAGGACCGAGGCCCAAGTGGTGTTCGCGGCCTTCAACGGTGCGTTTGCGCTGATGTTGATATTGACGGCCGCGACGGGCTTTACGCGCATTCTCGGGCTCGGGCACGTGGTTTTTTGGATTCCGCTACTCGTGTATCTCGCCGGTCGGTTACGTGAGGTTCCGCCCGGTGACGCATTCGGCTCGTGGTTGCGCGGAGTGGTCGCCATCAATGCGGTTTCTCTCGCGTTCGATATCGTCGATGTGATCCGCTACATCGGCGGCGAGACGGTGCAGATCGTCCGCCTAGGATAGCTTGGTGAAATGTCGATCTTACGTGCGGTCGTTGTTTCTCTCGGCGTGTCGATGCCGGCTTTGTTCGCTGCCGCGGCAACGATGAGTGCGGCGTCGGATCCGTCGGGGCTCGAAACCATCATCCTCATGCACGGCCTGGGCCGCACGTCGCGATCGATGCAGCCGATGCAGCGTGCGCTCGAAGACGCAGGTTTTGCGGTTGAGAACTTCGGTTACCCTTCGCGAAGTGCGTCGGTTGAAGGGTTATCGAAGCTGCTGGCCGAACGCATCGACAAGTGTTGCACACAACGGGAGCACCGGCGTCTCGGCTTCGTTGTGCACTCGCTCGGCGGTATTGTCGTGCGCGCATATGCGCGCGCCTACGGCGTTGATCGCATCGGTCGCGTGGTGATGCTGGCGACCCCCAACGCAGGTAGCGAGGTTGTTGATCTCTTGCGAGGGAACCTCTTGTTTCGTTATGGCTTCGGGCCCGCCGCGACGCAATTGGGAACCCGTAGCGAAGACCTTCCCCGGTCTCTGGGTCCGGTCGGCTTCGAGGTTGGAGTCATCGCTGGGCGCGCAAGCATCAATCCGATCTTCTCGGGCCTGTTGCCCGGCGAAGATGACGGTACCGTGGCTGTGGAGAGCACCCGTGTTGAGGGCATGAAGGATTTCATCGTTGTTCCACACACCCATACGTTCATTATGAATTCCCGGGAAGTACAGAGTCAGGCCGCTTCCTTCCTGCGCACGGGCGGCTTTGTTCATGCCGAGGGTCATGCCGAGACGCATGACAATGCGGGAAAGTGAACGGCGAGGCTGTCCGGCTTCTTGCTGTTCGTGCCTGCAGCGGCGACCTTATATGGTCTGCGATCCGCGTCCCGCCGCCGACCCTTAGATGGGCAAGAGGCGGCCCACGCTGAACCAGGCGGCACCCGAGAGCGAATTCAGCATACGGTTTTCGATGTTCGACGAATACATTTCTTTCATTTCTAGGGTTGCGATCGTAGTTACGGCGCTTGCGGTATCGGCCTGCGCCACGCGGCCGCCTATTGGCCCTGCACCGGTGCCGCGTGCCACCGATCGACCGGAGTCGATCGCGCGTCCCGCCGAGGAGAGCATCCCGGCCGACAGCCGGCGCGACCCTGGTGTGGTCGGTTGGGGCGCGAGGCCGCTCTCAGCCCTACACGGTTCGACGTGGTTGGTGGCTACCGTTGTCACCGACGCACCGGAGCCGGGTCGCTTCGGTTTGTTCGCCCGAGACGACGGCGTTGTAGGTGAGGCCAGAGTGCTCTCGAGTAAACTGGCGGTTCTCGTTTATTATAAGGGCGATCCGGGTTGGCTTTCCGCCGAGAGTCGTACGGACTTCGACCAGGGAGTTCCAACCATCATCGAGGTCACGCTCGGAGAGGTGGTGATGCCGGTTCGACTCTGGTCAGAACGTGGCGAGGTCGATGTGCAAGGACGCAGGTTCGCGCTGAAGGAGTCCAACGTATTCGTTGTCCGTGACGTCGACACTTCGCCGCGCGTCGTGCCGATCGGTAATTTTAATCTTGAGTTCGACGGTGGTGAGGATCCACCGGTAGCGCTGTTACGGCGTGAGCAAATGGTGTTGAAGGCGCTCGTGGACGGATCTCTACCGGCACCTCCCAAGCGAACTGTGAGCAGCGGCCACAGCCTGATGGCGCGTGCGGTTGCGGCGTTGCAGGATGAAGACAAAGCCAATGACACCGACGCCTGCGCCGCTCTCGAGGAACCCGCCAAAGGGGGCGTTGCCGATGCGCAATACGTGCTTGGCCGGTGTCTCGCCGCGGGTGTTGGTGGACGCCCCGACCTGGTGCGTGCCAACGAGATGTTCTCGTCCGCAGCCCGACGCGGGGATGCGGCCGCTATGTTCTTGCTTGCCGAGAACTATCGCCGTGGCGCGGGTGTCGAGCGCAGCGACGAAAAGGCGTTTGAGTGGTATCGCAATGCTGCCGAACGCAATCATACTTTTGCTCAGTACGAGGCCGCGGGCATGTACCGCTCGGGCCGCGGTGTTCGGCGAAGCGTCAATCAGGCGCTACACTACTATCGATGGGCAGCCGACAATGGACTGCTCGACGCCCAGGTGGCCCTGACCGCACTCGACTGGTCGCACGGCGCAGCGAATCTCACGCCGGAAGAACGCTACAAGTGGGCCTCAATCGTTAAGTTTCGATCGCCCAAGCACCTCGCGGCGATGGTAGAGCTTCTTGCGCGTCTGGATGAACAGATAGATGTGCAGGAAGAAGCCGCGGCCGCGGCCGCCGAGGCCGAAGCCGCAGCGAACCCCGACGCCGCTGCGCTCCCCAAAAAGAAAGACGAAGACCACGCCCGCTTGACTCGTGACGGTGCCGCCGAAGCGGCTGACGCTTGGATTCGCAGGTATGCGCGCGATGCCATCCTGCACCGCGCAGGTTTCAAATAGACCCTCTACGTCGCCGCACTCACGCACGCACAGTCGTCAGCGCGGCGCTCAAGAACGTGTCAACGATTGATAGATCCGTGGCAGTTGTTCCGGCAGTGAGGCCACGTCGTCGATGACCGCGTAGCGCGACTCTTGACACATATCGCGAAGGTAATCGTGGCCTGCAGGATCGACGGTGATGCAGAAGGTGCGCACGCCTTGGCCTTCGAGTTCCTGTAGAGCCTTCATGGTGTCTTGAATCCCGTGAACGTTAGAGCGGCGGTCTTCGCCGTAGTCGAAGTCTTGCGGGAAACCGTCGCTCAACAGGACCAAGTATTTTGAACGCGCGGCTACGTGCGCGAGCTTTGCCCCGGAATGACGAAGCGCGGCTCCCATACGTGTTGATCGTTTCGGTGTCAGACCGCCCAGACGGGCTTTTACTTTTGCACTGAGCCTCTCGGAGAAACTTTTCAGGTGAAAGTACTCTACCCCTTCGCGTCCGTGTCCAGAGAAACCGTAGAGGGCGTAGCCGTCGCCGATCTCTTCGGTTACCTCGGACATGACGACGAGTGTGTCTTTGAGTACCTCGATCACGCGGCGTTCCCCGCCTTCGTCTTGTTTCGATTCGGGGAGCGGTTCGTCGGTAGACGCGCTCATGTCGAGCAAGAACAGTGTGGCGATGTCGCGCTCTTCTCGACGCCGCGCCAAGTATAGCCGTTCGCTAGGAGGTTTGCGCGAACGCCTATCGGCGTGAGCGTCAACCAACGCGGCCAGGTCCAATTCTTCACCGTGCTCCATGCCTCGTACTTTGCGGTACTGCTCAGGTTTCAGGCGCTGGAACTCTCGTTTGAGGCTCGCGATCAGGTCGCCGGAGCTGGCGAGCACCCGGTTGAAGTATTCGCCGGAGTCGCCGCTGATATCGTGTTCCGCTACTTTGCACCAGTGGCGCCGGTAATCGCCGATTCGGTAGTCCCACTCGTCGTAGTTGTGAATCTTCTCAGCCGGGCGGTCGATCAAGAACGTTGCCGCGGCGTAGGCGTTGTCTTGTTCGAGGCTACGCCGCAGTTCTTCAATCGCAGAGGCGGGAAGCTTGCCGAGTAAATCAGTGATGTAGAGGCCGAGGCTTTGCTGGGCCTCTAGGGCATGTTCCGAAGTGATGCGCAGGTCGGCGCCCGATTCTATCAGCGCTTTGATCTCCTCGGGTGTAAGCGGAACCCCACCGGTTGCGGGTGCCTCGGGGCTGCCGTCCAGCTCGAGTGTCGTCTCTTGCTCGGCGAGGTCTGCATCGATTTCACGCAGTAAGTTGCCGCCACCATCGCTCACCATAGCGCCCGGCTCACCGCTTTGTGCCTCGAGATGTTCGAACGGATCGATCACGGTTGCGCCACCGATCTCGATCGATAGCTCCGAGTCTTCGCCGCCAAGAGCGGCTGCCCGGATCTCTGCGAGTTGTAGCGACCCGTAGTAGCGCAGCAGCAGTCGGGCGCTGTCATAGACCGTCGCTTCGGGTGCACGCAGTCCTGCCATAGCGGGTGCAAGGGCAGCACCGGCGCGTCTAAGGCGCGGTTCGAGTGTCTCGGGTGCGCGACGTCCGACCGACATCATGAACAGGGCCTCGATCAGTTGTTCGGCTGGACGGTCGGCGGCGGCGGGTGGGGGATTGTCGGAGTAGTACCTGCCGAGCCGCGCGAAGTCGCCAGCCAAACCCGCAAACTCACGTTCTAAGCAAGCGTCGATTCGCACGCCCTCTAGCAGCACAAACAAAGCGGCAGCGAGCATCGGATTCGGAAACGATGAGATTACCCCAATGACATCGTCGGACTCGGCGTCTGGATCATCCCCGAGGAGGCCTTCTGCGACGAGCTCGGCTCGCGACAGGTTGTAGGTTCCGTACTCGAAACGTCCGGCGATGTGCGCGAGGGTCAGCTTGTAAAGTGCTTGGTTGTCTTCGGAGGTCTCGAACAGGTCGATGCGCTCGGGCAGCCGCAGGCTGGTATCCTCGGGCGCTGCGAGCGGCGGACGAAACCAAATGCCCGGTGTCGGAATGAGTTGAAACGAGCGCCGCGACATCATGATCAGAAAGCGCTGCATCAGTCCCTCGACCTCGTCAAAAGAGACGGCCGTGGTATGCATTCGTAAGATCTTGTGCGCGTTGCGCGTATGCAGTTGTAGGTGTCCGATGCCCGCCTCGCGGTTGAGTCGGCCGAGCTCAATCCCTTTCTCGACCCACATTGAGGTCCCGTCGCGCCCGCCCTCATCGAAGGCCCGTGCCATCGTTCGCAGATAGGAGGCCGCGCCTTCGGGGAAAGCGACCCCAATGCGTTCGAGCAACCCAAACAAGTGCAAGACATCTTCTTCGGAGTTCCCATGGGTGACAGCCGGAACCAGCGCGAGCGCGTCGCTGAGACCCTCGGCGGTCGCGACCTTGGTCACTGTGTCGGCCAGCGCTAGTGCGGCATCGTAGGGCAGCGCGGCCAAGGCGTGTGGCAATGTGGCCAACAGTGCGGGTGCCGATAACGGGAATTTGTCAGCGTGGCAGGCTACCGCGAGAACCGCCCTTCCAGCGAGCTCAGGTGTGAGTTGCGCGAGATCCTCCGGGACTTCGGGCAGAGCGCCGGCCTTAGTTGCGGCGGCGATCGCACACAGAAAACGCGTCCACGTCTGCACATCGTCGGCTTCGAGGGTGTGCATTAGCGCTGTACACGAGTCGACCAGGGCTCCAGCTGCAAACTCGCCGCGCCATTTCGCTGTACCGAGGGCCTCGAGCGTGCCGTGGTGCCACGCCCGCAAACGCTCTGTCGATGGGTAGGGGGGTGTGCAGAGAAACGCCCCGGTGGTTTCCAAAAACTGTGTTCCTAAGCGCCTACTGGTCTCGGAGATGTCGATCGTCGCTTCGATCCACTGCGCGCGCAGTCCGCGTTCACATGCAGCGATCCTCGCGTCGAGACGGTAGTATCCCTGCGCGGCGTCGCGTCCGCCGGCTCCTGCTGCGAACAGGCGTAGACCGTCGCTTTCCCAATCCGCGAGCGAACTGGGATCGGCTGCCGCGACGGCTACTGCGGTTACGAAATAGCTGTGTGCGACCGCAACCGAGGTGCCGGCGATCTCATCACCGTTTAAGAGGATGTGCTCGCGGATGGAGGCTTCGAGGGTATCGCACCGTTCAAGTGCGGCGCGGCCGCCGGTGCTCTCGCGCAAGTGGCGGCTTTCGACCCAACTCCGCGCAGCGGACATCACTCGGCGAAAAGCGCGGTGACCAATTCGGAGATGGCGGCTTGGGTCTGCGGATCGTCGGTCAGACCGCGTACCATAGTCGCCTCGCAAGCCCGCCGCGGGGACAGGCCCTCGACAATCAGCTGCGCGGCGTAGATGAGCAGCCGCGTGCTTACCCCTTCTTCGAGACCTCCCGATCTTAACTCACGCACACGTTCACCGAGATGGGCAAGGTCGACAGAACGCTCGAGGTCCAAGCCACTTTCGTGCGCTACGATCTCCGCTTCTTGTTCGCGTGCCGGGTAGCCGAACTCGAGTGTTACGAAGCGCTGGCGTGTAGAAGGTTTCAAGTCTTTCAGGACCGATTGGTAGCCGGGGTTGTAGGACACCACGAGCATGAAATCGTCGTGCGCACGTATGGTTTCGCCGAGCTTATCGATCGGGAGGATCCGCCTGTGGTCGGTCAATGGGTGGATCAAGACCATGGTGTCTTTACGCGCTTCGACAATCTCGTCGAGATAGCAGATCGCGCCGTTGCGTACGGCCTGTGTGAGCGGGCCGTCCATCCAGACAGTTTCGTCACCGTGAATCAGGTAGCGCCCGACCAGATCGCTGCCGGTGAGGTCTTCGTTACAGGCTACCGTGATCAGGTTGCCATGCTGTTTGGCGCGCCCACCGAGTAGGCGCCACGACATGTATTCGACGAAACGTGTTTTGCCGCAGCCGGTCGGTCCCTTGAGAAGCACCGGCAGCGACAGACGGTAAGCGCACTCGAAGACCTCGATTTCATCGCCGATCGGTAAATAGTAGGGCGGCGCACTGTGCGCGGCTCTCTGGTCGGCCGCTTTGTTGCCGGGCTTACTACTCATAGTTACTTTCGTCGAACGCTCCGACCCATTCTTCGCCGTCTAAGTGGTCCATGATCGTGCCGGTGGCGTTGTCGACGAGCACCAGATCGATATTCTCATCGATTCCTTCTTCTTCGGCACGGCGGGCGAGTTTTTCGTTGATTGTCGATTTGAACTTGTTGCGCACAACCGGCGGCATCTCATCCATCGGGAAATCGGCCAACATTACACGGGCCGCCGAAGCGCCGGTCCAGTCGATCGATGCGATCCTAGGTCCGAAAACCTGGTGCCCGAGCAGATCCCGGTCTACACCTTTTTGGAACTCAGAGGAGGCGTTGCTCGGCTGGGCGGCGCCGGCCGCGTTACCACCCGACGGTGGGACCGCAGGAGTGCTGCCGGCGCGCTTTGTTGCGGCAGGCGCATGATTTCGGTCCACGGGTGCAGCAACTGCAGTCGCGTGTGGCACACGGTTACGTGCCGCTTGCAGGAAGGGTTCGATGCGTTGCTTTACGTCTGCCGGCGCAAGCTCGAAGGCTTTGGCGAGATGCGTTTCCGCCTCTTCGTGCTCGCCTTCGGTGTGCAGTGCGACTCCCAAGTGAAAGTGCGCCTGCATGAAGTCCGGGTGCTTGGCGAGCACGCTTCGGAATGCAGCCTTCGCCTCCTCAGCTTGACCCTGGAACAGCAATACCGAAGCGAGGTCGGTGCCAACGTTGGGCTCGTTCGGTTGCAGCTCCAGGAAACGGCGATAGTGTTTCTCCGCTTTTGCGAACCCACCGCGCGTGTACGCGAGGTTTCCGTACATGCGGATGGCCTCTGGGTTGTCCGGAGCGATTTCGGCCAACCGGCCTAACGTCTTTTCAGTGTCGGCCAGATAGGCGGCGGGGTCGAGTTGCGCGGCACGGTAGCGAGCACGCGCAAGAAGCGTCCACGCTTGCTCGTCCTCGGGGGCGGCGTCGGCTTTGCTTTGGAGGTCTGCGAGCGCACGCTCAATCTCTGCGCGCAGTTCCGCAGGCACTTCCACCGCGGACGGGTTCTGCGCATTGGCCACGGCACCGTTGCCGCCAGGGCTTCCCGAAACCGCACGTGGCGGCTCTACCCGGCTGCCGGTCGCGTACATGGCGATGCCTCCGAGCGCCGCAAGGGCGGCGAAGACCGCTAACGCGACGGCCGGGGAGCCGCCTGAGCGAGGTCTCGCTGCAGTGCTCCCGGAGGCCACTGTAGTGCCCGTGGCAGCGACACCGGCGTGAGATGGAACTGCGCGAGCCGATTGGCCGGTTTGCGTGAGAGGCGCCCCGCAAGCGGGGCAGAACGCGGCCTCACCCGGGAGGGCGGAACCGCAGGAGGTACAGAAAAGTGTAAGTGATGCGTCGGACATAATGCGCGTATCCCTATCAGGATGCGGCGGCTACTTGAAGTTGCCGCCCACGCGACCGTGGGGCCCGGACTACTGAACTGGAGTGGCGGCCATTGCTTCGCGGTAGTCCTCGCTGTCGTCGATCCAGCTGTAGTCGACTTGCTTGCCGTCGACGAGCATGAAGGTCGGTCTCCAACCCGGCTTGCGCGTCCACAAGAAGGCACCTCCCCACATCGTTGCGGCCTCTGCTGCGATGAAGCCGAGCGCCGCGGAGAGTACTGCCTGTGCCTCGCCGCCGAGGTAGTTGGACAGCAGTAGTGCCTGGACGGCTTCGCGGGCTCCCTCGCCCGCGATTGTAGGCGAGAACAAAGTGCCGAGAATCTGAATCAGGCTACCAAATACGATCGGCAAGAACTGAATGCCGACAACGCCGATCGCGAGCGCAGTAAAAAAGTACACCAGTGCGGTGGTAAAGTGGGTGATGAACTTGGCGAACAACGCGGTGAGCAAGAGTCCGACCTGGCCCTCGTATGCGGTGACGGCCTCGGTGAAGCGTGTGACGTGGCGTTGGAGGGTCCCGGGCATGACCGCGCCGACCAACCCCATACCCCAGCGTAGGATCCCAGGCTTGACCAGGCCTATAACGACGAAGAACGTGATCGCGCCGCACAGTGCGCCAATGACCCCGGTCAACAGCGGCGCACGTTTGCCAACAGCCTCAATCTGGCTGAGCACCACGTAGCCGGCAGGTAGCGTCAGTAGGATACCCATGAACAGTCCGGCAATGCCGATGAACTTCTCGAGGGCTTTCGCGGTCACGGCGCGGTGCCACTGGTTTGAGTAGCGGCCGGACTCGTAAAGGGTATAGGCGTCAAGCCCGATGGTTGAGGGGAGAAAGGTGCCGATGAAGCGGCCGATCAGGAAGGCGGTCATGATCTGCTGCCAGAATGGGTACAAGAGGCCTTGTCCCCGAAGCAGGAGCGACCACGCCCACGCGGATGAGATAACGCCGCAGAACTTCACCGCCATCGCGACTAACGACCAGACGAAGAACGTTCGCGCATCGACGGTGCCGACGTAGTCAAGGATCGCGTGGTAGATCGGGATCTTGCCTACCCCCTCGCCGCCGTCGACGGGGTGGGTGAGGAGCATATAGAAGGCACCAACGGTGATGACGGCCTTGACCGTGTTCCCGGTGGCGTTGCGCACGCGGGTCGGAAGGCCGCGCCAGACGAATCGGATAGAAGCCATATTTATATCAGGGGTGGCGGACAGCTGTGGGGCTTGCCGCCATCCGCGTTGTTTAACACGCCGGGCGGCGTACAGAAAGGGCGTTTCTGGTTACCGCCGTGAGTGTTCGCCATGGCCATGCCGGAAGACACATCAGATGATCAGATCTGCTTGAACTCTCCGCCTCGAGTGTCGCATTCGGCCTTGCCCAGACTCTTCCAGCCCCGGCCCTTGCACTCGTTCTGAGCGTGGCACGAGTGGCCCTTGCCTGCACAGTCTCCTGTCGCCTTGCAGGTATTGATACCCCAGCACTCGCCCTTGGAGGACTCGGCCATTTTACCATTTGCGGCCGGCTCGCCGCCGGATTGGCAACCCACGCCCAACAGCATCCCCGCGATGGCAGCACCGACAAACAGCGAATTAGTCATAGTCGCGTATCCTTTATTAGCGATCGCCGCCTCCGGACCCGGCCACGGGCGGGACTCCGAACCCGATGAGAACGCCTCATCGGGTTCGGGTGCGCAGAACAGAGCAGCGATCAGTACTATTTGAAGGTTCCGCCCTTCGCATCGCAGTCGCTTTGCGACATTTTGTTCCAACCCTTGCCCTTGCACTGGTTGTTACCGGCGCACGAGTAGCCTTTGCCGGCACAGTCGCCGGTGCCTTTACAAGAGTTTGCCCCGTGGCACTCGCCGACTTGCGCCGCAGAGGCCGCGCCGGCGTCGGCCGACATTGATGAGCATCCGGCTGCGAGCACGAGTCCCGAGATTGCGGCGGTAACCAGCATTGTGTTCTTGGTCTTCATTTGTAGTATTCTCCCTTTCGTTAGTTGTGGAATCGAGGTGCGTGACCCCGTGTTCTTTACGTAAGTTGCCGATGGATGTTGCGATGGCTCGGCGAAAAAAAGGCCGGCCCTGGTAAAAGGACCGACCCAATGGGCCTGGATTTAGGCTGTCCGGCGCTCCACGAGCGAAGCGCCGGACCCGCAAGAGCTAAGATCAGCCGTTTAGAATCCCGTCGATAATACCCTTGTAAAGTTCGAACGAGCGGCCCTGCGGCTTCTTGCCGTTGATGAAGAATGTGGGCGTGCCGCGGACTCCCGCGGCCTGCGCTTCTTTCATCTCGGCAGACACCAGCGCCTGGACTTCAGGGCTGGCCATGTCCGCCTTGAACTTCGCGACGTCCAAACCGATATCCTCGGCGGCCTTGGCGAAGAACTCTTCGCCTAGGTTACGGTAGTTTGCAAAGAGCTTGTCGTGCATATCCCAGAACTTGCCCTGCTTGCCGGCGGCAATCGCCGCCTTGGCGGCAGGCATGGCCTCTTTGTGGAAAGGAAGAGGGTAGTTCTTGTAGACGACTTTGACGTCTTTCGGGTAGGCGTCGGTGACCTGCTTGACCAGCGCGGCTGCCTGCGAGCAGAACGGACACTGAAAGTCAGAGAACTCGATAATCGTGACTTTGGCGTCTTCCGGGCCTTTTACGTACGAGTTGCCGACTTTTACGTCGTAAACCTTGTTAGGGTCTTCAGCAGGCTTTGCCGCGCGCGCGGGCGCCTTGCCGGCGACCTGAATCTGCTTCTGGCCTGTTTTCAAGGCCTCGAGCTTCGCCAGGATATCTTTTTGGCCGGCCTGGATCTCGTTGATCTTCGTTTTAATTTCACTAGCGTCCTGTGCGTTCGCGCAAGCGCCGACATACACGGCCAGCACTGCGACGACTGCAGGTGCCCATAGGGACTTCATTCTCATTGATTGCCTCCGTGGCGGTTTTGATTCGTGGTTTGATTCCATCGTTTCGGCGTGCAATTTGGCTGTCAAGGTCGCTACAGAGCACCCCGCGTCGCTAACCACGCCGCCGATCAGCCGGAAATTAGAACATGGTAGCCAGTGACATCCAAACGGCGGGGGCCCCGGCGCTATCCGGCTGGATGGCGGCCTAGTGCATGAGTAATCGTGGGACGGCCTCTGCACGGTCTTCGACGGTCCTACGCGGGTTTAAATTCGCTATTACCGTGGCGGCGGCGTGGATACTGGTCCGCCCCCTCGATGGGGCCGCCGTGGCCCAGGCGCTCGCTGAGGTGCGGCCCTGGCCGGTTGCCGCCGCAGCCGCTATGTACCTGTTTGGTCAGCTGATCACCGCCTACCGCTGGAAGCTGATCGCCGATGCGCTGGGGATGGTGCGGGGTGCCGGCGCGATCGCGCGCTACTACTTCATCGGGATGTTCTTCAACCTGTTCGGGCCTTCGACGCTCGGCGGCGATCTAGTTCGCGCCCTCCTGCTGGCCGGTCGCGACGGCAGCCGAACGGTGGCGCTAAACACCGTGCTGTTCGACCGGCTGATCGGGCTGGCGTTGCTGGTGCTCGTCGCAGCCACTGCGATCGCAGTGTTCGGGAGTTTCGGCTTGCCCACGCTGCTTATATCCACAACCGTCGCTCTTGGGCTCGCACTTGTAGGGGCCTGGTGGCTCGCCCCGAAGATGGTCGCTGCGCTGACCGGCCCAGAGAACCGGTTAAGGCGACTGATCGGCTCGGATTTGTCGCCGCTGTGGACCGACCGGGTTCTGCTGGTACGAGCGGCGGCGCTGTCTATCGTTTTTCATTGCTGGCAGGTCGCAGCGTTGATCGTCATCGGCGAAGCGGCAGGTGTCGATTTGCCTTGGGCGTACTACTTTGTCGCCCACCCGCTCGTGAGTGTGCTCAGCGCCGTGCCGATCAGCGTAGCCGGACTTGGTGTACGCGAACTCGGCTACGTGTGGTTTTTCGAACAAGGTGGGGTGCCACGCGAACTCGCTTTGACCATCGGTCTGCTCTGGCTGGTGGTTTTGATGGTCGCCGCGGCGTGTGGGGGGGTGGTCTATCTCGTCGTCGGCGAATCGCTGCCCGCGCTGCGCACGGGCAGCGATTCATCGTTTGGACGTAACTAGGAGTCGTGGGTCCAGTCGCCCTTGTTGTCGTAGGCGACCCCGTAGGTTTTCTCCATGAGCGCCTTGAACTCATCGACCGACTTTTCCTTGCCCGGCTTGAGGAACTCGGGGTTGTCGGAAACGTACCAGTTCAGATCCTGGAGCACGTCACCGCCGCCACTGGTGTTAACCACGTAGCAGGGAACGTCGTTCAGGAAGTGCTGCCAGACCGCGACCTGCGCATTCAGGCGGTCGAGTACTACGCGTCCGAGCGCCTCGTCGCCGTTCATCAGTGCGGCGACGTCGCCGGCTTTGGCCGCCTTGTAGGCGCCCAGCAAGCGTTCGCCCACTACGCCCTGGCTCATCAGTAGGCCGGATACGTCGGTGTAATCGTTGTAGAAGGGTTCGGTCGCTCCATCGCCGACACCTCCGGCCATGATCATGTCGAGAGCGTCCTTGGCCGAGAGTCTTCTCACCAAGTAATCGAGCTCACGGTCTTTTTCCAACACGACCAGGCAGGAGATACGGTGGACGTCACGGTCGGCGTAGTAGTTGTCCCAGTCGGGATCGTAGAGCAGGCGTTCGTGGGGGTCATCGTGCGTGGTGCGGCCGATCACGGCCGGATCGCCCGAGGCGCCGTAGTCGGCGGTTGCGTTCTCGATAATCGGTTCGTTCTCCGACAGGATCAGGTCGCGGCTCGGGAGGTCACGGCTGCGCATGTAGAAGAAGCGCTCGGCCGGCCACGAGTCCCATACTGTGTTGCCGGACGGTACGATCTCGACCCAGTCGTCTTGGCAAACGAAGCCGACACCTTGTGTCGCTTCCTTTGCGGCTTTCTCGTCGTCCTTCTTTTCGATCTTGTAACGGCGGAGCAACTCACTGCGGCGGCGGTCGTGGTTGCGTTCGGCCCAGAACGTTACCGCCTTCGACTTGCCCACGTCGCCGGAACCCATGAACACTGTCGTCGAGCCCTCGGCATTGAGAATGCCGCAGGAGGCGTGCACAGACAGCACTTCGACGTTTGACATCACGGCGGCAACGCCCGAGTTGATGCCGCGACTTTTGACCTCGCCGTGGTAATCGGTGTTGATCGTGATCACGTAAATTGAATCGCCGATCTCATCCAGCGTGCACGCGTAAATGAAGCACGACGGGGGGATCGACTTGGACGACCCATCGAAGAATTGCGAGTCGCGCAAGCGGCTGGGGAGGCCGAGCGTGATCGGGTTCTGCTTCTTCTTCTTGAGCTGCGCGACGAACTCTTTGTACGCGCGTTCGTTGGGCGGAATGCCAAGCACGCTAATCACTCGCACCATGGGGACCGGACGCTTGAGGTCTTCGAAGCGCGCTTCGAGTGCGCTTGCGAGTTCGAGTGAAAGTGGATCGTTGATCGGGAAGAAGTTGACCTGCGTGGTCTTGTACAACATCGGTACGTTGCCGCGGTGCTCGCAGGCGACGCCGGCACTGAAGAAACGGGTGCGCAACGTCTTGGTGTCGTTAAGCACATTCATGGCTTCGAGCCACGCCCGCGCTTCTTTTACGTCGCGGTCGTGGGTCTTCTTGTCGATGCGAGCGACCACGCGCGAAGTAAGCGTAGACTGCGTGGTGTTGTAGGAGTTCAGCGTTGGGCCGACCGTCGGATCCTCGGCGGTTGCTGCGTCTTGGCGCAGTACCACGTCGCCGCGGTCGTTGATGCCGACCTCGCGCAGTCCCGGGTTGTGGCGGACCCAAAGGCCCTCACGGGCGATCAGGCGGCCGATCTGGATCTTTGCGCCTTCGGCCGCCCTTGTCGCACGGCCTTGGATCTCGGTGACCTCGGCGGGGACGATGTAGGAGGCGACCTGCTTGGTCATGTCCGAGTTGTAGACCCGAACCCGTCGCCCGAGTTCCATCACGGTTAAGCCGGCATCGCGGATCCGGTCCATGTCAAGGGCGCTTTCCTCAGCCATGACCAGACGGCCCGCAGGGTCGCGCGCGAGCTTGCGCGACGATACAGCCTTGGGCTTGAGGAACTTTTCAATCTTCGTTGCGGGGGTGGACTCCATCTTTGGTAACCCTTACTTAAGCCGGTGCAGCACCTGAAAAGCGAGAACTTATAGTGCATGGGCCGCGGTGCGTCAATGGGCTGAGGCACGCTAAGGGCCGAAAACGTCAAGGGAAATGCGATGCCGAATATTTTTGCCCTGTTCGCACGTCTCAAATGGGGAAACGGGGCCGGTGCCTCTAGCGACCAAATGACAGTGATTACTGACCCTTTCACGTTGAGCGAGACAAATCTCGAGGAGATTCGTGAGCACGCCGTCGCAGCCTACCCGAATGAGGCTTGTGGTGTCCTGGTCCGGATGCCCGACGGGCGACCGGCGGTACGCCGGATGGCCAACATCCAGGAGGAGATGCACGCCAAGCTCCCTGAGCACTTCACCCGCACGGCTAAGACCGCGTACTGCTGGGATCAGGCCGAAATCGACCAACTCGAGGAGTTGCGCGCCTCTGGGGACCACAAGTTGTTGGCCATCTATCACTCTCATCCAGACCACGGGGCGTACTTCTCGGACACCGATCAGGCTGCAGCCACCCCATTTGGGGAGCCGACCTACCCCGAGGCGGTCCAGCTGGTGATTTCGGTGGTCGAGGCGGAGCCACGGGAGTTTAGGATTTTTTCCTGGTCGGAGGCCGAGCACGTCTACGTCGAGGTTCCGGTCACCCTATTGGACTGAGCCTGCGCGCATGGTATGTCCGCGTGACTTTCACTCGAGAGGGGACATCTATGGGACACCGATCTACTTCATTTTTTGCGGGTGCGCTCGCAGCCGCCGCACTGATTTTTGTCCAAGCCGCGCCTGCCTTCGCGGGCGTTACCAACGTCGATGTTGAGATCGGTGCCGGTGCATATATCGGGCTCAACGATTCCGACATCGACACTGGTACTTCTTATGTCGGCGGTGTGGTGGTTGGCTTTGGTAACCGCTGGGATCTCGAACTCAGCGCTGTTTACGGTGAGGCGCGGAACGAGACCGATATTGTCTTCGGCGCGGCGCGCCCTTTGGAGAAAATCAAGCACTACAGCGCCGGTCTTCGATACTATATCCTCAGCGAAAAGCGCGAGCAGGCGAATCGTGTCTTTTTGATGGGTGGCTACTCTCACATAGACGGGTTGCCCGTTAACGACATCGAAGTTCCGGCTACCGTTGACGGTAACAGCGACGCTTTCTACTTTGGCGCCGGTTTCCAGTGGATGCTCGGCGAAAGCTGGGGCGTTGTCATCAAGTCGCCGTTTTACGTAGCGGATGTTTCGGATTCGAAAGCTAACATCTGGGTTCCCTCGATCTCCTTCCTCTGGCGGTTCGACTGAGCCGCATTCGAACCAGCGCAGGGCTGACAAACTACGATTTAGCCGGGCCAGAGCGAGCCCCGGCAATCGTGTTCATACACGGGCTCGGCGCTTCCAAGGACAATTGGGCGGCTCAGGCTGAACGCCTGAGCGACCGCTTCCGCGTGCTTCGCTACGATCTGCGCTCGCATGGCGGCAGCGACGCCGTGCACGCGCCGTGCACGAGAAGCGATCTCGCTGCCGATCTAATCTCTCTGTTGGACGCACTCGAGATCGAGAGCGCCGCAGTGGTTGGACACTCGGCCGGCGGCGTGATCGCGATGCACGCGGTAGTTGAGCACCCCGAACGCGTAACCGCGCTTGGCCTTATCGGTACTGCGAGCGAGTGCAACGAAAACACCGCGACTTGGTATCGACAAACCGCCACGCGCGCGCGCGTGGAAGGCGTCGAAGGAGCGTTGCAGGCTATGGGGGTTCGGCCCGGCTCGACACCGGTGCCCGACGCACTCGGTTTCGCTTATCTACCCGAGGCGATGGCAACGCTGAACGATGATCCGTTGACCGCGCGTATGCACGAGGTGGTACGACCGACCATCATCATCGTTGGCGACAAGGATTTTTTGGGCGCAGGTGGATCGGTGATTCTTTCGCGTGCGATACGCGGCAGCGAAATCGAGATTGTCCCCGGTCGTGGACACGGAATCTACCTAGAAGACCCTGATTGGTTCGCAGAGCGGCTGGGCGAGTTTTTCAGCCGCGTTCTACCTTCGGCCTGACTTTCGCCGACCGGGCCGGCGCAGACCCGGCAGTCCGGCGCGTCGTCCGGCTCAGTCGGCCGCGAGGTATTTCAGACTTCGCGGCCGAGCAGGGTTTGCGGGCCCGCCGACTCAATCATTACCGTAACTAAGCGCCCGACGTCGGTCGATTTAGGTTCGAACACCACGGTTTTAAACTGCGGGTCCTTGCCGGACAACCAGCCCTTCTGCTTTCTAGCTGGGAACTCGGCGAGAACTTCGGTGGCGTGGCCGATACGCTTCTGATTGATCGCTGTTGCGCGCGTGAGTTGTTCGGCGATCAGCCGTTGCAGGCGTGCGTTCTTGTCTTGTTCGCTGACTGTCTCCTTAACCTTTTCGGCACGTGTACCCTCGCGGCGAGAGTACTTGAACATGAAGGCGTGGTCGTAACCGACTTCGTCCATCAAGTCTGCAGTCGCCGCAAAGTCGGCTTCTGTTTCACCGGGATAGCCGACGATGATGTCGGTAGAGAGTGCGATGTCGGGAATTTCAATCCGTAGCCGCTCAACCAGGCGCATGTATTCATCGATGGTGTGTCCACGGTCCATCGCCGCGAGTATTCTGTCGGAGCCGCTCTGCAGCGGAAGGTGCAGATACGGAGAGACCTTGCCGCAGTCGCGCATCGCTTCGATCGCCGAATCGGCCATATCGGCGGGGTGGGGCGAAGTGAAGCGGACGCGGTCGATGCCGTCGATGTCCGACATCATACGCAGCAGTGCTCCGAAGTCGGTGGTGCCGTCGTTGTAGGCGTTGACGGTTTGGCCGAGCAGTACAATCTCGCGAAAGCCGTGCGCGGCAATCGAGTGGGCTTCTTTGATAAGGACGTCTGCGGGTAGGCTGCGTTCGCGGCCGCGTACGTACGGAACAACGCAGAACGTGCAGAACCGGTTGCAGCCGCGCATGATCGTCAGCCAAGCGCGTACGCCCGAGGCACGCACCGGGGCTATGTCTTGATAGGTCTCTGAGCGGTCAAGGCGCACGTCGGTGCCCGGCTCTTCGGCGTCGAGGAGTTGCGCAAGACGACGGTAGCCGTCGGGACCGACGACGAAATCCAAGCCTGGGATGGCGTTCAACAAACGGTCGCGATGATGCTGGGCCATGCATCCGGCCAGTCCGATACGCACGCGGCTGTTGTTTTCGCGCGCCGAGATGAAGTGGCGCACCCGCTGGGCCACACGCTGCTCCGCGTTCTCGCGGATCGCGCAGGTATTGAGGAGGATTATATCGGCATGCTCGGGGTTCGCGACCGATGCGTAGCCGCCGCGCGCAAGCACGCCTGCGATAAGCTCGCTGTCGGCCACGTTCATCTGGCAGCCGTAAGTCTCGATGTAGATGGTGCGGTCGGTCCGGCTTTGCCCGGGCAGACCGTCTAGGGCCGGCATCCGCGACCTATAGCTGGGGCGGCCGGTTGGCGGAAACTGCGGCGCTGTGCGAGAAATCCTCGGATGGCTGTTGATGAGCACAAGCGCGCAGGCGCACGCGCGGTTCCATGTGCGGTGGTTACCGTGTCCGATACCAGAACGGAGGCCGATGACGCCTCTGGGGGCGTTGTCTGCGAGGCCCTGGAAGCGGGCGGCCACCGGGTGGTTGCCTACGAGATCGTCGCTGACGATCCCGGGCACGTCGCCGATGTTGTGCGCGCGCTGGCTGCTAACGAGCATTGCGCGGCTGTGGTCTTGAACGGTGGCACTGGGATTGGGACGCGCGACAATACCTACGAAGCGGTGTCCGGTGTTCTGACCAAGCGGCTCGACGGCTTTGGCGAACTCTTCCGCGCGCTCAGCTATAGGGAGATCGGACCGGCGGCGATGCTCTCGCGAGCTATCGCGGGGCTGGTCGGCAACACCGCTGTGTTCTCCGTACCGGGTTCGCCTGCGGCCTGCCGTCTGGCGATGCGTGAGTTGATTGTCCCGGAGCTCGGGCATTTGGTTGCGCTCGCCGATCCCGCATTTGCGAGCCGGCCGCGCAACGTCGATCGCGCCGACGGCGAAGCGGGCGAGGAGGACGTGTGAAAGTGCGCGTTCTGTATTTTGGAATCGTGCGCGAGCGACTCGGTGTCGGATCCGAAGTTTACGAACTCGAGGATGGCGCAACAGTCGGTGACTTCCAGTGCGGACTCACCGTGAGACTAGGCAACGATAACGTGGGGGCAGGCACGGTGCGCGTTGCCGTTAACCGCGAGTACGTCGATTCCTCGTACCCTCTTTCCGAGAATGACGAAGTGGCGGTCATACCGCCGGTAAGCGGAGGTTGAAGTGTTCGACGTCGTAGACAGGAAGATTACCCTCGATGAGGTGTCCGAGGCGGTAGCCGAATCCGGTGTAGGTGCGATTGCCACATTCGCCGGTGTCACCCGCGACACCAACCGGGGCCGTAGGGTTCTCAAGCTGGAGTACGAAGCCTACCCGGAGATGGCGGTAGCGCAGTTGGAGAAGATCGCTGAGATTGCACGAGGCAAGTGGGAAGTTAAGAAGATCGCCGTTCTCCATCGAATCGGCGAGGTCCCCCTTGGAGAGACCAGCGTTGCGATCGCGGTTTCGTCGGCCCATCGCGCAGATGCGCTCCCCGCCTGTCAGTTCATGATCGACGAACTCAAACACGTGGCCCCGATATGGAAAAAAGAATACTTCGAAGGCGGTGAGGTTTGGATCGGGTCACTCGCCGACTGCGCGCATTAAAGCGGTCGCAGCGGTGTTCGCGCATTCGCTGCGTCTACTCTTTGAGTCGTAAGCAATAGTAGCTGAACAGAACCGCTTGTGCCGTGAGGCCGACGATGAAGGTGGCGGCGGCGAACAATACCTGTGTGCCGTCGGGGAGGTCGCGACCGGCAAAGCGCATTAGGTAGACGAGTCCCAAATATGGCGCGAGCCGCCAGCGCATTCCGTCAGTCAGCTTGGTGCTGGCTACGAACGGCCAGATCAGTTTGGCGAGAGATGCCGGAAGCCGGGCGAGGAGTGGTACCTGGTAGTTGGCAGCTTGGGCGGCAGAGTTGTTCGCGTGGTGTGAGGTCATGTCCGAGGGTTTCTCTCGCAGCCATGAAGGTAGCGTGTCGAACGTGCGGATCACGACCAAGAACGGTACGAACGCGAAACGCGCGAGCAGCGTTACATATATAAGGATGCCGAAGACGGGAACCATCGGTTCCGAAAGCGGGGTGTTCTCGAGAGTCACAGCCACGGCAGACATGACGAGTTCCGCGGCAATCAGGCTTCCGCCGACCGTCAATGTGACACACAACACGAACGGCACTGCTCGCCGCAAGACAAGTGAAGCGGCGCGTGACCAGTCGGTATCACGCCGGTGGAAGGCGTCATCGAAGAGCGAAACGCCGGCGATATCCTTGGCGAGTCCGACGAGGATTGCCGCGAGTCCGACGAAACGGAGGCCGAGGCTCGTAGCGTCGGCCTGGAAGGCCGCGGCTACCGGGGCTGAGAGGGCAGCTAGCGTTGCGAGCCCGATCCACAGGGGTAGATTGGCGCTGACCAGCCGCCATCCGGCGCGCATGTCGGCGGGAAGAACCGTAAGGAGCCATCTGGTGAACATGGAACTGTCCCGCCTATCTGTAGCCGGGTGGGCAGGCAACCCGGCTTGGTCAACTCGGTGCAGGGAGATAATAATTGTTCGATCTACTAGGCGTGTGGTAACCTCAGTTGTGATGACCGCGCGTACATCTATGTACACCCGTTCGCTCGCTCTTGTAGCGGTGCTTACGCTCGCTTCCGGCTGCGCCGTCAATGGTGGATTGGGCGGCCTGTTCGAGCGCGGGGAGCAGGATACTGAGCCTGCCGACGAGCCGACGCTGACGGCTGGCATGAGCAGCGCAGAGCCGACCGATCCGAGCGTAGCGGCCGCCGGCCACTACCTGAACGCCCTCATCGCGCGCAACAACGGCGACTACGAGTACGCCATGCACGAGATGTCGCGGGCAGTGACCTTAGACCCCGCAGAGCCCAGGCTACGCTTGGGGCTCGTGAATCTTCAGATCCGCAGCGGAGAACTCGACGCAGCGCTCGACCAATCCAGGCTCCTGCGGCTGTCCGATCCCGAGGATCCTGACCACAGCCGCTTGATCGCGAGCCTACTGGTGTCACTGCGTCGCTACGATGATGCGGCCGTAGAGTATGTCGCGCTTGCCGAGAAAGTTCCCGGCGACCAAGAGGTTTTGGTGCAGCTCGGCTCTCTGTACAATCGCATGGGACGACACGTCGAAGCCATTGACGTCCTCACCCGTGCGGTTGATCTCGGTCCTGAGTCGGTAATCGCAAATTTCTTTCTGGGCCGTTCCTACGCTCTGAACGAGCAATACGACGAAGCTTTGCGGCACTATCTGCGTGCGAGCAAACTGCGCCCGTCGCACGACCAGATTCTGCTCGAACTCGGTAGTGTCTATGAGCGCTTGAGCAGAACAGACGATGCGATCTCCAGTTACCGCAGAGCGCTGGAGTTTAACCCCAACCAGATCGCCGCACGACGGCGGCTCGGTGCGTTATACGTGACTACTCGTCAGCTCGACGAGGCGATCAAGGAGTTCGAAGGGTTGATCGAGCTTGAAGAAGATCCGATAGAGACGCAGCGTAAAATCGGTCTTATCAGCTTAGAGAAAGGCGATTATGCTCGTGCTTCGACCGAGTTCAACCTGGTGTTGGGGGCGAACCCCGACGACGACGACGTTCGTTTTTACCTAGCCGCGACCTATTACCAGATGGGGGATATCGTCGCAGCCGAGCGTGAGTTCCTCCGCATCAAGGCGACATCGCGTCGCTACGTTGACGCGCGCCACAACCTTTCACAGCTCTTGCTCGACGACGGTCGACCGATGGACGCCATTGCCGCGATCGAAGAGTTGCTCACGATCGATCCTGAGAGCCGTCAGGGCCTCGTCCTGTTGAGCGAGCTGTACCGTCAACAAGAGCTGTTCGGCAAGGCCTTGCAGGTCGCGCAGGTTCTCGTCGACCTGGAGCCCGAGAATGAGGATTATCTCTTCAAGCTCGCCTATCTACACCACGACGCTGGTCATGTGCCGCGTACGATTCGCTTGCTGAGGCAGATACTCGAGCTCAACAGCGACAACCCGCTGGCGCTCAATTTTCTCGGGTACACGTTCGCAGAACGCGGCGAGAACCTCGACGAAGCTGAAGCACTGGTGAGAAAGGCGTTAGAGCTGCGCCCGAACGACGGGGCCTTTATCGACAGTCTTGGCTGGGTGTACTATCAACAGGGGCGGTATGAGTCGGCGGTCGGAGAACTCGAGAAAGCGAACCAACTTGCAGGCGAGGACCCGGTTGTGCGTGAGCATCTCGCCGATGCGTACGCCAAGGTCGGGCGTACCCAAGACGCGATTCGTATGTACCGCGATTGTGAGGCACGCTCCGAAGACACTGAACAAAAGCAGCGCGTACAGCGCAAGATCATTCAACTCGGTGGCCGCACGACCTCCGGTCCCGGGAATTAGGATCGAGTCTCTTCCCTCAACGAGCCCCCCTATGGTGCCTGCCGTGTTCTCCGTGCGTGGTCTCGGCGTAGCGCTTGCCGTCCTGCTGATTTCGAGCGCGTGCTCGACGACGACGGTCGGCGGTAGCGACCGCCGCAGTGGTACATTCGGAGGCCCCGCTGGGGCATCGGGTCCGGTACCCGCAGGGCCTTCCGCACCTACGCCTGCGGGCACATCACCCAAGGCCCCGAGTGCGCAGCCGCTGTCGAAGCTTGCTGCCGGTGCCATCGGCGTTAAGCCGTCTGCGGAGAGTCTCGCGGCGGAAACAGCCGAGCGCGCCGCCGGGCTGCGCGCATTCCGCGCACAGGCACGGCTGACCTACGACGGCCCCGAGAGTAAGTTTAAATCGTCGCAGATGATCGTCGTGAAGGCGCCCAACCAGGTGCGCATCGACATCATGGGCCCGTTCGGTCCCTCCTATACGGTAGCATCCGACGGCTCGCGGCTGACTGCCTACGATCGCGGAGAAAAGATTCTTTACTCCGGCGATGCGAGTCTCGACAACGTAACGCGTTACACCCGCGTCGCTTTAGACGTTCCGGTTTTGGCCTCGTTGCTGCGCGGGTTGCCGCCGCAGGCTGACCTCACCCGCGCAGTTGTTGTGCGCAGCGAGCAGGGGTGGGTGCTGCAGGTACCCTTGCCCGGCGATCGTCGGATGTCGATCGTCTACGCTTTTGAGCACTTTGATCCGGTTTACGTGAAGCTATCGGAAGCGATCGGCGGCCGTGCGGTCGAGGCGTACTTTAGCGACTTCCATGATGTTGACGGCGTTCGCACGCCGCACGAAGTCGAAGTTGTGCTCGCCGATGGCGGGCGGGCGAACCTGGTTTATGAGAAAATCTGGCGTGGTGTGGCGATCTCGGACGGTGCATTCCGAATCGACCCTGCAAAGGGCGTGCGGTACGTGGATATGGATGAAGCCGGTTAGCCGCAAAGCCGCGACTTGGTCGGCTTTTCTACTACTCAGCACCTTGTCGATGCTCCCGGCGTGCAAGGACGGTAGTTCAGGTGAAGGAGACGCTGGCAGTGCGAACTCCGGCAGCAGCGCGATTTCGGCCTCAGCCCCGACAGAGCCCGCCTACGGTGACGCGTTGGTCCTCGGGACGATCGGCGATGCATCCAACCTGATCCGTATGCTCGCGGGGGACAGTTCCTCTGCGGAGATCGCCGGCATGATCTTCGAGCCGCTGATCACCTACGACAAGACGCTATCAGAGTTCGAGCCGCGCCTGGCCGAGAGTTGGGAAATCAGCCGCGACGGTCTGGAGATCAGTTTCAAGTTGCGCGAAGACGTTCGCTGGACCGACGGCGAGCCCTTTGACGTACACGACATCAAGTTCGGCTTTGACACGATTCGCGACCCGTCGACTTTGACCGCGTATGCTGAGGACTATCTCCAAGTAAAGGAGATGCGTGTCCAAGGTGATCACGCGTTTACCGTTGTCTACGAGGAGCCGTACGCGCCCGCGCTTGGGAGTTGGGCCTCGATCATGGTGGTTCTGCCCGAGCACATTCTCAAAGACGAAGACTTTGGCGATACCAAGTTTTCGCGAAACCCGATCGGCAATGGACCCTACGTCTTGGAGGACTGGACCACCGGAGAGAGCATCTCGATCATTTCCAACAATGACTACTACCGTGGGCGGCCCTACATCGACCGTCACCGCTGGCGGATCATTCCTGACCAGCAAACCATGTTTTTGGAACTCAAGGGCGGTGGGATCGACCTGATGGGGCTGACGCCGCTGCAGTTCAAGCGTCAAACCGACACGCGTACTTTCGAAGAGCAGTTCGCTAAGTACGAATACTATTCTAACGGTTACACCTATCTCGGCTACAATCTTTCGAACCCACTGTTCAAGGATAAGCGGGTAAGGCAGGCGCTCACCCACGCGATCGACCGTCAGGAGCTGATCGATGGTGTGTTGCTCGGCCTCGGGACGACGACTGCGGTCCCGTATCAACCCGGTACCGATTGGGTGAACAAGGACGTCGAGCCGTGGCCCTACGACCCGAGCCGTGCGAAAGAGCTGTTCGCTGAGGCCGGTTGGAAAGACCGCGACGGTGACGGTGTGCTCGACAAGGATGGTGCGCAGTTTTCGTTCGAACTCATCACTAACAACGGTAACGAGCAGCGTCTCAAGACCGCGACGATAATCCAGAAGCGACTCGATCAAATCGGTGTGAAAGCGAACATCAAGACGCTCGAGTGGTCAGCCTTCATCAATGACTACATCAACAAGCGCCGCTTCGAGGCGGTGATCCTTGGCTGGTCGATGGATCCGGATCCCGACCAGTACATCATCTGGCACTCGTCGAAGACGGGCGAAAAGGAGTTTAACTTCGTGGGTTACAACAACCCAGAAGCTGACGAAGTTTTAGAGAAGGGGAGGCGGACGTTCGACAAAACCGAGCGCAAGAAGTTCTACGATCGCTTCCAGGAACTCATCCATGAGGATCAGCCCTACACATTCTTGTACGTCCCCAAGTCTCTACCGACGGTGCACAAGCGTTTTCACGGCATCGATCCGGCGCCCGCAGGCATCTCCCACAACCTTACGGAGTGGTATGTACCGACCGCGTTCCAGAAACACACGGTCACGCGCTAGGACGGGACGACTCTGGTGCTACGCTATCTCTTAACACGCATCGCGGGCTTGGTTCCGCTGCTGATAGGCGTCACCTTTGTCTCGTTTCTGGTCATCAACCTCGCTCCTGGGTCTCCGGTCGAGTTGATGACCGACCTCAACCCGAAGGCAGGCCCCGAGGTGCAGCAGCGGCTGGAGAAAGAGTACGGTCTCGACAAGCCCCTTCCGGTTCAGTATTGGATCTGGGTCAGCAAGCTCGCGCGCGGAGACTTTGGTCGTTCGTTCCAGCAAGACCGCCGCCCGGTACTCGACAAGATCAAAGAAGCGCTGCCGGTCACGCTCGCCCTCAACGTGATGTCGCTTGCGATTGTGCTCTGTGTTGCGATTCCGATCGGCGTGTACTCGGCTACCCATCAGTACTCGTTAGGCGACAGAGCCACGACAGTCTTCGTGTTTGTCGGATTCGCTATGCCGAGCTTTTGGTTCGCGTTGCTATGCATCCTCTTTTTCAGCGTGCATTTAGGGTGGCTGCCGATCTCGGGACTGCGCTCGTTTGATCACAACGCGCTGTCGGACGTTGGTCGTGTTCTCGATATCGCCAAGCATCTCATCTTGCCGGTTTGTATTTCCGGTTTCACCAGCCTCGCTGCGATGTCGCGTTACATGCGCTCGAGTATGCTCGAGGTGATTCGGCAGGACTACATCAACACCGCACGAGCCAAAGGGCTCGACGAAAGGACGGTGACGTTCCGCCACGCATTGCGCAACGCGCTGCTGCCGATCATTACGCTGCTCGGCCTTTCTATCCCAGGGCTGATCGGCGGTTCGGTGATCATGGAGTCGATCTTTGCGATTCCGGGCATGGGCCGGTTGTTTTTCCAGAGCATCCTCGCGCGCGACTATCCATTGATCATGGGTGTGCTGGTGATGAGTTCTATGCTGACGCTGATCGGTAACCTTGCTGCCGACTTGATGTACGCAGTTGCCGACCCGAGGCTGAGAAAGCGATGAACGGATGGCAGCGCGCTCTCAAGAACCGCGTGACGGTAGTAGGCGGCGTAGTTGTTGCAATCCTTTTCGCGGTCGCGGTTTTTGCACCATGGCTGGCACCCTTCGACCCGAGTGATATTGATGCGTCGACGATCCTGGTCGGTCCCTCGGCCGAACACTGGCTCGGCACCGATTCGCTCGGTCGTGACGTGTTGAGCCGGATGATCTTCGGTGCGCGCGTGTCGTTGCTGGTAGGGTTTGTTTCTGTTGGGATCGCCTGTGCGATCGGGGTTCCGCTTGGTGCCGTGGCCGGGTACTTCGGTGGCGTCGTCGATACGGTAGTCATGCGGTTCGTCGATTTGATGCTCTGCTTCCCGTCTTTCTTCTTGATCCTCGCGGTGATCGCGGTCCTAGAGCAAAGCATTTGGAACATCATGATCGTGATCGGAGCTACATCGTGGATGGGCGTGTGCCGCCTGGTGCGTGCCGAATTCCTGAGTTTGCGCGAACGCGAGTTCATGGTTGCCGCACGTGGGCTTGGACAAAGCCCCGCTAAGATTATCTTCCGCCACGGTCTGCCGAACGCAATGGCACCGGTTTTCGTGGCGTTCATCTTGGGTGTCGCCTCCGCGATTCTGACAGAAAGCGGTTTGAGCTTTCTGGGCATCGGCGTACCTCCACCCGACCCGAGTTGGGGCAATATTTTGACCGAGGGCAAGGCGACCATCGAGGTTGCATGGTGGATGTCGGTTTATCCCGGCATGGCGATTCTCGTCACGGTCCTTGGATACAACCTTCTCGGTGAAGGTTTGCGCGACACCCTCGACCCACGTTTGAGGCAGGAGCGATAGGCGTGGCGCTGCTCGTAGTACGGAATTTGCGCACGGTGTTCGACACCAGTGAAGGTCCGGCCGTCGCGGTGGACAGCGTCAATTTCACGATTGACCGTGGTGAAACTCTCGGCATCGTCGGTGAATCCGGCTGCGGTAAGAGCGTCACCGCGCTCTCAATCATGCGGCTTGTACAGACACCTCCGGGCCGTATCGCGGGCGGTACGATAGAGTTCGAGGGTCGCGACGTGCTCGAACTGTCCGAACCGGATATGCGCGCACTGCGTGGCAACGACATAGCGATGATCTTTCAAGAGCCGATGACCTCGCTTAACCCGGTTCTCACCGTCGGCTACCAGATTGCGGAAGCCGTACAGTTGCACCGCGGCGTGGGCAATAATGAAGCCTGGGACGCGGCGGTCGAGATGCTGAGGTTGGTCGAGATTCCCGAGCCGGGAGAGCGTGCAGGAAACTTCCCGCATCAGTTGAGTGGCGGCATGCGCCAACGGGTGATGATTGCCATCGCGCTCTCTTGTGACCCTAAACTGTTGATCGCCGACGAGCCGACTACGGCTCTCGACGTAACGATCGAAGCGCAGATTCTCGATCTTCTTGGTAGTTTGCGCGACAGGCTCGGCATGGCGATTATGTTGATCACCCACGACCTCGGCGTCGTCGCGCAACAGGCCGAGCGCGTCGCGGTCATGTACGCTGGGCGGATTGTCGAAGAAGGGAAGGTCGCCGATGTCTTCGGTGATCCGATTCATCCCTACACCAAGGGCTTGCTCGGGTCGCTGCCGCGTATTGGCGGGCCGCGACGCTTGGCGACGATTCCGGGTATTGTCCCGCGACTGACCGAGTTGCCGAGCGGATGCAATTTCCGTACGCGCTGCACCGAGTTGATCGACGACTGTTCAGGCATCGAACCGGAACTCGAAGACTACGGCTCGGGGCGCGAAGCTGCGTGCATCGTCGCACGGCGTACGCGCACGCGAGGCGGAGCGTGAGCGGCGCGAATAGCGGCAAACCCATGCTCGGCGACACCCCCACGTTCGGCGGTAGGCCGGCTCTCCTCCAGACCCGCGGCCTTAAGCGTTACTTTTCGGCCGGTGGTGGGCTGGGCGCGGGCAAGCGCACCGTAAAGGCCGTAGACGGCGTCGATCTGGAGATCCGTGCCGGCGAGACGCTTGGCATCGTCGGTGAGTCCGGTTGCGGAAAATCGACGCTCGGCCGTCTCATGCTACGGCTTCTCGAGCCGACCGAAGGATCGGTGGAGTTCGACGGTATTGATATCGATTCACTCGGCTCGCGCGAGATGCGCGCGCTCAGACGTCGCATGCAGATCGTGTTCCAGGATCCCTATGCGTCTCTCAACCCGCGGATGCGTATCGGCCGTATCATCGCCGAAGGGATCGAGGTTCATCGGCTCGCAACTGGTGACGGCTTACGGGTGCGGGTGCTCGAGCTGATGGAAAAAGTCGGGCTCAGTGCCGACGCCTACGACCGTTATCCACACGAGTTCAGCGGCGGGCAGCGTCAACGTATCGGTATCGCGCGAGCTCTTGCCGTCTCTCCTGAGTTCATTGTTGCTGACGAGCCGGTCTCGGCGTTGGACGTGTCGATTCAAGGCCAGATCCTCAACCTGCTCATGGATCTTCAAGACGAGATGAACCTGACCTTCGCGTTCATCTCGCATGACCTGCGTGTGGTGGAATACATTAGTCACCGCGTAGCGGTAATGTATCTCGGGCGCATCGTTGAGATCGCCGACTCCGAAGACATCTACAAGGACCCGCGCCACCCCTACACCAAGGCGCTACTCTCGGCTGTCCCACGCATCGAGAATCTCGGTAAGACCGTACGCACGGTGCTGACCGGCGATGTACCGAGCCCGATCTCGCCACCTCCGGGATGTCCGTTCCACCCGCGGTGTCCGGTTGCCGAAGACCGTTGCAAGACCGATGTCCCAGAGTTGATCGAACGCGACGGGCGCGTTGCAGCCTGTCATTTCGCGTGAGGTTGCTCGGCAGCTGCCGTATTGTCGGCATGAGCGTGGTGTCGGCATGACCTCGTCCGGGCGTGACTGCCCGCACCTGCCGCCCTGCCCCGGGTGCCCGCGCTTCGGTGATACGACGGTCGCACCCGACGCACTTGGCAAATTGCGCGTGCTTGCCGATATCAACGGGCTAGATCGCCCGCTTACGGTAACCGCCGACGGATTCGGCTCGCGCAGGCGCGTGCGCCTGATGGTACGCGGCCGAGCTGCATCGCCGAAGGTCGGAATCTTCCAGACCGGTACCCACAAGATCGTCGATATTCCGCGTTGTGGAATTCATCACCCGCGTGTCAACGAAGCGGCTGCGGCGTTGAAGCACGCGATACACGCAACCGGTGCGGCTCCATACGCCGACGTGCCGCACCGGGGGTTGGTACGTGCGTTGCAAGCAGTGGTTTGGCGTGCGGATGAAACGGTGCAAACAGTCATCGTCACCAACTCCGAGACGCCGGCACCGGCCGCGGGTTTGCTCGACGCGTTTGCCGCGGAGTTCGGCCCGCGCTTGCACAGTCTGTTTTGGAACGGACAGCCTGAACGTAGCAACACAATTCTCGGACCGCATTGGCAACGCATCCACGGCCCTGAGGCGGGAACCGACCGCGTACCCGGGGCGACCGTATTCTACCCGCCGGGGGCCTTCGGTCAGGCTAATCCTGTGATCGCCGACAAGTTGATTGAACAGATCCATGCATGGATTCCTGAGACCGCAAACGTCGCCGAGTTTTATGCCGGTGTCGGCGCGATCGGGCTCGGTCTGCTCGCGCGCGGCAACCGAGTGGTGTTCAACGAAATTGGAGAGGGATCGCTCAAGGGGCTCGAGCTCGGGTTGGCGGCGCTTCCCGAACCTGTGTCCGCTCGCGCGCGTGTCGTGGCCGGTTCGGCGTCCGCCGCGCTTTCGGTGATGGACGGTGCCGACGCTGTGATTGTCGATCCGCCGCGGCGCGGATTGGACGCTCAACTGCGTGCACGGTTGGCCGACCACCCTCCTGCGCTACTCGTCTACGCAAGCTGCGGATTGGACAGTTTCATTGCGGATACCGACGCGCTGCTCATGGCCGGTAAGTTACGCTTGAGTGCGCTGCAGGGCTACGGCTTCTTTCCGTTCACGGGTCACGTAGAGACGCTCGCCTGTTTTGAGCGGGGCTCGGCCTGACCGCGCGACACCACGGTTGACATCGCCGGTGTTGGCGCCGAGCCTGTCGCGAGCCGGGCACAAGCCCGAACTCCAGGAGCTGGACGATGACAACCGCAGTAAACAGCACAGAAGAAGTGGTACTCGCGGCTGGATGTTTTTGGGGGGTCGAGCAGCTGTTCAAGAAGCTCGACGGAGTGTTGGAGACCGAAGTTGGTTACACCGGCGGCGGAATGCCTGAACCTGACTACCACCGAGTGTGTACAGGAGTCACGGGTCATGCGGAGGCGGTGCTCGTGCGCTTTGACTCTACGCGTGTCGCCTATGAGGAGGTGCTACGTTACTTCTTCCGACTCCACGACCCGACGATGCTCAATCGTCAGCACAACGACGTCGGTAGCCAGTATCGATCGGCGATATTTGCGGCGACACCGGCACAGCGGCGAATCGCCGAAGAGTTTGTTCGCACTGAGAACGAATCCGGTCGCTGGGAGCGTCCGGTGGTGACCCAGATCGTCGACCTCGAAACGTTCTGGCCCGCCGAAGATTACCACCAAGACTATCTCGATAAGAACCCATACGGCTACAACTGCCACATCCTGCGCGACTGAGCCCCTCCCCGCTGGAGGGCCGGACCGGCGGCGGCCGGTGATCTACCGATCCGATGAGTTGCGTCACAGAGCCCAGGTCTCGGTGTCGAGGCCGAGAAAGAGCCGTCCGGTGAGTTCGAGCGTTGCCGGCGCGACCATCATGTGTTGCGTAGCCACGTGGATGTCGCGGAAACAGCGCTGCAGTCGAGATGTTTTGTACACCGAGGTACCACCGCCCAAGTTGTAGACGAGGTCTACGGCGCGCACCGCGCTGCGTACGGCATGGGTAGTCGCCAGGCGCATGTCGCGGCGCATCGCGACGGGCACTTCGCCATCATCATTGGCCGCTTTCCAGGCCGCCGCCACGGTTTCGTAGTAGAAGCTGCGCGCAGAGCGCAGAAAGCCTTCGGCCTCGGCGACATCGGACTGCGTGCGCGAACGCGCGGCCAGCGAACGCGAGCTGCCTTGAGGTTTCTTGCCGCCGGCAAAGTCGATCAGTTCTTCAATGGCGTTGCGTGCGGTACCCATCGCTACGGCGGCGATCCCGAGCGCGAGCAAAGTAAACTGCGGAAATCTATACAGCGGGCGATCCAGCGGTCTGTCGATCGCCAGCCCGACGGAGCGTTCGACAGGGACCCGAACGTTCTTCATCGCGAAGTCGGTACTGCCGGTTCCGCAGAGGCCAGAGACCTGCCAGGTGTCGAGAAACTCAACCTCCGATGAACGGACGACGACCATACGTGAAAGCGGTGCACCGTTCGGCATACGTTCAAGTTCGCCGTCGCGTTCGATCAAGCAGCCGCCGAGAATCCACTGCGCGTTTTGCGTTCCGGATCCCCACTGCCAACGTCCGTTGACGATAAAGTCGCTGCCTTGGACGACGGCTTTTCCGCGCGGCGCAAACACACCTGCGATCATGGTTTCACGCGACGCCGTAATCTCGCGTGCCACTCGTTCGGGCAGGTAGGCGAGGGCGGATCCGGAGGTTGCGCCGATGAAGGCGACCCACGCGGCCGAAGCGTCAGCCTGTGCGATTCGTTCGATGGTACGCGCGAAGGCGTCGGGCGCCATCTCCAGACCTCCATAGGCACGCGGGCTGAGCATCGCGTACAAGCCGGCCTTCGCGAATTCGGCTGAGAGATCGGCGGGCACTCGGCGCGCGGCTTCGATCTCGTCCGCACGTTCGCGCACGGCTGCGGCGATACCCGCAGCCGACTGCTCCGGCTGGGCCCAGGGTTGCTGTGTTGCTGAACCATCGGTTCGATCTGGAGTTGTTGTCGTCATTGCATTCTCAGCCCGCCAGCCCGAGTCGGTTGGCGATATTGTTGCGTTGGATGTTGGAGGAGCCGCCGACGATCGGCATCCCGAGCAAATCGCGAACGTAACGTTCCATCGGGTACTCGTTGGAGAGCGCGTAGGCTCCCAGCGTACGTTGACAGATGAGCGCAATCTCGACGGCGGTATCGGCGACAAACAGCTTCGCCATCGATGTCTCAACGCTACAGAGCTGCCCGCTCTGTGCGAGCCATGTGGCGTGGTAAAGCATATGGCGGCAAGCCTGCAGTTTGGTGCGTGCATCGACGAGCGCATGGCGAACCGATTGGTGGCCACTGATGGGCTTACCGAACTGCTCGCGTTCTTGCGCGTACTGCCATGCGTCTTCGACCGCTGCTGAGGCGATCCCGAAAGTGACGGCCGTGATCTCGAGTTTCTCGACGTCGAGCGCCTTGCCGGCAAGTAGCTCCCACCCGCGTTCCCAGCCGTCCGGCCCTCCTACGATTGCAGATGCGGGGATCTCTACATTCTCGAAGGTCACGTCGCTCGAGAGTGTGTAGCGCAGATTTACGTGATCGATCGGCTCGACGGTTACGCCCGGCGCGTTTGGTGGCACCAACACGAAGCTGAGATTCTGGTAACGGGCGTCGTTGGCCTCTGAACGCACCAGGCAATAAAGGTAGTCGGCGAAGTCGGCGCCGGTACACCAGCGCTTGCTGCCGTTCAGCGTTACCGTCGAGCCGTCCTCGCTCAGGCGTGCGGTGGTTCTGACGCTGGCAAGATCGCCGCCGACGTCGGGTTCGCTGAGCCCGTAGGCGAGCCACATCTCTCCGCGCGCAAGACGCGGGAGGAACTGGCGTTTCTGCTCTTCGGATCCGTGTTCAGAGATGTTGACGCCGCCGTAAAACACGCAATGGATGTAAGGACCGGCCAAGCAGGCGGCACCCGCGCGGCACAGTTCTTCGATGACGGTGATCGCGGCGGGCAGGTCGCGTCCCTGGCCTCCGTATTGCTCATCGATCGTCAGCCCACACACTCCGAGCTTGGCAAGCCGCGCGAAGCTATCGCGTGGGAAAGTATGGTCGCGGTCGTACGCGCGGGCTTTGTCGGCCGGGATCTCGCGCGCGGCGAACTTGCGCAGGGTATCGCGGAGTTGCGAGAGATATTCGGGTTCTGCGCTAAAGGAATACATCGTGGGATGGTCTTCTCAGGGCGTTTTAAAGGACAACGGGTGTTTCCAGCGGTCAGCATAGGCGAGCTGCTCGACCGGACGCCGCGTGATCGGACCGTGGCCACGGAGCTTCGGGTAACCGATCGGGATGTGCGCAGCAGTCCCCCAGTCCTCAGGGATCGCGAGAATCTCACGGACTTCGGACTCGCACATACAAAGAAGCGTGGTCAGCGTGCAGCCGAGCCCCTCGGCGCGGCACGCGAGCAGTGCGTTCTCGACCGCGGTATAAATCGATGCCCCACCCACGACTGATGGGCGGTCGAGAGCGGCATCGGTGATGGCCATGAGTTTCGGCGCGAAACAGAACACCAGTATCGCCGGCGATTCGCCGAAGTGCTCGGCAAGGTAGTTGCCGGCGCGAAGCATCCGTTGTTGCCGTTCGCGTTCCGTTAGAGGCAAACCCGCGAGCATCGCATCGTATTTACCTGAAAACTCGTTCCATCGCTCCGCGTACAACGCACCCAGGCGTTGTTTGAGAGAGGTTTCACGTACGACAATTACGCGCCACGGTTGGGCGTTGCTCCCGGTTGGCGCCCAGCTGGCGGCCTGCAGCACACGCTGCAGGACGTCGTCGGGAATCGGGTCGGTCCTAAGGCGTCTTACCGCGCGCAGCGTGCTCATCGCCTCGTAAAGTCCGGTTTCAGGCATCAGTTCGCTCCTATCAGGCCCGCCGCCCAACCCGGGTTCCGGTGGCTTGGATCGGCGCTCAGCATCCACGAAACACCGGTGCGCGTTTCTCTTTGATCGCGGTTAGTGCCTCTTGGTGATCGTCGCTTCGAAACGTGACGAGTTCCAACGCCGTCGAAGTATCGAACGCGACGTTCAAAGCGTCTTTCACGAGTTTGTTAACGGCTAATTTGGTAAAGCGGATGGCCAACGGAGCGCCTGCGGCAAGCCGCTGGGTGAAAGCGAGGGCTTCATCGCTGAGCTGATCGGCACGGACGACCTTGTTCACCAAGCCGATCCGCTCGGCCTCTTCGGCGCTCACCGAATCCCCGGTCAGCAAATACTGCTTGGCACGCGCGGGGCCGAGTATCAGCGGCCAGATCGCCGCGCCACCGTCGCCTGCAACGATTCCGACGCGAACGTGCGGGTCGGAGATCGTGGCGGTGTCGGCCATGAAGATCGTATCGCACAGCAGCGCGATCGAAGCTCCAAGCCCCACCGTGTGGCCGTTGAGCGCGGCCACGATCGGGACTTCTACATCAAGCAGGTCCCAGATCATCTGCTTTGCATCGCGACGCAGATGATCGAGGGCTGCAGTTGTCGAGAGTTCCGGAAACCAATCAAAGCTGCCGCCCGCCGAGAACACGCGTCCTTTGCCGGTGAGCAAAACCGCGCGTGCTTCGTCCTCGCGCTTCAACTCACGGAACAAACGCGTGAAATCTGCATGCATAGCGGCGTCGACCGAGTTCAGGTCGCTGTCAGGATGATCGATGGTAATGCGCAAGACACTGCCGATGCGATCGATGCTGAGGGTGCTGTAGTTGTTTCCGTCGACTGTACTCACATTGCCCCGTTCAGCTATGTGTCAGAAGCTCGAGGCAGAGGTCGATCTGCCGATCGAGGAGCCCGACCACCTTGTTGAGATCCGCCGTGACTAGGTTTGCACTGAGGGTAACGGCCGACGTGAAGCCGACGGCATACCGACGCGCGTCGGCCAAGCGGGCGGGGGACACCGCGCCGGGCCGTTGCCATGAGGGCCGGTTACTTGGAGTTTCGTGCGCCATCGTTAGGACGCAGTCTCACGTGTGGGTTAGGCAGCCGCAACCCCGAAGCGCAGATCCCGGTTCAGACGAGGGCTGGCGGGTCGGCCGTTGGATCGTTCGCGCTAGTGGTCGCGCGAGCGGATGCGGGCAGCTTTGCCGGTCAAAGCACGCAGGTAAAAGAGGCGACCCTGGCGCACTCGCCCGCGCGACTTGACCTCGATCTTGTCGATACGCGGCGAGTGCAAAGGAAAGGTACGCTCCACGCCGACGCCGTACGATGTTTTGCGCACAGTGAACGTGGCCCGGCTGGATCCTCGCGTCTTGCGGATGCAGACACCCTCGAAGACCTGGATACGCTCCTTTTCTCCCTCGACGATCTTCGCGTGTACGCGCAGTGTGTCGCCGGCGCGAAAATCCACAATGTCGGATTTGGTCTGGGAGGCTTCGACCTTGTCGATGAGGTTCATTGCTGGGGCTCCTGGCTCTCGAAATTCGGCCCGGCCTAACGGGTCAATCCGCCTGTTTAGCTTGTACCCCGCAGCCGGTCAAGGATGATGGCCGCCGCCGCCCTCACAGACAGGTGATTGTAGTCACCGGAGTCCTGCACCGGTTCCAGGCAGCGGCCGCAGCGCTCGACGACCTCATCGGTCAGGCCCCAGCCGGTCCCGAGCAGCAATAGGTAGGGGCCGCCGTCTTCTTCGGCTGCCAATTCGGTGCGAAATTGGCCGAACGAGACCGCACCGGGCAAACGGCGCGCGCTGGTGGCGACCAGCACGGGCATGCGGCCTTCGGCTATCTCGACGTCCATTTCGGCGTCCTCAAGCGCGGCGGTGATCGCTACCAGCCCGAGGGCGTCTTTGCGCGTTTCGTTGTAGGTCGATCCGGCCCCTTCCTGCCAATGGCGTATGATCTTGCGGACCAACCCGCGCAGAGCGTCGACCGGAGTGACTACGAAAAAGCCTTTGACCCCGTAGGTACGGCAGGAGCGGGCGATGTCATGGACATCGATGTTGGTCACCGAAGTGGTCACAATC
This sequence comes from Deltaproteobacteria bacterium, assembly GCA_029262415.1. Lineage (GTDB taxonomy): Bacteria > Desulfobacterota > Binatia > UBA1149 > JAJCZL01 > JAJCZL01. The sequence continues at coordinate 27,587 of JAJCZL010000067.1, read as the reverse complement.
TCGTGATTTTTGTCATAGACCGGATGGTGAAGCAGCGCGACGTAGAGATTTGCCACGGCTCAGGCCTCAGTCTTTCGGGCCGGTGAGCAGGTCGGGACGGCGTGCGCGGGTGCGTTCGAGCGCCTGTTCGCGTCGCCACTTCTCGATGAGTGCGTGGTTGCCTGAGGTCAAAACCGCTGGAACTTTCATTCCGCGAAATTCTTCGGGGCGAGTGTACTGAGGATACTCAAGCAGCCTTTGGCCCTCGGTTGCCGAGAACGACTCTTGTACCGAGGACTTTTCGCAACCGAGCACGCCGGGTACCAAGCGACCGACGGCGTCGATTACAGCTACCGCGGCAGCTTCGGCTCCGCTCAAGACGAAGTCACCGAGAGAGAGTTCTTCATCGAATAGGCCGCGCACCCGTTCATCGACACCTTCGTAGCGACCGCAAAATAGAAGTATTGAGCCCGTGGCGTTGAGCCGCTCGGCGGCGGCTTGGTCGAAGCGGGTCCCCTGTGGGGTCAGCAGGACTTTGCGGGCGGGTTGGGCAGCCTCGACTACCATTTCTACGGCGCTGAAGATTGGTTCGGGCCGCATGACCATACCCGGTCCGCCGCCGTAAGGGGCGTCGTCGACGGCGTGAATCGAGCCTCCACAGTGGTCGCGGAGCTGATGTGCAACCACGCTAAGCTTGCCTGAATCGACGCCCTTGCCGATCACGCCGTGGTCGGCGAAGGCTTCGATGAGTTCAGGGAAAAGAGATATGACGTCAAAGCGCATGGTGGTGCGGAGAACCGAAGTCGCCGGTCTACGCCGGCTGCCCTGCATCCTGTACACATTCGTGATGAACAACGATGCTACCCGCGGCGATATCGACCGAGAGTATGTTCGCGGCAACGGCTGCGATCAGAACCTCGCCGGCATCTGTGGTGCGAACTACGTAGACATCGTTCGCGCTGGTCCCCAGGACTTCGGCCAGCTCGCCGACCTCGTCGCCGCGATCGGTGATCACACGTAAACCGATCAGGTCAACGTCGTAGTAAGTCGAGTTACCGGGGTCGGGGAGTTGCTCCCGAGGCATAAGAACCAATCTACCGATGAGGGCTTCGGCGGCGCTACGATCGCCCAGACCGCGGGTCGTTACCCGGAGTCCGGGGCCGTGGCCGCTCACAGTCTCGATTTCCAATCGGGTGAGGTCCGAAATCTTAGGGGCGTGTTTATCCTGACCACGGCGGCCGCGAGAATCCAAGTAGATACGCGTCCCGGGAGCCAGCACATCCTTCATCGACGTGTCGACGGAAACGATGAATGCGCCACGGACGCCGTGGACTTTGCTAACCTCGCCGACCAGGATCAGCGCGTTCTGGTCAGTCTTCGACGATTTCGAGGACGACCTTGGTGTTTGCACGAGATGCGGCCGCGTTGAGAATCGTTCGCAAGGATTTCGCGGTACGTCCTTGCTTGCCAATGACCCTACCTAGGTCTTGCTTATCGACATGCAGTTCAAGAACGGCAGAGTCGTTACTTTCGCCTTGGGTGACCTCAACGGCCCCCGGATTGGTTACAAGGTTCTGCGCCAGGAACGTGAGGAGTTCCTTCAGCACTGCTCCTTGGGCCCTTAACGCCTCTAAGTCAACAGCCCCGCTTGTTTGATCAGCCTCGCTGCGGTGGGTGTCGGTTTCGCTCCCTTGTTCAACCATGCGCCGATCGTCTCCCCATCAAGCTTCACTTCAGCCGGCTCCGTGAGTGGGTTGTAGGTACCAACAACAGCTAGGTTGCGGCCATCGCGTGGCATACGCTCATCCGCTACTACCATTCGGTAAAACGGGCGCTTCTTACTCCCGTGTCGTGCGAGTCGAATCTTTACAGCCATTGGTAACTAAGTCCTCTTATCGGTGGGCTAAGCTGATGTCTTGTAACTTGCTCCCCCCCGTTGCAAATCGCATCAAGGGTAAACATCGGCGCCATTCTAAGCTTTAAGGTTAGGTAACGGAAGCGAAAAACCCCCGGCCGCCTATATTAACGACCGGGGGTTGTGCCTTTACTAGACCAGGAGGGGAGTATTACATCCCCATCCCGCCCATGCCGCCCATGCCGCCCATATCGGGGGCACCGCCGGCTTTCTTCTCTTCGGGTTTGTCGGCGATCACTGCCTCGGTGGTCAGCAACAGGCCGGCCACGGACGACGCATTTTGCAACGCAACACGCTCGACCTTCGCGGGGTCGATGATGCCGGCCTTGATCAAATCCTCGAACTCATCGGTCGCCGCGTTGTAGCCAAACGCGCCCTTGCCGTTCTTGACCTTGTCGATAACGACGGAGGCCTCGGCACCTGCGTTGTGAGCAATCTTACGGCACGGCTCTTCGATCGCGCGGCGCAGTATCCTCACCCCGACCTGCTCCTCGCCGCCGAGGTTGAGCTTGTCGAGTGCCGGGGCGCAACGCACCAGCGCGACTCCGCCGCCGGGGACGATGCCTTCTTCGACGGCCGCACGGGTGGCGTGCAGGGCGTCTTCAACACGTGCCTTCTTCTCTTTCATCTCGACTTCAGTCGCCGCTCCGACCTTGATCACCGCAACACCGCCGACGAGTTTCGCCAGGCGCTCTTGCAGCTTCTCACGGTCGTAGTCCGAGGTGGTGTCATCGATCTGGGCACGAATCGTCTTGATGCGGCCTTCGATGTCGCCGCGCTTGCCGGCGCCGTCGATGATCGTGGTGGTGTCCTTGTCGATCTGGATCCTCTTGGCCTTGCCGAGGTCGGCGAGGCTGACCTTATCAAGCTTGAGGCCGAGCTCTTCTGAGATGACGTTACCGCCGCTCAGTATCGCGAGGTCTTTCAGCATCTCCTTGCGGCGGTCACCGAAGCCAGGCGCTTTCACCGCGCAGCAGTTAAGTGTGCCGCGGATCTTGTTCACGACCAGAGTCGCGAGCGCTTCGCCATCGATGTCCTCGGCGAGGATCAGGAAGGGCCTGCCGGTCTTGGCGATCTGCTCAAGAAGAGGCAGAAGGTCCTTCATGTTCGAGATCTTCTTCTCGTGGATGAGAATGAGGGCGTCTTCGAGGGTCGCCGTCATGCGCTCGGGGTCGGTAACGAAGTAAGGCGAGAGGTAACCGCGGTCGAACTGCATACCCTCAACGACCTCCAGAGTCGTATCCAGGGCCTTGTTCTCCTCGACGGTTATCACGCCTTCCTTGCCGACTTTATCCATCGCCTCGGCGATGATGTCGCCGATGGTCTTGTCGGAGTTCGCTGAGATCGATCCCACCTGGGCGATCTCTTCGTGGCTCTTGGTGGGTTTGCTGAGCTTTGCGAGCTCTGCAACGACGACCTCGACACCTTTGTCGATACCACGCTTGATGGACATCGGGTCGTGGCCCGCGGCCACCATCTTGGCGCCTTCGGTGAACAGTACGCGCGCGAGAACCGTCGCGGTCGTAGTACCGTCGCCGGCAATGTCGGAAGTCTTCGAGGCGACTTCCTTGACCATTTGCGCGCCCATGTTCTCGAACTTGTCTTCGAGCTCGATGTCTTTAGCGACAGACACGCCGTCTTTGGTTACTGTAGGTGCACCCCAGCTTTTCTCGAGTACGACGTTACGCCCTTTGGGTCCGAGCGTCACGGTGACGGCATCTGCCAGGGTGTTCACGCCTGCGAGAAGCTTGTTGCGTGCTTCTTGGCTGAAACTGATAATCTTGGACATGTTTGAAATCTCTCCTGTCGTTGGATGAAAGTTGGTTGGCTATTCGAGGATGCCGAGGACGTCGTCCTCGCGCATGATCAGGTGCTCGACGCCGTCGATTTTGATCTCGTTGCCCGAGTACTTGCTAAAGAGAATGCGGTCACCCTTCTTTAACTCCAACTTCTGGATTTTGCCGTCGTCGCCTATTTTGCCGTTACCGACGGCGACAACCTTGCCCTCTTGGGGTTTTTCTTTGGCCGAGTCCGGGATGATAATCCCCCCGGAGCTGACCTCTTCTTCATCGACGCGAAGGACCACGATGCGGTCGTGCAACGGACGAATTTTTACTGCCATTCCTTTCTTAGCCTCCTAGAAAATCTATCAATGCGGGTTGTGCCCAAACCGGTCAGGGCGAGCCCCGAAATCCGGAAGGTAGCCTCCGGAGCGGGCCTTCTCGGACCACGTACCGGGCTTCCTAATGCGGTAAACCACCCGAACCTTAAGCACGGCGATTGGGTTGTCAACCAAGAAATAAGGGTCCAGGTAGCTTTTCGGCACAAAAAACGTGCCTGACCCCCGTTCCGCCCATACCCGGGAGTTCGTTGACCGGACCCGGCGATCGGCGGGAGATAGCCCTAGCCGTATCGGTATCAGCTCAACTCCCCCGGATGCCAAGTGCCGGAGCCTGCCTTTGCGGCGAGATCCGCTAGCGCTCGATGGCGCTTGTGAACCTCTGGCGCGTTCCGTGCTCACCCCCCGTCGAGTTGCTTGCAGTAGTCCCCCGCGTTTTGCGCTTGGGTCTGCCGACAGCACTCCCTCAGCGGCGGCGTGCGGCGAGTTCGTCGGAGTACTGTCTGTAGAGCAGATCCCATTCGCGGCTGCCTTCTTCGACCCCGCGGCTGAGCGACGCGATACGCGCGCGCACGGCCTTGTCGAGTTCGGGATCGCCTTGGAATATCTTGCTGAGCGCTGCTACGGCGTTTTTTACTGCCGCGCCCCGGTCGAGGATCTCGATGCCTGGGGTGGCTTCAAGTTGCTTGGCCACGCCGAGGGCCATCGCTTCAATGCGGGCGTCACTCAGTTTCTTCACAGTACGAAACCTCGTTTCTTGGCGATGCGCTCGCGTAGACCGGCGAGCAGTTTGTCCTTGTCCATCCCCGGGCGGTTGGCCTCGGGCATGGCATCGAGCAGTCGCTCGGCTTCTTTGTTGATCGTCGCTTCCTCGGAGAGATTGGTCACAATCGCCCTCTTCACAGCGGCCGCGATCTCGGCGGGGTCTCCCTTGACAGCGGGCGGCTCACCGGTGATCACGGCGCTCGCGATCCGCGAAGCCATCTGCTCTATAACACGCATTCCGTCAGCCATGCGGGTATTTAGCCGCTGTTCGCACCGTTCTTTCAAGTGAACGCGAAAGTCGGTCACCGTTGTGTTTCGCGTCTCGGTCGGGTGCGTTATTCTAAGGGCCGGTCGCGGCCCCAGATGGCGCCGACCTGGAGCCAGCAACTGCCACCCGTAAAACCCAGAGCCCTCTCGCCGGGCGATACCGTCGGCTTGGCCGCGCCCGCCGGCGTATGCGATCCCGGGCGTCTTGCCGAGGGCTCAGACATGCTGCGCTCATGGGGGCTGAAGGTTCGCGACCTGCCCGGCTGCGCGGAGAAGCGTTACCTTGCCGGTGAAGACCTCTGGCGCGCCGAGCGGTTGAATGAACTGTTCGCTGATCCGGAGGTCAGCGGAGTGCTGTGCGTGCGTGGCGGATACGGTAGTGTCCGCATCCGCGATCATCTCGATCTCGACCTGGTTCGCGCGAATCCGAAACTCTTCGTCGGGTTTTCCGATCTCACAATTCTCTTGAACCGCTTCGTTCAAGAGGCTGGGATGGTCGCCTACCACGGTCCTATGGTTGCGACTGACCTACCGCGGATGACCGAAAAGTCGCGCGAGCGCTTCCGGCGTTTTTTGTTCGGCGAGGACGGCTGGTACGACACTGATACCGGAGTGGCCTGGCGAGGCGGAAAGGCCGATGGCAATCTCGTCGGCGGCTGCCTGTCGGTGATCGTTACTACGCTCGGTACGCCCGAGGCGGTGGACACCCGCGGTTGTGTGCTCTTTTTGGAAGACATCGCCGAGCGGCCCTATCGGATCGATCGGATGCTGATGCATCTTCGTCATGCAGGCAAATTCGACGAGGTCGCCGGTGTGGTGTTCGGTGCGATGAAGGACTGCGACGCGGGCGCCGGTCCGGACATCCTGCGCGAGATTGCACTCGAGGCTTTCGAGGGTTTCTCGTTTCCCGTGACGTTCGGGTTCGATGCCGGCCACCTCTCGAATCACGTGGTGCTGCCGTTCGGCATCCGCGTGCGACTCGACGCGGATGCCGGTCACCTTGAACTGCTAGAGTCGGCGCACGCCGCATGAGTACCGGCGAGGCGTTCAGCGCCGCGCGTGCTGTGCTCGATAAGGCGGTCTCCGACGACTTAACTCCGGGCGCGGCTGCGATTGTAGCGCGTGGTGCCGATGTTCTTGCCGAGATCTACACGGGGACACTCGGACTTGAAGGTGACGCCGACATGCCGGTCGGGCCGCACACGATCTACGACCTATCTTCTCTGACTAAACCGCTCGCGACTGCGGCCTCCATCATGACGCTGGTAGCCGAGGGTGTTATCGACCTTGATGCGCAGGTTATCGACTTCTTCCGTTCGTTCTCGCAGACCGGACCCGGTCATGACAAGGCCCGTGTGACCGTGCGGCATCTATTGGGGCACAGTTCTGGGCTGCCTGCATGGTTACCGTTTCACGAGGCGGTCGCTGAGATCCAGAAGGTTCGCGAGGCGACCGGGGCCGTGGCGCCGCCGCTCTTCGGCACCGAGCAAGGGAAGCGTGCCGTGTACCGATTGGCCGACGCGGCGCAGTTGCAGGCCCAGCCCGGGACCCGTGCGTTATACAGCGACGTCGGCTACATCGTGCTCGGTCGCATCGTCGAGTTGGTAACCAAGCATCCGTTGCACGAATATGCTCGCACGCGGATCTTTCAACCGCTGCGTCTGCGGGAGACGTCATTCGTCCCGCTGGTACCCTCACGCGACCCTGACGCGGCCGCAAGCCTCACCGTATCTAAACACGTTGACGGGGTTATCGACCCGGACGTGACAGCGCCGTGCGGCCACAGTATCGGTCGCGGCACGCCCGTCCGCGGCTTCGTTCATGACGACAACGCGTACGCGATGGGCGGTGTGGCCGGCCATGCCGGCTTGTTCGCGACCGTACGAGATGTTCACGGGCTTACGGCCGAGTTCGTCGGAGCGGAGAAAGACAACGGCAGGGTGTTGCGTGGCGAGGTCGTGCGGGCGTGCTTCGACACTTCGAACCGCCCGCCCGGTGCAACCTGGTTGCTCGGTTGGGATACGCCGTCGGTCGCAGGCTCAACCGCGGGAACCAAGATTTCCGCCAGCGCGGTCGGCCATTTGGGTTTTACCGGGACCTCGGTCTGGATCGACCGCGAGCGCGGTGTGCACGTCGTGCTGCTGACCAATCGGGTGCACAGGGATACCGCGCGCGAGAAGTTCAACGAGCTGCGCGTGCAGTTTCACGATGCGGTTTTCGCTGAGGTTTAGATCCAATGAAGCATATTCACATGATCGCGATCTGCGGCGTAGGGATGGCGCCGATGGCGGTTCTCCTTAAAGAGTCGGGGTTCCGCGTGACAGGTTCAGACAAGGCCGCATATCCGCCGATGAGCAATGTACTCGCCGATGCGGGTATCGAAGTCATCCAGGGATTCGCTGCGGCTAACGTCGCCGACAAGCCCGACGTCGTAATCGTCGGCAACGCTGTGCCACGCGTGAACCCCGAAGCCGAAGAGGTCGAGCGGCTGGGACTCAAAAAGATGTCGCTGCCTGAAGCGATCGCGCACTTCTTCCTGAGCGGGCGTCGTTCGTTGGTGGTCGCGGGTACTCACGGGAAGACAACAACCACGGGGATGCTCGCCCGTGCGCTGCAAGGCGCGGGTCTGGATCCCGGTTACTTGGTCGGTGGCTTGGTTGAAGACCTCGGTCGTATGGTTTACCGCGGCGGTGGTGAGTTCTTCGCGATCGAGGGCGACGAGTACGACTCGGCCTATTTTGACAAAGGTCCGAAGTTCCTCCACTACCAACCGTCTGCAGCGATCGTTACCAGTCTGGAGTTCGACCACGCCGATATCTACACCGACCTTGACCACGTAAAGAGTTCGTTTCGCAAGCTCGCAGGTATCATTCCCGCTGGTGCGCCGCTTGTTTGTTGCGGAGATGCGCGAGACCTCATGTCTACTGTCACCGGCGCAGGGCAGGGCTGCTTGGTGACCTACGGAACGGGCGAAAACTGCAAGTTCCGTATAACCGGTGTGTATGCTGATGCCGACGGCTCGCGCGCGGCCATTCTTTACAACGACAAGCCCGAAGACGAGCTTCGTCTCGGTACCTTCGGCGAAATGAATCTGCTCAACGGCTTGGCGGTATACGCACTGCTGCGCGAACTCGGCGTAGATGTAACAGGTGCGAAAGAGGCATTGGCCGAGTTCCGTGGCGCCGCGCGCCGCCAACAGCTGCTCACGCAGGGGCGGATTTCGATTGTTGACGACTTTGCACATCATCCCACCGCGATCGCCGAGACCATCAAGTCGATGCGCGCGCGCTTCCCTGGGCGCAAGCTGCGCGTTGTGTTCGAACCGCGCTCAAACACCAGCAGGCGCGCGGTGTTCCAGCGGCGTTTCGCAGACGCGCTCGGTGGTGCCGACGCCGTCGTCTTGAGCGAAGTTTTCGCAAAAGAGAACGACCCTCTCCGTCCCGAAGAGATGTTGTCTACCGCCAAACTTGTCGAAGACTTGGAGATCGCCGGCGTCAACGCGTGGGTTGCCGACGGTCCCGATGCAATCTACCAACGGCTTGTCGGTGAGATCGGCGACGGCGACGTGGTTGTATGCATGTCCAACGGGGGCTTTGGCGGACTCCCGCACCGTCTGGCTGCGGCCTTCGGCGGGCTGGTATAAGCCGGCGGGGTTCTGCGTGTTTCACGGCGGACTAACGTGCGTAACGAACCGCTAAGCACGGGCTATTAGTGTAGAGAGCGTCCCTTACGGGCTTTTCTCATTGGCAGGTAATCTCTGAAATGCTAACCTCCGCCGTCGTGCTGCCGCCGGTACCACCCGGTGGCCCGGTGCATGGCGGGCAGGCCAACGTCACAGGCTCGCCCATTGCCGCTGCTAGGATTGCGAGCGCGTCGCTGCCGGTGATTCTGTCATCGCGGATCACGTCGCACTCGCACGCGTCGCACGCTCCTCCGCTGCCTACCGACACGCCAAGCACGAAGTACATGTCTTCAGCGGTGGGAGGACTCAGCCCGGTTACCGGCGCACCGCAGACGTTGCTCCCGCCTGTAGTCGGTGGGCTGCTCAAGCGTACTTCGCTTACCGTATCGATCAAGAAGTCCTCAGCGATAGGCGGCCACAGAGCACCGACGTCCGCGGCGAACCGACACACCGCTACGTCGGCGGGTCCCACGATTCGGGCGGTGATAACCGACATCATCGAGGTTGTTTCGTCATCGCGCACCCCGGAACCGCCATCGGTTACCCATGAGCATGCCAAGTCTCCCGCAGGCGGCATCGGCCCCGATCCGACAAACTCACCGCCGACGCCGCTGTAGTCGACACGGAACTGCAGTGCCTCGAACTCGTCGGCATCGGTGACGCCGAATGTGACGGCGCACTCCGGGCACCGCGGACAGTTCAAGTCCATCGGGATCGCGATCGCCAGCCTCAGGATGTGCAGCGCATCGCTGGCAGTTATGTCGCCCGTGCCGTTCACGTCACATATGCATTGTGCGCAGACCTGTGCGCCGACTGCCACGCGCAACGTGAAGAGCGCGTCGGTCGTGTTGATCACGCGCGGCGCGCCGGCCCTTGCGTTGACCGGATCGCCACATGCCCTACTCTCTGTATGAACTGCCGTCGTCGTGGTGCTGGTCGAGTCGGGCATGACGCGAGAGGGGGGAGGGGGCGCGCCCGCCCCGGCTGCGAGGTTCGATCCTGCAAGAAAAACAGTAACGCAGACGACTATTGAACTTGCAAGGTATTTCATGGCGACCCCATCACCGCCGTTCTGCTACCGGCAACGGCAGCGGGCGGACTCGTTGACGCGTCGGCACCGCGGCCTACGAAGACGAGCAACAGCGTGCGCGTTTAGTTACCTTCTTCTTAGCTGCATAAAGCGTGCCGCCGACGTCACCGATGAATCTGCTTGGTTGTAGGGATTTTCGGGCTGCGCCGGTTATTGGCTTCCCGATTCCGAGAAGCGATTAGCAAAACGAAAGTCACACGGTGGTCGCGAAACGCGGGAGCTGCGATCCAGCCCGGAGGTCAAGGTGCCGGCGGCTGCCCCGCATCAGGTTCGCTAAAGACCAAGAGCCGTGAAATCAAGACGCCCTTCAGCTACAGGCGGACACCAAAAATAACTGCCGGAGATCGGCCGGGTGAAGTTGAACAACGCGTCGGTTATTCCGTCTTCAGCGCCAACCATGCGTCGTAAAAGAGCATCAAAGGCGTCGAAACTCTTTGCGAATGCGACAAACACCAATCCTTCGTTGGTTGCGTCTGCCCAAGGCATCGAACGCCTGAGAACAAACGCCTCGGGCTCAAAGCTTTCTTGCGCCGTCCTCTTCACGTGTGCCGAAACGGGGGCGTCGGCGAGCTCCTCGTTGTCGCTCTTTCTCCGGCCTATGCTGTTGTCCTGATCTGCCCGTGACATCGACTCGAAGCGATCGAGATCGTGGACCCATTGCTGGACCGCTACAAAACTCGACCCATCCAGACCCTTTCCCGCGCCTTTGACGATGGCGGCTTCAACCGCCTCATCACCCTTCGGATTCTCGGTTCCATCTTCGTAACCGGTCAGGTCCAGACTCGGACCGTACTGGAATGCGTCGATTACACCGTGGCAACGAAAAGTCCCGGCCACCGTGCTGCGGATCAATCTCGTCTGATGTAGGAGTTCGCCGCGGTCTTCGCCTCTCAGCCAACACCACAGTGAGAAAGGAGTAGACGCTACGTCAACGCCGGCACCAGCAAAACTAGGAAAGGTGCGCAGGCCTGCGAGGTCGACTCCCACGGCAAGTACCAACGACTTGCCAAGCCCCACCACGACCTGGTCTCCATCCGCGATCTCACGCAGGTCGGTCAGAGCCTTCTTAGGGTCTGAGTCTGGCGCGAGGGAGAAGGTCAGGTATCTTGCCAACCGAGGAACAGCTGCGAGAATCCCTGGCTGAGTGTTCTTCATGCGTCTCTCCGAATCTTGCAATACTTACAACGCATGGTCGGTAGCGTCACCTTCAGTGCCTTGCCATGCGGTAACCCAGCTGCGGACGGTCCGATAGTGGTAGGCCGTCGCGAACAACGCCAGCAGCGCTGTCTGAAGGCACCAGGTAGGAACCATGCGCCAGGCGGGCATAGCCCCCGAGACCACAGCGAACACCTCAGTGGCGACGAGCCCGTAGATCACGAGGACCGTAAGCGCTGCTACGAAACGGCGTTCGAGCGGACGTTGATAGGCCCACACGAGCAGCACCGTCCAGCCGAGCATGAGCGACGCGCCATAGCCCATGGCGAAGCGATAGCTTCCGGTTAAATCGCTGAAACCCCAGAGGACGGCTGCCATGTCCGGCACCAACATTGGGATGAGGGCGAGTCCATCCGTAATGGCGCCGAGGAGAAAAGCACAACGGAGCAGCCGAACCTGGGGGTCATTTTCAATGCGGCCCATTCTCGTAGCCTACTAGTGTGCCCGCTCGACGCCAAGCCTCGCGTTAGGCGCTCGATCGCCGGGACCACACCCCGGATCGGTGTCACGCCGATTGGCAGGTGCCTTGGTTAGGCACGCGTGACGATTCGATAAGCGGCTCGGCGGAAGAAATTATGTTTCGCATGCGGAGGGTTTCTCCGGCAGGCCTTTTCGTAAACGAGTGTTTCGGATGCCGCAGGCCGTTGCGCTCGGCGGTTGGTAACGACCTAGTCGATCTTGACTGCAAAGCCGAGTGTTCGACGATCGTGCGGTGCGGCGCGGAGGACGCCCTTGTCTGCAATGGTACGTGTCCTGCCGAGCAGGCCTGTATGTCGGTTGACGACGACGGTGAAGGCCACGACAGCGACGACGGACAAATGCAGGGCCTTACGCTGTCTGCGTGAACTACATCCCTTCTACACCGTGTTGGAACGCGTATCGGGATGTCGGCGGCGGTCTGCGGAGCTGTGGTTTCACTCAACGCCATCGCCGCTGCGAGGATCTGCGCCTCTGTCTTGCGTCGGGCCTGGATTGCCTTGCCCCGTGCACAGGCGCATACAACCGTGACCGTTCGCCCCGGCGCGGCCTACCACTGGGAGGATAGGTCGTGACCGCTGAACCGGTCGGAATCGGCTTACTTGCGCGCACGACACAACATACTTTTTGACTTTCTGCAGGTTGCGGCCGTCACGGTGCTCGCGGTTGCGATGCGAACTGCGTGGTTCACGATTTCGACGGGAGCCGCACGACCACGTCAGTTCGGTGCGGCCTGGCTCGTACGGACCTCGTGTGAAGCGCTTCCGTTGTCAAGCACTACAAAGTCCTGGTGTGCGGTCGTGTTGGATCGTCCGTTCGACTTATGGTGGGCGCCTTCGGCGCTGCAGTTCCTTATCGCGCCGGCCGCTCTGGTGTTTGTTGTTGCGGGCTCAGCATACGTTATTGTGCGCCTCACCGGGTCAGGGTTCTCCCCCTTGTCGGCGGCACTTTCCGCAACTGTTGCGTTGGACCTCTGCCCCGACATCTACTTTCGTCTGACCGAGTCCGGCACGCTTGCGCCCGCGATGGCTGCGGCGGTGGCACTCACCGCCGGGGGCGTGCTCTGGGTGCTCCTTTGGGTCGCCGCGAGTAAACTCGCCGAGTTTCTGAATGTCCGTGCGCAGTCAGTTGCCTCCACTTTGGTACTCACCTCTGCGCTCGTTGTGATCTTGGTAGCGGCAATCCTCGGTCTACGCGCTCAGCCCCAGCTCGAGCCCGCAAGGACCACGGCGGGGTATCCTGCCGCCGTGGTGTTGGTCTCGATCGATACCTTACGCGCGGATCACGTCAGCGCGTACGGTTACGAACGCAACACCACGCCCAACCTTGATCGCTTTGCCACCGAGGGGGCGCGCTTTGCCGACGTGTCTTCACCGAGTTCGTGGACTCTCCCTACTCACCTCTCGCTTTTTACAGGTCTTCCACCGGCCGCTCACGGAGTGGTTACTAAGCTAGGCCAACGTCTGCACCGGCGCGTGATCACGTTAGCGGAGACATTTCGCTCGCGAGGCTTTGAAACTGCGGGTTTCGTTATGACGGGCTATATGGAAGCGGAGTGCGGACACATTCAGGGCTTTGACTACTACGATGATTTCTCTGTGTCCTCGGCCTGCAAGGTACACAAGAAACGATGCGTCACCAGTCCTGCGTTGCTTGAGTCTGTAACCGGCTATCTAGAGAAGTGGAACCGTCGCGGAAGAACTCGGCCGTTGTTCTTGTTCGTGCACTTCTGGGATGTCCACGACCTCTATAATCCTCCGCCACCTTATGATCGCGCATTTACGCCGCGCGGACCTCCCGCAGATCGTATCGACTACGAAGTGCTCAATGCCCATGTCTACGGTGCGGCCAGGGATGTCATCAATGAGCTTCCGGTCGAACGGCTGGTTTCTCTCTACGATGGTGAGATCGCGTTTGTTGATGGGCAGTTCGCCAAGCTTACAACGGCTTTGAGCCGGTATGGGATTTACGACGACACGTTGCTCGCAGTCGTTGCAGATCACGGCGACGAGTTCTTCGAGCATGGGCACTGGAAGCACAGCAAGACCCTGTACCAGGAATCGATCCACGTCCCGCTGATCATTCGCTATCCACCAGTCGTGGCAGCGGGCCGGGTAATCACCACACCTGTAAGTCTGATCGACGCGGCTCCGACCCTTCTGAGTTTGGCCGGCGTCGATATGCCGGCTAGGTTCGGTAGGCTCGACGTCGCGGAGCCACGTCCCGCCCTGGATCTTTCCGGCATGATTTCTCGCGTTCCCCAACCGACGGCTGAGCCCGAAGAACCCCGCCCTTTGTTCGGTGACCTTCTTGGACGACGGGGCTACGTGCGGCTCGGTAGATACAAACTGATCGCCGAGGCTGACGGGTTGGGGAACGATGAGCTCTACGACCTACAAACAGATCCAGGCGAGCACGTAAATCTGGCTTCGCAACGACCAGAACTACTCAGTGAACTGGCCGTTCATCTCCGCACGTGGCGTGAGCTTTGGAACCGAACCGAAAGGGGAGCACAAGATGCCGAATTCTCAGCGCGGCAACTCGAGAACCTCCGCGCGCTCGGCTATCTGGACTGATCCCCGGCAGCTCAGCTGTGCCACCAGCGTTGTGGAGATTCCAGGCGGCATGGGTCTCAGGTCCAGTACAGGATGGCCACGCAGGTCAGTACCCAACCCGCGACAGTCAAGATTGTCGGGACGTCGCGGAGGATGATTCCGGTCGGATTACCACCATCGGTCTGCTGGTAAATGAGGTAGTCGTAGCGGAACAATCCATGGAGTACGAAGGGCACCGTGTACACCAGGTTGGTATTGCCGTGCCGTGCCTCGGTCTCGGGCGAGAGGGTGTACATGATGTAGCACACGATGGTGACGGCACTGACGACGGCGATCATCTGGTCGAGGAATTTGACGCCGTAGTGGCCCAGCACCGGCCGGTGCGTATCATGGTCCTTGCCCATCACGATCAATTCGTTTCGCCGCTTTCCGAAGCCCAGGAACAAGGCGATCATGAAAGTGCAGAGTAGCAGCCAAGCCGAAGCCTGCGCCCCGACGGCGAAGCACCCCACCAGCACGCGCATGACGAATCCGCTTGCGATGATCATCACGTCGAGTACGACGATGTGTTTGAGCGTGTGTGTGTAGGCGAGATTCAAGACCACGTAGAAAACGAGTAACGCCAGTATTCGGGTATCGAGCAACAGGGCTCCGCCGAAACCGATCGCCAACAGGATTATCTGCAGTGCGCGGGCGGTTCGAGGCTGGATACGGCCCGATGCGATCGGTCGGTTGCGTTTATCGGGATGAGCGCGGTCCGCATCCGCGTCGTTTATATCGTTGTGCAGATAGCCCGCGCTGGCGACTGTGCAGAAGAGCCCGAATGCTGCGGTCGCCGAGACGATCGCGTTGGGATCTGTGAGGCGGCCGCTGAAGAGCAGGCCACTGAATACAAAAGCGTTCTTGACCCACTGATCGCAGCGCAACAATCCGAACAGCAACCCCGTACGTACGCTCACGATCCTTCTTTGCTCCAGTGCATCAACTCGATGCCGTGGAAGACGGCTTCCACCGGTACTTTGCGCAAGCCGGAACTCTCCGCAGCGTGAACCACCCTATCGAGAAACTTGCGATTCTCACTTGCCCAGCCTCGGTTGTACAATAGCCACAAATGATCGGTGTCCGCTTCGATCGCATGGAAGCTGCGCGGGTAGCACGTCGCATGTGAGCAATAAAAGCGCGCGGCTTCCCCGAGAATAACCACCTTTCCGTGCGAGCTAGACTCGGCGAACGAGACCGCGCCTCGCGCATCATCCTTGGAATAGTTTTCGTCGACAAGCAGGTTGAACGTTGAGATTGACGCGACCACAAACGCAGCGGCATACACCAGCGCTCCAAAGCGGGTGCGCAGAGCACCGAGGGCCAAAACCAGAGGCAGCACCGGCCACACGAACAGAAAGTGCCGGATGTGGAGGGGGAAACTAGCCGCGAGGCCGTAGGCGAGCGGCGGGAGAATCATCACCGCAGGCGCGAGGGCAAGCGGTACCAGTTGCCAGCGGCCGGTTCGCTCGGTTGCCCACGTTTTGAGGAGTGCGAGGTAGACGAGCAGGGTGCCAGAAACGACCGCGCCCGCGGTTGCGACCGCCAAAGGGTGTTCAGTGAGTATGAGGTTGAAAGGCTTCTCGTGGAGCTCGATCATGTTGGGCCCGAACGACATACCGAAGTGTGCCGCGTAGACGTAGTAGGGGCCGTTCATGATCCCAAAGGGGCGTATCCACGGCACGCCGGCTTCCCCACGGCTTGCCTCCCTAAGGATTACCCAGAGCCACGGTAAGAATGCGATGGAGGTCAACGCGAGCGACGCGGCGGCCGACCGCAACGTCGCCCGGTCGAGCACGTAGAGGCGCCGTTCAGGGGCGTGAATAAAGGACGTGGCAGCGAGAGCGACGACCTGGCCACCGATCACGAATACATGAAATAGGTGAGTCCAAAGCCCAACCGCGTTCACCGCGCCGAGGGCCAGGCCCCACACCATAGCTTTGCCGTCTGCCGGTCTTCGGAGCAGTCCTGCAGATTCGAGCCAGCGCGCGAACAGTGCGTAGGCACCCACAGAGGCAAGAAACCATAGGCCGTAATTGCGCGCCTCAGCGGAATAGAACGCGAGCAAAGGGCTGATCTCGCAAAAGCTTGCGAATAAAAGTGCGGTCGCAGTGTCCCAGTAGCGGCGAATGACGAAGAGGCCGACCAGAATCGCGGATTGTATGTAGATGAAGGACGGGAGCCGAAGACCAAACTCAGTGCGCGGCAAAAGGCCCTTGAGTGCGTAAAGGATAAAGTGAGAGGCGGGTGGCTGCGTATCGTAGTTGACAACGCCATCGACCAGCGACTGAAGGTTTTCGGCCTCGAGTACCGGCATCACCGTCAAGGTTTCATCGATCCACAGACTCTGGGAACCGAGCTGGGAGGCGACGAAAACTCCAACGCACAGCGAGACCGCGAGGGTGGCTGCAAGCACCGTACGGTTGCGCATCAAGGCTTGGTATCCACGGCACCCGAGGATACCTGAGGTATGCATCTGCGTGTTCAAAGTTTCCAGTTCTACGGTGTCGAACCTTTCGCTGCTTCCTCCGTCTCCGGGAGAGTCGCGATCAGTCTCGGCAGGCGCCGGCGAGATCGATCAATACTTGCCCGGGACGCGTCATGTAGCTGGGGTTGGTGCCGACCAAGTGAGGCGGAGAGACGTTGTGACTGTAGACTCGCGGAGATAACCGGTTGCGGCCTTCACGGCTGTTCCGAACATCCCAATGTGTTGCGAGCAGTGTTCAATAATTTTAGGCATGCTCATGTGGCGACGGGCTCGATTGCTGTCCAGTGTGGCGGTAAGCCATGGGACATTCAACCCTTTAGATCTCCTGAAATGGAGGGGGGCGTGCGTGCCCGGTGCGGATGCGGTGCCCATCGCGGCGACCCCACGGTGGCAGGTCGAGATCATCGTCGTCGACGAAGGGTGTTGTCGCGAGAATAGGAGAACCCTGCAGGAGGCCCTTAGCGCGCAGCAGACGGGAGTGGTCAACCCCCTGTCGTTTTCCGTCTCGGCGGAGGTCTTGGCCGCTCGCAACAGAGGTGTTTCCGCCGCTTGCGGGGAGATCATTGCCTTTCTGGACGCGGCGGATCAGCCGGCGCAGATCCAGCTGCGGCACCAGCGTGGGGATTGACGTTAAGGGCTGATGATAACGACGGTGTCACGCGCCATCTTGCGCAGCCTTCGATTCGTTTGATCGCGCGCGAAGTAGATCTCGAGGGCGGCACACTAGAAGTTCTTGAGACCCCGACTCAGAGCGGGCTCGATCGACAGTGGTGCTCCCACCCCGGCTTTGAGTCGATCGACGACACTGGCCAGCGCCCTTCGGTACAACGTCTTCTTGTCGCTGAACGCGTTGTAGAGACTCGGACGGTACCCACTCCCGGCGAAGGTTCAGATCCAACAGAGTGCGAACCCAAAGACCAGACACGCCACGTTGAAAGTGTAAATCGCGGCAGTATCTTACGGACTCGCACAGCATCTGCGGTGCCGGGTGCTGCGCCTTGGCCGCCCCCGGCTGGGGGTTGTTCGCAGTCCCAAAGTCAGTCAGTGTTCGAGGCTGGAGTCTCTGCTCTGCGCAGCCTTGGTGAGCTTACAAACATGATAAGAACTGAATCGTCTCGAACCCGTGCGGTTGTCCGCAGCTCTTGCTCGTCGCTCGCTCTCCCGTCCGCGCTGGCCATCCTTCTCGTACTCTGTTCGGCCGCGGACCTACGAGCGGTCACGGTTAACTGTGACGGCCCCGGCGACGAGACTGGACGCAGCCTTGCCGTAGGCGGCGACTACAACGGCGACGGTATCGCTGACTTTGCGGTCGGTTCGCCCTGCGCACGCGTTGGCGAGAACCGCAAGGCCGGTATCGTTGACGTACGTTCGGGCGCCGACGGCTCCCTCCTCGCACGCTTCAAGGGTAGCACTACCAGGCAGTTCCTGGGTACGGCGATGGCGTTCTTAGCGGACCTCGACGGTACCTCAGGCGACGAGTTCGCCATCGGATCACAGGGTTGGAATCGTGCCGAGCCGGGTGGCGGCGAAACCAGCAGCGCCGGCAAACTCGAGGTCCATTCTTCTACCAACGGAGAACTGTTCACGGTCGAAGGTCAGACTGCATTCGCAAATCTCGGTGAAGCCATCATTGCTATCCATGACTTCGACGGTGACCTGGTAGACGACCTTCTCGTCGGCGCGGGTGGCGCCAAAATTGCCAACGAACGGCGCGGTGCAGCCTTTGTCGTTTCCGGTAGCGATGGAACAATTCTCGATTCCACTTTCGGCGAAATGGAGTTCGACCGTTGGGGTAGTACGCTCACCCGCATTGGCGACGTCGATGGTGATCAGATCGCCGACCTGATTGTCGCTTCTAATGTTGCCAACGCCGGCGGCCAGCTAGACAACGGGGTGGTCAAGATTCTTTCCGGGGTCTCGCTCACGACTCAGATTCTCCGCATCGACGGACTCGCCGAAGACCGGCTCGGGCGAAGTGTACGAGCAGCGCGTGATCTCGGCGGTGCTTTAACAACCGAGTTCTTCGTCGGAGCACCGGGCTTCGATCCCGGAGGAGTCAGCAGGGCGGGTGCCGCCTTTCGCTATTCGGCCACGGGAACCGTACTGCGCACGTTCACCGAACCGACACCGCTGGTCGCTTCGTCCTTCGGGACCGCGCTTGTCGCGCTCGGCGATATCAACGGTGATAACCAGCCCGACCTCGTCTCTTCGGCGCCGGCGGCCAACAACAACAGTGTCTCGGAAGCCGGCCGAATTCATGCTCTGTCCGCGGCCGATGGATCGGTCGTCTGGAGTCTCGATGGAGACCGCCGGAACATGCGCATGGGACAGGCCCTGGAAGGGGGAGTTGATTTCGACGGAGACGGCATTTCCGATGTTCTCGTCGGCGTACCCGGCGATGCCCCCCGCGGGCGGCGCGGTGCGGGCGGCGTACGCATGCTTTCGGGAGTCGATGGCTCGGAAATTCTTCGGGTAAACGGTCGGCGGGGAATCGAAACGCGCGTCTTCATCGCGACTTGGCGTCACGGACGCGAGCTGCATATACGCGGCGCCAACTTCAAGGGGAAGCGTCGTGCCCCCGGAACTGACGTTCTGCGTGGCGTGCGTAACGGCCTACCCTCTTTGGCCGTGATCGATAGCGTGGACGTCGCCACTCCAGGTCACCTACGTCTAGCCGTCGGTGCCGGACACGGCGGTGACAACAGCTCCATCGTCATCCTACGGGCTTCGCGGCGACGAGCACCGCTTGCTTCTTTCAAACCTTTCGGTGGAAGTTACAGTGGCGGTGTGAACGTTGCTGCCGGCAATTTGGACGGCTCCGGAGTGCAGGAGATCATCACCACGCAGGCTAATTCGGCAACCGGGGATGTCCAAGCGTTGGTATTCAGCCTGCTTGACGTCGACCCGGTGACCAGCCGTGAAGATTGGGCTTTGGTAGACAGCTTCTTCGTATTCCGTTCCACGGACACGGTCGGTTCGGGCACTACGCTGATAGATGCCGACGGCGCTTCGGTCGCCGTCGGTGACATCCGCGGCGACGGTAAAGCCGAGGTCGTTGTTGCTCCGGTGGATGGATTCCCCGAAGTCCGGGTGTATTCCGCGAGAAGCTGTTCATTGGATATCACGGTTGCCTGCAACAAAGACTCCGATTGCTCCTCGATGGGCCTCGGCACTTGCAGCGGTGGAGCCGGCGCCCAGATTGTCGCGCGCACGGTCTACGGTCTCGAGACGAGAGGAGTATCGGTGGCCATCGGTGATCTGGACGGAGACGGCCGCAACGAAGTAGTGACCGCACCGGCGACTGCAGGTACGATCCGCATTAAAGCTTTCAAGGGCGACTTGAGTGATTTCATCCCTGCGGGCGGCGTATCACCGGTAAACTTCATACCCGCCGACGCCGCCTACCCCACCGGAGTACGCATCGCGGTGGCCGATGTCGATCTCGATGGCAAGGGAGAAATCCTTTTGGCTCCTGCCGAAGGCGGTACTCCTGAGGTACGTGCCTACGAAACCGACGGCTCAGCGGTTGTCGATTGGCGTGTGTATCGCCCCTTCGGTCCGATCGGCAATGCCGGGATGGGCATCGCGGCTACCGACAACTTCCTACGGCATTGAGCGGCCGCAGCGGAGCGGAAGCTCAAATCCAGCCGAGCGCGAATCCAAAAACGATCAGACACGCCACATCAAAAGCGTAAATCACGCCGACGGTGACGGCTTTCTGCCGCACGGTCTCCATGTCGTAGACCCAGTAGGCGACCAGGAAGAAATGCAGATAGCCGAACAGGAAGATCGGGATGGGGCTTCGGGCACTCCACCACCAATAGTCCCACGTGAGCGCGTCGATGCGGTTGAGAAAGAGCTCGATGATCACGCAGGCCGCAGAGTTCGCGCACGCCACAAAGAGTCGGTTGGGAACTCCGAGGATGCGTAGTGACTTCTCGCGCGGGAGCACCTTGGTCGCGTACAGCCCCATGATGGCGAACATCAGGGCGATCTCGATGTTGAGCCCGATCAGAATGGTGTAGGCGCTACCGCCGGGTGTCGCCCACATCGGTGCGTAATCGGTGAAGTGGAATACGAGGCCGTTCCAGATCTCATTGAACCAGTCCATGCCCCAGAAGGCGAGACCGGCGAACAGCGCGTTCCAGTTGCGGCGCTCGACCTCGACCGAGTACACGTAGAGGACCAGTACTAGGATCGGAATGACGTACCACTGGAAGTGGCTACCGTCGCGTAGGTTGGTGAGCGCTTGCGAAGCGAAATCAGTGGGCATGGCTACTCCTTAGGATTGAGCGGTCTGTCTCGCTCCTACGCGTAGAATGTCTGCGCGATCATCTCGCTGTAGTAGAAGATCTTCTCCGGTGGAAGCGCGTAGATAGGGGGCACGACGCACAGCGAGTCGGCGAAGTCCCAGAGTGGCTCGATACGTTCGCGCACCTTGGCCGGCTCGCCGATCGCCACGAATGTGCGCACCATCTCGTCGGGCACAAGATGGGCCACGGTTCGGTAGTCGCCGTTCTGCACGCCCTGCTGGAGCGCGCGGGCTACGTCAAGAAAGCCGTGCGCTTCGAAGAATGATTCGTATTGCTTGACGCCTCCGTAAAAGGCCATGGTCGGGCGCGCGTCCTCGATGGCCTCGGCCTCGTTAGGGTTGGGCGCCGCCCACGGCCACAGATTCACCTCGATGTCCGCGCTACTGCGGCCGGCCTTTGCCGCCGCCGCCTCGAACTCCGGCCGCATCTGCTCTAGGGCCCATTCGATGGACCACATTGGATGGCCGATCAGGCCGTCTCCGACCTCGCCGGCCAGACGTACAAGGGCGACCCGAAGCGCCGCGATCCAGATCGGGATTTCTTCGCGCAGCGGTGCTTCCGACGGCTGTAGTTCCTTGAAGTCGGCGTGATAGTACTCACCCTCGAACGGTGCCAGGCCCTTGTGCGCGCCGCGTACGATGTGACGTACGGCCGCAACGGTCTCGCGCAGGTGCGAGACCGGCTTGTACTTCGGTGTGCCGAAGACGCCTTGGGTCCAGGCATGCACGCTGGTGCCGAGACCGAGCACGAAGCGGCCGCTGGATATGCGGTCGAGGTCGATCGCGGCCATTGCCGTCTCGAACGGGCTTCGCACCGGGGCAATGGCGATTCCACTGGCAAGCTGCATCCGCTCGGTTACCGCGGCGGCTGCGGCGAGCGGAATCCACGGCGGGCCGTACACCTGCGGTGCGAACACGCCGTGCAGGCCGCGTGCTTCTGCCTGTTGCGCGATCGCAACCAACGCAGGGGCGGGCAGAGGGGTGATAATGCTCCAGTGGCGGCGTGAGGTGGTATCTTTGTCTGCCATCATGTCCTCCGTCTTAGGTTTCCGGTTTGAGCGAAACGGCTCGACGGTGTCCTAAGTTGCGGCGTAGATGCCCGCCCGCCCGGGGCCGAATCGCTCGAGCAGGAGGCGCTCCTGCGGCTTCTCCGAGGCGGTCTTGGGAATCTCGTCGACGACTTGCAGGAAGGAAGGGACGAAGTTCCCTTCCAGACCCAAACGGCAGGACGCAAACACGCTGGCCGGATCGAAGGTGTCCGGATCGGTTGGCACAACGGCGGCAACCACATCCTTCTCGCCCGGTGCGCCACTCGCCGCGGGGACACCGTAGACGAAGACGTCGGTCACCTGCGGATGTTCGGCCACGACTTTCTCGACGAAGCCGGGATTGACGAAGTCGCCGTTGTGACGGATCCCGCCACCTTTACGGTAGTCGAAGTAGAACCAGCCGTCCTCGTCGCGATGACAGACGTCGCCGCTACGGAGCCAGCCACCTGCGGTCTTCTTCTCCGAGGCCTCCTTGTTCTTGAAGTACTCGACCTCTGCTTTCTCGCCGGTGAGCGGTCGCGAGACGAGCTCGCCCATCACGCCGGGGGGACACTCGTTGTCGTTCTCGTCGAGGATCTTCATCTCCAGGGTCGGCGGCGGTTTGCCGAAGCTCCCGACCGGCCCTACGCCGACCGGCTTGATTGCCAGGCCGCCCTCGATCGCGCCGTAGCACTCGAGCACCTTTACGTTGAAGCGCTGCTCGAAGGCTTCCCATATGCTTACCGGCATACCGGCGCTCACCACGAAGCGCACGGGGTTGTCACCATCGTCGGGCTTGAGCGGTTCGCTGTAGATCGCTGTGACCATTCCGCCGAGTAGGTTGAACACCGTGCAACCGTGCGTGCGGGTGATGTCCCACAGGCGCGACTTGGTGAACTTGCGGCTGAAGGTCGCGTGCAGGCGCATGCTCAAGGTCGGGGCGAGCGTGATCATTTGCGCGTTGCCGTGCGTGAGGGAGAGGCCGGTGTAGGGCCGCTCATCGGGTTGAAAGTTGCAAAGCACGCCGATCATGGCGGCGGCCCCGTAGCGCACGTTCGAGCAGACCACGCCCTTTGGATCGCCCGTCGTTCCCGATGTGTAGATGATCTCGAACGGATCGAGGGGACTCTCGAGGCGCACATCGACCGAGATCTCAGGCACCTCGAGCATGCTGGCGATCGACTCGGCCCCGGCGACGTCGCGCGTCGGCATCGCGTCAGCCTCATCCCCGCTTTCGAGGACGCTAATCCATTCGAGATCCGGTGTCTGTTCGCGGATGGCGGCGACCTGGGCGAGGGAATAGTCCCCGCAGACAATACCGCGGCAAGCCGAGTTGCGCAGCGTGTAGGCGAGCTTGTCCCCTCTGGTTCGCGGGTCGACCGGCACGAACACACAGCCCGAGATCGACGCCGCGACCATGCACTCGATAAACTCTGGATGGTTTTGCATGAGGAGCCCGAAGCGGTCGCCGCGCTGCATGCCGTGGGCGATCAGACCGGCAGCGATTCGGCTGCCGTTCATCCAGAGATCAGCGTAGGTCCGCACCTCGTCGTTGCGAACGCCTGCACCTTCAAACGTCACCACGGCGTGATCGGGCACCTCTTCGGCGCGGGTGGCGATCATGTCGGCGAGGATGAGGTCGTTTTGTTCTCGCATGACGGCCTAGCGTGTGAGGATGGTGACGCACAGGGCGGCAGCATCGATGCCGATGTTGCCGCCCCCGTTGTGCGCCAATCCCACCTTCGCGCCCTCGACCTGGCGGTCGCCGGAGCGTCCCTGTAGCTGCTCGGTCAGTTCGACGATCTGCGCGATGCCGGTGGCGCCGACCGGATGGCCCTTGCGCAGCAATCCGCCCGAGGTGTTTACCGGCGTGCGTCCGCCCAAGCGGGTCGATCCGTCCTCGACGAGCTTTCCGCCTTCACCCTTCGCACACAGGCCGAGCGACGCGTATGCGATGAGCTCGGCCGGAGCCGACGCATCGTGCAACTCGACCACGCTGAGATCTTCGGGACCCACGCCGGCCTCCTCGTAGGCCTGCTGTGCGCACGTCTCCGAGAGCCCGTCTTCATCAGGGCCGTGGTCCCACCCCGACCGCAGCACGCTTGCGGCAACGCGCACCGGCCGTTCGAGCCCGAGTTCCCTTGCTTTGCGCTCGCTTACGATGACGACCGCCGCGGCTCCGTCACCGACCGGTGAGCACATCGGTCGCGTGAGCGGCTCGGCGATCATCGGCGCGCGCAGCACGTCCTCTACGGAGAGTTGCTCGCGAAATTGGGCGCGCGGGTTCATGCTACCGTGGAAGGAGTTCTTCGCCGAGATGCCGGCGAACTGCTCAACGGTGGTGCCGTAGCGCTCCATGTGCGCGCGTGCCGCCATTGCGTAGATGTCCATGAACATCGATCGTTTCTGACCCGCTCCGGAAGCCGCCGCTGTGGCCCCGCCCTGTTCGGCGGCCTGCTTGAGCGATGCCATGATCTCACCGAGAGCCTCGACGTCGACCGCACCGCTGAACGCGCCGAACGTTCGTTGTTTGTCGGCGTGGTAGAGTTTTTCCACGCCGAGGGCGAGCACTGTGTCGTAGAGTCCCGCCGATACCATCGCGGCAGCCTGATTGAGCGCGGTGGATGCGCTCGCACAGGCGTTCTCAACGTTGACGACGGGGATCTTACCGATGCCGATGCTACGCAGCACCACCTCGCCGCGGATCGATTCCTGTCCGGTGACCAGGCCCGCGGCGGCATTTCCGACCCAGGCGGCTTCGAGGTCGTCTTGGCCGATCCCGGCATCGGCGAGTGCCTTTTGCACAGCCTCGGCTCCCAAGGCCTTGAGCCCGGTTTCCAGGTGTTTGCCGAAGTGGGTCATGCCGACCCCGGCGATGTACGCGTCTAATTGCATCCTATGTCTCCCTCTCGCGTGTCAGTGTAGCGCCTAGAACCCTAGATCAGACCGGGCGGCTCGAGATCCAGCGCCTTCTGGAGATAGGCGAGTTCCGCCTCGCGGTCGGGCAAGGGCGCGGGCCGCGTGAACACGCCGTCCCTGGTTAGCTCGTCGACGACCGCCTGACTGCGCGGAAACGGCGTCTCGAACGAGTTCATCTGGAAGAGCTTTTCGAATGGCTGACGTGGGCGCTGGCCGCCTGCCTCCCAGTGCTCGGCCGGATAGCCAACGGTTTGCAGTACCAGTAGACGGCACCCTTCGGGCATGTGCAGGGCCTGCATGATTTGGTCGCCGTAGGGCGTACCGATGCAGCACGTGCCCAAACCCAGCTCGTAGGCCATCAAGGTCGCCTGCGCGATGCCCTGTCCGCAATCGATCTCGCCGAGCCCCGGTTGCTTCAACGACTCTCTGATCCCGTCGAAGATCGGGATGAGCTGCTCCTCGAGCGCTTTGAGCTTGGTGTCGATGTCGCCGAAGCCCAGTGCACCGGCTCTCATGAGTTCGCGTAGGCGGTCGCTCTGCTCGTCGACTGCGGCGGGCTGGATGTACCAGACGATCGTGACCGGCGCGAGGCGCAGCTGCCAGCCGGCCACCGGTGCCTGGATCGCGTCGAGCGTCTCCTGCGGCGCGCTATCGCGGAAGACGACCAACGCGCGCAGGCTTTGTACGTTGCCCCAGTGCGACGCGATCCGTGCCGCCTCGAGCATGCACTGAATCTTTTCCGGCTCGACCTGCTGGTACGGCCTGACGAAGCGAATCGACCTTCGGCGTCCGATGACTTCTCTGAGTTTCATGTCGTCCTCCTACAGTCTCTCGGCCGCGTGCAGCGCGAGGACCTCGTTGCAGCCATCCTCGATTAATGATGCACGGGCATCGCGTAGCAACTTCTCGATCGGGTACTCGCGACTCAGGCCATTGCCGCCGAAGATTTGCAGTGCCTCGGTGGCGACCTCGAAGGCCACCTCGGTCGAGGTGATCTTCGAGGCAATCGCGTACTGCACTGCCGGCATCGCCCCGGATTGCTCGAAGAACGGAGAGTGTATGGTGTTGTAAAGCACCACACGACGGTTCAGCGAGCGAGCCGCCTCGATCTTGCGGAACATCTCAAAGAGCCGCGCTTTAACGCTCTGGTGCTGGAAGATCGGTACGCCACCCTGTACGCGCTCATGCGCGTAGGCCAGCGCCATCTCGTAGGCTGCGCGCGCGAGCCCAACGAAGGTGGCGCCCATGAAACCGTTTGCAGTACACAGCGTGAGTTCGACCATTATGGGATACATCTCGGGCGCGACCACGAGATGACTCGCGGGCACGCGCACGTCGTCAAAGAACACCTCTCCCTGGGGCAACGGCCGCTGGCCGAGCTTTTCCAGCGGCTTGCCGCGTGAGACGCCCGGCGCGGTGAGATCGACCAACAACACGCCGCAGCCGGGGACGCCGCTGCCGTCGTCGACGGCGGTATACAGCGCGGCGGTTTCGGCAATTGTGCCATTCGACACCCAAGCCGCCTTCTGGCCGTTAAGCACGTAATAGTCGCCGTCTCGTTTCGCCAGGCAGTTGGGCTTGCGCAGTGCGGGTCGATTGGGGTCAGATCCAAAATCCAACTCGTCGCTGCCGTGATCGGGCTCGGTGATCGCCCAGCAGCCGATCTTGCTCGGCGGAAAGGCCGCCATGACGTCGGGGTTCTGCGATACCTGTGCGAGCATCGCCGGGAATTCCGCGGCCCCGAGACTGATCGCGAGCCCCGAGTCACCCCACCCGAGCTCCTCATTGATAATGCAACCGAGCCGCGCGATCTGCGTCGGGGTGTAGTCGGACTCGCCGGAGGTCATGAGGCCCATTCCCATCGCATTCCACTTGGTGTGGACCGTCCAGAGCACAGACTCCCTGGCAATGACGTCGTCGGCAGAGAGTCGATCGAGCTGCTGGCCGAGTGGGCGGAGCACCTCCAGCGCAAACTTACGCACCGTTTGGCGAATTTCGCGCTCCTCGTCAGTCAGGTCGAAATCAATGTCGGGCGGATTCATAGTCTCACCTCCGTGCCTCGGCCCAGGGCGGTGTCGAGGTACTACTTGACTGCATTTGGTACCACCGCTACCGTCCTGCCATGTCCCTGTCAAGCGGAACTTCGCCCGGCACGACCGGGCGAACGCTCCCGACCCCGCGGGCACTCAAAGTCCTCGACGGCCTTGAGCGGCTGTTCCTGGCCGAGGGGTTCCGGCGGCTGACCGTCGCCGACCTGGCCGCACGCCTGCACTGCTCGCGGCGCACGCTCTATTCGCTGGCACCCAGTAAGGAAGAACTCTTTGAGCTGGTTCTCGATCGGTTGCTTTGCCGCATCGACAGCCTGGGGCGAGCGTGCATGGAATCCGGCGGCGGCTTGCGGCAGCGCATCACCGGATTCGCGGCTCCGGGCTTCACCGAGCTGGCCAATGCCAACGCCGTGCTTTTTGCGGATATCGCCGGCCATCCGCCGGCCAGGCAGCGCCTGGCCGAACATCAGGAGGCGCGGCGTGTCCAGCTCCAGGGCCTGCTTGAGGAAGGAATTCGTGCGGGCGTGTTTCGGCAGGTTCACGCACACCTGGCCGCGGAGTTGATGCTCGCCGCATACCGTTGTGTGGTCGACCCGGCGTTTCTTGGTAGCGTGGACCTCTCGCTCAGCGAAGCCGTGCGCGAAGCGGAAGACCTGCTCTTGAACGGGCTCTTTCACCCCGAGGGCTAG
>JAJCZL010000066.1 GCA_029262415.1 Deltaproteobacteria bacterium | reverse complement strand
CTGGACCTCCGGATTGGTACGCGCGACGGCATCGAACCACTGGGTCATCGGTCCGGAAAAAACCGCGTCCGGTCGCGCAATACTTGCCAACGACCCTCATTTGGAGGGCAATCGCCTACCCTCGGTGTGGCAGGAGGTCGTGCTGGAGTGGGGCGATCAGTGGCGTGTCTGCGCGACCATGCCGGGAATGCCGTTTGCTGCCGTTGCACGCGGCAACGAACTGGCCTGGGGTGTTACCTATGCGGGTATCGACGGTATCGATTCGTGGATAGAAGACTGCCGTGATGGATCCTACCGGCGAACCGAGAACGGCGCCGATACGTGGAAGCGATTCACGGCGCGTCGCGAGACCATCAAGCGCCGCAAGAACACTGACGTCGAGATCACGTTCTACGAGAACGACCACGGTGTGCTTGACGGTGATCCGAATGTAGCCGGCCTTTACCTATGCTCGCGTTGGGCTTCGGGCCACGGTGCCGGTGCGCGCACCCTGGACGCATCGAGGCGGATGTTGCGTGAGACAAGAGTCCCCAGTGCGATGGATGTGATCGGACAGGTCGAGTCGGGCTGGAACTGGGTGCTGGCTGACAGTGCCGGTAACATCGGCTACCAGATGTCCGGATTGGTGCCGCGTCGCAGGCCGGGTGTACGCGGTGCGGTTCCGCTCCCGGGCTGGCTTGCGGAGAATGACTGGCAGGGTTTTGTCGACGTTCGACAACTGCCGCGTGAACTCAATCCGGCGCGCGGCTTCATTGCCACTGCTAACGAAGACCGCAACGATCTCGGAGAAGTCTCGCCGATTACCATAGCGATGGGGTCGGAGCGCGCCGACCGAATCGCCGAGTTGCTGGGCGCGCGAGACGACTGGGACGTCGCCTCGGTGCAGGCGATGCAGATGGATGTCTATTCAACCCAGGCCGAGCGCTTCATGGCAGTGCTCGAGCCGTTGCTGCCGCACACCGACGCTGCCGATCTGCTGCGCAGCTGGGACCGATGCTACGCCCTCGGTTCGGTCGCGGCGGCTACCTTCGAGCAGCTCTACCGCGCGTTGATACAAGAAGTTCTCGGTAGTGTCTGTGGGCACGAGGTCGTCCGTCACATACTCGAAGAAACCGTCGTCACCGCGATGCTCTACGCGAACATCGACCGTATTTTATTGAACCCGACCAGTGTTTGGTACGGCGACCAAGGGCGTGATCGTGTGGTTGCACGCGTCGCAGGGCAAGTCTTGAACGAACCGCCGGGTATTGCTCGCGGCGAGCGGTCGGTGGTGATGAAGCATCTCTTGTTCGACGGCCGTGTGCCCGAGTGGTTCGGCTTCGACTACGGCCCGATCGACGTCCGCGGCAGCCGTGCAACGATTCACCAAGGACAGATCTTTACCAACAACGGTCGCAAGACCACCTTCATGCCTTCGTATCGCATGGTTACCGACTTTGCGCATGCTAACGCTTTCACTTGCTTGCTCGGTGGGCCGTCGGATCGGCGGTTTTCGCGCTGGTACACGACCGGCATCGACGACTTTCTCGAAGGGCGCTTCAAGCTGCTTCAGTCCGCAGTAAGAAAAACATGAAGCGAGCCCGCTCCGATACTTTTCTTGGCTGGCGGATCGTCGGAGGAGCTTGGTTCATCTACTTCATGAGCGGCGGCCTGTTCAATACCGGTACGGTCTATTTCAAGGCTCTAGCCGAAGACCTTTCACTTGGTAGGGGGCAACTCTCGGCGATGTTCTCGCTGGGGTTCGTCATAGCCGGCATGGGGGGCCCGGTTTGGGGTCGTGTGGTCGACAAGAAGGGACCGCGCGCTGCCTTCGTGCCCGCTGCCGTGGGTACCGGGATTGCCTGCGCGATGCTCGGTGGGGCTTCGGGTTTTGCGTCGTTATGCAGCGTGTATGCCTTGTTAACCTTTTCGTCGGCCGGCATCTCCTTGATCCCGATCAGTGTATTGGTATCGAACTGGTTCGTTGAAAACAGAGGCCGAGCCATCGGGGTGGCTTACACCGGAGAGGGTTTCGGGGCGTTGATCATGGTTCCGGCGGCTGCGGCGCTGATTGCGGCTCTAGGCTGGCGTATGGCCTACGTGGTATCGGGGGTGGCGGTCGCTGCCTTAGTCACTCCGGTAGCTTTTTGGATGAGCAATCGTCCCCAAGATGTGGGCCTGCTCCCCGACGGCGCCGACCCGTCGTCTTCGCCGGCAGCCTCGGATGCCCGCGCTGTTGCAGGCGGGAGGCAGCACGAGGCTAGGGGCCTTTCCAGGGGTGCGGCGCTAAGAACCGGTGCTTTCTGGGTGGTTGCGATCGCCTGGTTCACAGCGATGATGCCGTTAGCGGCGGTGAGTATTCACCAAGTGCCGTTTCTTACCGATGCGGGGTTGTCCCTTGAATCGGCGGCTCTTGTTGCCGGAGGGGTGGGCGGCGCTGGAATCATCGGACGTTTGGGTTACGGCCTGCTTTCGGACCGCTACCCGATCCGCCGCGTGTATGCTTCGTGTTACTTATTGATGGGTGCCGGGGTTGCCGCGCTTTGGATGTCGGCGCAACTAGGGGCGATTGCTCTGATTCTTTACGTAGGCTTGTTTGGAATCGCTGTCGGTGGCGCATTCGCCCTTGCCGGCTTACTGGTAGCCGTGCTCTTCGGAGACAACGCTCTAGGCGAGTTGTTTGGGTTTCTCGGCTTGGCTGCCACATTGGGTGGGGCGCTCGGCGGAACCGCGGCCGGTGTCCTCTTCGATCGCTTCGGCACCTACGACGAAGTCTTCGCGGCGTGCATCGGCTTGTGCCTCTTGGCCACCGTCCTCATGCTGGCGGTGCCGACTCCGCACCGATGACAAACCTCTTGCGAGCGGCGTGTCGGATGTGGTATGCATGCCGCAGGGTGTCGTCAGCGGTAAGGTAGTGAAGTTGACGGCGCCAGTGGAAAATCGGAACACCTCGCCTCGCGAACCCGCCACTCGCGGTGCATGCCTGTAGGCCGACAACCGTAAGGCGAAAGCCCGTACCCGGCAGGGGGCTCAAGATGGCCACGCGCACTTTCCGTTTCTACTCGGTGTTGTGGTGTTGCTGCGGCCGGCGATTTTTTGCCTGGTCGATGGTTGCGCTGCTGACCGTACTGATCAACTCGCACGCAGCCATGGCGGCTGAGCCCAAGGTGGTGCTGTCTATAAGCAGTGGGGGTGGAACCACCATCTGCGATACCAATTGCACTGTCTGTACTGTGGTGTCGGGAGAGTGCCTGGTCGTCGTCGAGGAGGATCTAATCTTGTGCCGTCCGACCTCGAGCGGACTTCCGATTACCGCTTGTGACTGGGAGATGTTCTTCGACGGCGATGCTGCCGGCATCCAGTTGAGCACGCAGATGCGCGCGGTCGAAGTCGCCGCCAACGGCAACCTCGTCTTTGTTGCGCTGACCGACCGAACGCTTCCGGGCATAGGCCAGATTCTCAAGACCGATATCGGCTTGTTCCAGCCGTTAGACGTTCTTCAGCCCTATGTCGGAGGTGGCCCGTATACGGAGGGGAGCTTTAAACTGTACCTCAACGGCAATCTGACTCAGCAAGACGAGACTACCAAGCCTTGGGATGCGATTGAGGTGATCCCTGACGGTGTCTGCGAGAACGCGATCACGATTGATCCGCTCGCGCACACCTGCCCAATCATCGGCTCGCTTACGGCCGGCTCGGGGACGGCCGGTTTGGGTGGAATCCATTTCAGAAACGAGGATCTTCTGCGCTGCATTCCGACCGCGTTCAATGCCAACGGTACCGTCGAGGCGTGTTCGTACTCGCTGTTCTTGGATGCCAACAACATCAACGCCGACACCGAGGGGCAGAACCAAGGTATCACTAGTGATATCGAGGCTATCGAGTTGTTGAGTTTCGATGCTGATGCATTGTCCGGTCAGATGGTCTTCAAAAAGGGTTCGGGCAACCCGCCAGGCTTTCCCGCGCATACTCCCAGCCGCGACCTGCTACTCTATGACGGCACCTTCGGTGCCGGGATGTGCGATCCCAGCGGCGAACCCTGCGCGGGTGACAGCGACTGTCCATCTGGGGAGAGCTGCGACACCGGCAGCTGCACGATCAGCGCGACGCCGTGCGCGACCGACCAGGATTGCTCCGGGTCCGGCAACGCCTGCGCAAGCACCCGCTTTCCGGTCGGCAGCGTAACTCTGTACTTTGACGGTAACGCCGTCGGTCTTTCCGGCGCCGGACAGAAGATTGAAGCGTTCTCGGTAATTCCCGACACCGATGGTGACGACATTCCCGACGGCGTCGACAACTGTCCGGGGCTGGACAATCCGCCGAGCGTGTGTGACGGCGGTGTCGCCTTGTGCCCGAGTGGGCTCAGCTCGGAATGCCCGGTCTCAGAGATTTGCGTGCAGCCGGATTCGGACGGCGACCTGGTCGGCGATCCGTGTGACCAGTGCAACGGAAGAGACGATGCGGTTTGCGCTTGCGGGGACGGAATCCTCGATGTGCCCTCCGAACAATGCGATCTGGCTGCTTTCAATCGTCCGGGCGATCCCGATAGCCCTTGTTCGCAGGATTGCCAGGTGATCGGCAGCTGTAGCGTCAGCGGCAGTACTTGTACTGTCGCTGACGACTGTACGGCGCCCGACGAAGGCTGTTGCGGTAACGGTATCGTCGAGGGACTGCCCGCGTCCGGTGGTGAAGAGTGCGACGACGGTAATACCATCGACGACGACCTGTGTACCAACGCATGTCTCGATAACACCTCTGGTGCACAGTTGCCGCCCGAGTGCGCGGTGCTGTTTGGGCCGAACGTAGTACAAGCATTCGTAAAGCCGATGAAGATGTCGGATACCAGCAGGGTCGCGGGGACCGACTTCGACAAGTGGGGGATCAAGGGCAACTTCAACCTGGTTGACGGAGTGACCTTCGATCCGGACAGCCAGGTGGCTTCGCTCATCTTCAGTCAAGAGTCGGTAATCTTCCAGGCTACATTGCAGCCCTCGAGTTTCATTCAGGGTGGACCGGCGTTCGACAAGCCAAAGTGGAAGTTCAAAGACAAGGAGGGCGATATCGTAGGAGCCGAGAGCTGGACCAACGGCAAGCTTTCTCTGAAGAGTAGTCGCGCCAAAGTTCCGTTTCAGCAGGCGAAGTATAATCTCAAGGGCCGCGGTGATCGCGTAGCGCCACAAGTGTCGTTTCCGGTCGATCCGGCAGGCCTAGGCGGCTCGGCGCCGAACAACATCCGCCTGCGTGCATCCATCGTGGTCGGCACCACCTGCGCGACGCGTATCGTCACTTGCGAACAAAAAGGCGGAGGCAAGGTGCTCAAGTGCGCTTCGATCTTCGTGCCGTAGGTTCGAGTGATCGCCTGCGACCGCACTGAAAGCTGCGGACGGATTCGCGAGGCTCGCGTCACCTCAGCAACTCATACACGCCAACGCGCGCGGTTGGACTCTTTCCCTCTGTAGCTGCTATCAAGCTGCATCCCCCCGCGTGTCGCTGGGTGGGCATCCGATTCGATACACCATCCGAGGAGACCAGCATGGATCTTACTTCTGTAGACGAGCTACTCACCACCACGCGCAGCGTGCGCAAGCGCTTGGATTTTGACCGCCCGGTAGAGCCGGAACTGATCGAGGAATGCCTCGACATCGCCATTCAGGCCCCCACCGGTTCCAACCAGCAAGGCTGGGCTTTCGTGGTCGTCACCGACGACAAGAAAAAGCGGCAGCTCGCCGACCTCTACCGAAAGGGCGCCGAACTCTACATCCAGATGCCGCAGCCCGAACGCGACGCCGACGATGTCAGAACCAAGCAGCGGCCGCGCATAACCGAGTCGTCGATGTACCTTCTGCAAAATATGCACAAGGCGCCGCTTTACTTGATCCCTTGCATCCAAGGCCGCGTGGAGGAGCTGCCGCAGTTTGCGCAGGCATCCACTTACGGATCGATCCTGCCCGCGGCCTGGTCTTTCATGCTTGCTGCACGCGCCCGTGGGCTGGGCTCGGCGTGGACCACCATTCATTTGTTCTACGAAAAAGAGGCGGCGGAGATCCTCGGCATTCCCGACAGCTTCACCCAGGCGGCGCTGATGCCGGTGGCCTATTTCACCGGCGAGACTTTCAAACCGGCCAAGCGCATCCCGGCGCGGGAACTGACTTACTGGGACGGCTGGGGCACCACGCGCTGAGCGCACGTGGCCGGCCTCAATTGCAGTTCAGGCTGAGGCCGTCGGCCCGGTTCAACATGAGGCGGGTTTGTCGGCGGGCCGCGCCGGCGACGCAGGTGTGTAGATCGGTTGCTTCAGCGGCGTTGCACGCCGGGAAAGCCGCCGCGAGATCGACCTGAAGCGAGCTGCAACGCTGTTCGATCCGGCTGCGGATCAACTCCCGGCTCGTAGACTTCGGGATCAGCGCGTACCAGACCTGCGGGGATAAGTTGCCAAAGTTGCGGCCCAGACTAGACAGAGCAGCGATATGGCATGACTGCGCTCTTTACACATGGGGGTGTCGTGTAGGCTGTTGAACTTTGAGCCGAAAGTGACGGGCTCCACGGTTTGCCGGCTTATGCAGCGGCCGGCTTTGTCACAAATCCGACCTGTAAGCGCGGTTCAGGACTTCTTAATGGCTGATGATAGGGGATTGGTGCCGTGGGTGCCGTGGTATTGCTACCGCGGCACCCACAGCTAGGTACGTTACTGTTTGGACTTCTCGATTCTGCTGTCGATATACCGCTCAAAAGCGGGTTTGATCAACCCCTCACCCTCGGGCGTTTCGCTCGCGGGCTTAGGGTACTCCATCGGCTCCCAGCCCGAGCAGCCGGCAACGGCCGTCAAGCAGGCAACCACGAGTACGCTACGTAACAAGTATGTTATCGACATGAATTACTCCTGTACTGTTTTGGCGGCCGCTTAGAAACCTATCCGCGCCCCGATGATGACAACATCGACGTCGTCGAGGTCGGTTCCATTGATGTCGCCGCCCAGTTGGGTGTAGTTCGCATACAGATCCATCGACGCTTTGTCGAGACGGTGCTGAAATCCGACGGTAAACTTGTCTCCGTCGATACCGTTGTTGGATAGATCTTCGGTTTCGCCATAGCTGATCGACACGCCCGTCCGGTTGTCCGGCCCGAATGCGTAACCGCCTTTAAGAAAGTACCCGCTAGGATCCTCGCGTCCGGTGATTCCCAGGTCGCTCTCGTTGTAAGACCCGACAGCGAAGAGTCCGGTGGGAGTGTGCATGATCGACGCTGTTGCGCCGTAGGCCTCTATCGATGGGTTGCTACCGTCACTCTCTATCTTCTGCCCTTGCGCGCCGGCCGCTATGCGTATGCCCCCGAACTCGCCGGCATAGCGAAGCGCCGCATCCCACTGATCGTCGGCCGCGGCGGTCGACAGCGTGAATCCGGCAAGGGTGGGGGCGTCGTAGCGGATCATCTCCGTGCGGTCTCCATCGAAGTTCGTGTAGATGTCTTGGAATCGAAGGCCGCTGAAGCTGCCCATGTCGCGGAGCTCGATTCCGGCATAGCGGCGGATGTCGTTCATGTCGGCGAGCCCGGTGTTGCCGAGATCGGTGCGTACGAGTTGACGCGTCGACATGTCCTCACGGCCGAGCGTGAGTCGTCCGAATGCGCCACCGACAGTGATCGCTGCGCGTCGGGTCTGAGTGTCGAAATCGTTCTCGCTTTCATTGAGGCCGATGAACTGGTCGGGATCGTTGAATCCCAACTCCATGACGGCTCTCCAGTAAAAATACCTCCTGTCTACCGAACCGAACGATCCAACCGAACTGTCATACGACGACTCGTAGGAGTCGTCGATCGAATCGCGCTCGCGGTCGCCGTAGGAGTCGGGGCCTTCCAACTCACCGCCGATTGTGAACCGCAAGCGCGATTCAGAGGAATCGTCGTCCAAGAACTGTGAGTTCGTGTCGGTGCCGTCGTCGGCGAAACGGATCAGGCGGTTTATGTGTCCGCTGACGTTGAACTCAACCGCTGCCGCCGATTGCACCGATAAAAACACTAACGCGCAAGCCATCCCAAACAGCGCCGGCGCAAGCTTCATCTGCCTCATTAACCTCATTCACCTTCCTCCTTTTGCGCCCGCCCTTCTTGGCTAAACACCTAACGGGCCGCTTGATTCTAGTTGACGGAGAGGCGCAGCGATAGACCCGGGCCGATATCGGTCAAGGCTGAGGTGCTTGCACGGCGTGCGAACTTTCGCCCTTGACCGGTCCGAACATGCGTTCGGCCAGGCTCATGACTGCGCGATCGGCTTCACCTTGACCCGGCGGACTGGACGCATCGGGGAAAAGGTCGAAACTCGCGCTTCTGAAGGCGCGCACGTCGGGACGCAACTGTGGAGTGCGACCGGACCAGACAAAAACGTTGCCGAGTTTTTGTTCGCTAGTAAAACGCCGGTGGATCTCGCGGTTGACCGCGGCGTGTACACGCGCCGTCCGCAACGTGACGCCGTTGCTGAACGCGGCGACGAATCGCTCGGGAACCGCGAAACTCCCGGCGAGATAGGCACCGGGGGCTCGGATTTCGA
This sequence comes from Deltaproteobacteria bacterium, assembly GCA_029262415.1. Taxonomy (GTDB): domain Bacteria; phylum Desulfobacterota; class Binatia; order UBA1149; family JAJCZL01; genus JAJCZL01. Next base: position 6,326 of record JAJCZL010000066.1, on the reverse strand, counting down.
GCCACGAAAAGACCAAGTGAAACGAAGGATTGTCCCGATACGGGATCTGCGCCACGGTCGCTCCGCCCGAGGCCTCGATGGCTGCGGCCAAAAACTCGGTACAATAGAACGCCGAGCGGTCTTCGCTGTCGAAATAGGCGTCGAACGGAACCTTATCGGCGTAGGCGCGGCGCGCGTACGCGGCGATCGCTTCGGGGTCGGTGCCGGGAGGCGGCTCGTATATCTCGACGTACTTCTGGCGCTCGACGTACTCGGTAAGTTTTCTTCTGCGGATGCGCCCGCGGATCGAATCCATCGGATTGTCACCCAAAATCGCCCGAACCTTTCCGACCGCCTCATACACGTAGGCATGACCGTTCTCTACGGACACAACCCCCGAGTGCACGAACGGTGCGAACTTGGCCGCTGCCAACGCAAAAAGCAGACTCATCGCCGTGCCTTGCTCGCTTACGACCAGTTGGCCCGAACGCAGCCGGGCGGCGAGCTCCGGCGCTTCGACATCGTCGGCCGAGTAGACGACGGTCTCACGCGCTGCGGGCGCATCGCCGGCGCAGGCTAAAACCGCGGCAGCGGCCAACGCCGCGGCCGCACACACTATCGGCGCGCGCTGCCGAAAACGATCGATCATTTTTCCGAGAGCTCGTCTACGTTCGGACCCAGACTGTAGTTATTGGGACGTTGTCCGTCGGGAGGAGTCAGATCTTCGACGATTTCATCAGGCAAGCGGATGCTGCACGAAGCGGCGCTCACCGCGACCAGCAGCGCGAGCGCAATCGCGCGCTGCATACGCAACACAAACCCGGCCGTCTCGGTGATTCGCGACATCGGTTAGCAGTTTACGCGAAGGCGGCGTTTGCGGCTAACCCCGCGGTCGACTGAATCCGCGTCGTTGCGCTTCACTCCTGCCGGTCAAAGACTCTCCACATATCGTCATCGTCAAAGATCTTTTCCGAGTCGTCCGGGTGCATCGCGTCTTGCTCGAAATCTCGATAGCGGCCGCGCTGTGCGTGGAACTCTTCGTAGAGGTCGTGCTGGATCATGCCGCTCATGATCTCATTGGTGCCGGTCCAGATCTGCGCAAGACGGGTGTCGCGCACCGCGCGCTCGATCGGATACACGTCGGTGTAGCCGATGCCGCCGGTCACCTGCATGGCCAGGTTGGTGACGTCCCAGGCGGCTTCGGTGACGAATTTCTTGGTCTCTGAAACGATGCGCCGCACCGTGGGAGCTCCGCTATCGGCAGCGCGGGCCGCTTGATAGATCATCGCGTGGCTGGCATCCAGCAGTGTCTGCGCCTTGGCGATCATGAAGCTAACCGCTTGGAACTTCCTGATCGGCTTGCCGAAGGCCCGGCGCCGGTCGGCGTAGTTCATCGCCACCTCCAGCGACGCGCGCATCGCGCCCGGGGCCGGTGCGGCGCTGCAAAGGCGCTCGGGAATCATCATGGTGTTGAAGACCAGAGCACCGCCGTGCAACGGACCGACGAGATTGGTCTTGGGCACCTCGACGTCGCGAAACACGACGCGGCCGGTACCGCCGCCGCGGGTTCCCATCAGGCCGTAGAGGTACTTCACCTCTACGCCCGGACCTCGCTCAATGATCATCGCGCTGATACGCGCGTGGGGCGGCGCATCAGCTGCCGTGTTGGTTCGGACGTAGACCAGGAAAAAGTCCGCGCCTTCGGCTCCGACGATGAAGCGCTTCATACCGCGTACCACGAAGTGGTCGCCGCGGTCTTCGGCGCGGCTGCTCGCACCGAAGAAATCCGATCCGCCACGCGGTTCGGTGAGCGCTTCGGCCGACACCAACTTGCCTTGCAGCATCGGCTTTAGGTACTTCTGTTTCTGCTCTTCGGTACCGAAGGTGTTGAGTGCTTCGCCGACGATCGACGGCATCACGAAGGCGCACCCGGCGGCCATCCCAAGCACGCCGATCTCGCCCATCGCGGCACATTCGGTGACCCAGTCCATGCCCTGCCCGCCGTATTGCTCAGGAAACCGCAGCCCGAGTAGATTGTGTTTCGCGTAGTTCTCGTACAGGTCGCGCGGGTAGCGGATCTCGTCACGGTCCATGCGCCGTAAGTACTCCGGATCGACTTCGTTCTTGACGAACTCGCGCGCGTTGTCCTGCGCCGCTCGCGCACGATCATCCAGCATGAATTCGTTCATCTTTTTACCTCCTGTTTGCCGCCGCTGTCACCGATAATTCGAGCGCGGGATCGATCCCACGCGCAATCATCTCCTCGATACAAGCGAGGGTTTCCGCGAGCAACCGCGGAGTGGATTCTCAGCATCAACCGGCACTTCCAGCACGGCTACCCACACATAATCGGAGCAAGCTCAGGATGAGAAAAGATACTAGTGGGCAATGGCCACCACGCGTCTAGCGGACACGATCTCGCCACCGCGCCTGCGTCTCCCGATCACACTACAGCCTCTTGTGCATGCTGTTAGCCTTGCCCTAAGTAGTTCTAAGGCGGCGTACCTCGAACTTATAGCGCCGATAGCGGCACCCGAACAGTAGCATTAGGATAGGGGCCACCAGTGACCACACATCATATCCGCACGCTTCCTCGGCTGCCGTCAGCCCTTGTTCTCCTGTTTGGGCTCGCGCTCTCAAGCGCATGCGGCGACGCCACGTCGGTTGGTGCCGTAGACTACGTCGTTGCATACGACGACCCGAGCGACCCAGATCTACGAAGCATTGGTTCGGGCGAATCGTGGATCGGCCGCTGGCTCGCACCGGCCGGTGATGTCGATGGCAACGGAACCGTCGATCTCGTCGCGCAAGGTACAACGCAGCTCGGCCTGGGGGGAGCCACAAGTTACTCGCTGCTATACCTCGGGCCCGGTGGCCAAATCCTCGCGACCACTCCACTGGAGATACTAGCCTACGGACCCGGCCTCCCGTGGGTGTGGGACGGTAGCATCCTTACAGAAGTAGGAGACCTCAACGGCGATGGAATCAACGAGATCGCGGTGCATGGTCGGAGTGCCGGCGGCGCGTCGCATTTCGAAGGACTGATCGTGTACTTCCTGAACACTTCGGGAGAAATCGCCTCGACCGGGTTTGTCGACTTCGGACTCATCGATGGTTTCACCGCCCCTAGCCACAACATGATTCGCAGCGCGGCCCCGGCAGGCGATATCAACGGTGACGGAGTGCCTGACCTTGCTGTCACCACCGCGCCCCTCATACCCGAAGACCTAGCGGGTTCGCGTGCTTGGGTTGCGTTCATGACCAGCGAGGGCCACGTAGCCGAGTGGCACGCGATCAATGCGCGCATACCCAACCGGCTTTTGCTGGATGTCGCGACCGCAGGGGTTCCGCAGGGCATTACCGGTATAGGCGATGTGGACGGCGACGGTGTTCCCGATCTTGCGGTAGGCGATTCCTCGCTGGTTCCATGCACGCATGTAAACCCCGAAGCGTGGTGGGGCAGGACCGGAGACATCGCCGTCGTACTGATGAACAGCGACGGAAGCGTGAAGTGCGTTCGACGCTTGTTTCCGATGTTACAAGAAGACCGTCCCGCCGGCCTGTTCGACACAAGGATCGGTGACAACCTGAGAGATCTTGGCGACCTTGATGGTGACGGCATCCACGAGTTGCTGGTGCAGGCTTACCTCGGCCGCGACGAGTACCTTAAGCAAGGTTTTTGGATCGTCTACCTGGGTCTCGGTGGTCGCGCCAAACGTACCGAACGGGTAAACCCCGACCTTTTCGGCGGCGAGGCGGCGTTGTCGAGCTGGACGCAATACATCGGCTCGGCCGCGCTCGGAGACATAAGCGGCAACGGCGAGGCTTGGTTCGCTGTCGTCAACGAGACATCGAGATATGCGGACGCGCCCGAAGGCGCACTCTCGGGAAGACTGTGGCTGGCCAAACTCGCAGACCGTAGCGGACAGCTTCCGCCCATGCCCAGCACCGACGACCTCGGCGAATGCGTAGAGCCGGAACCCGATGAGTACCAACTAGCGCCTCTAAGCGGCGCGGTGAACGTATCGTTCGCGGTGACTACGGGGTACACACTTACAACCTTACGCTTCGCATTCAGCTATGCACTGAGGCTGGGGACATTCAGCAGGAGCGACGGTTTGGTAGAATGCACTGCGCAGCAGACCGAAGATGGTGGTTACGCTTTGTTCGGCGTACTCGGCAGACAGAGGGATGTCGATGGATCCACATGCGAGCGCTTCCAATACGAACCGGGCAAGCCTGAACAGTTCGTGGTTGACTTTCTTTTCGAGACACCGACCGCTCGACCGTTCCTGCCCTTAACGTGCAAATTCCTCGTTCGTGGTGAAAGTGCCGACATCGACGCTGACGCCTTTACGCTCGACTACGTGGAGGCGCATCACAACGACACGCCAATCCCAGGTGTCGTAGTTTCGATATCGGATGTGGCCGGCGTGCCTTAGCTTCACGTTTGGATACGCCTTCGGCTCGGGCGACGATAGAGCGGGAGCACCTCGAGATTGAGTTCATCGCGGCGCTGTTCAAGGCCGGTGAAGCCTACGGCGCCGGCCAGGGAACCGTCGCGACGAACTTCATCCTTCTTCGTCCTTCAGCTCAAGTGGGGCTTCTGATTGCCACTGTCAATCACCGGTTGCCACTGTCAATCTCCGGGGTAGAGCGTCCAGATCTCACGGCCCGTCTTAAGGACCTTCTTTTCAAGGCGCATTCCGTCAGCCCCTTCGGCCTCGGCAAGTGAGCTGAGTTCGGACACGTCTGCGTCCGAGCCATCGCAAAACCCCATCGGGCGGGTGTTGTCCGGGACGTTGAGTTGGACCCTGAAATCCCCGCGGTCCCAGCGGGTCTGGGTGGCGTTACTGTATGGATAGATCATCGTGCCCCGCAGCGTATACGTAATGGTGCACGAACCGAACGAAATCTCTGGATGGACAGTGGTGGATGAACTCTAGAGCGAACCTCTCTCTCTTGTTTACGTGTGGCTAAAGCGCAGAGGCTGAGATTTGGAAGAGGCGCGTGCCAGTCTCGTGCCAGTCTCGCGCGCGCCTACCACCCCGGCCTGCACGAGAGCTGCGCGCACTTGGCTGGGTCCACCGCGCGCACTTGGCCGGCGCAGCTTTGGTGCCGACGCCGGCGCCGCCGCGAAATGGCCGAGCGCGATGTCATACCGAGTATGCGCGGCCGGTGATCGACTTCACATTCCGCACGGCATGTTGCGGAGTTCGTATGCTCGGCGCGGCTTCACATTCCGCGCGGAATGTTGAAGTGCCGAGATGCGCGGATCGGCGTTACATTCCGCGCGGCATGTTCAAGCGTTGATATGCTTGATCGGAATATCAACTGAGCCGCGATGACGATTTCTCTTGACAGGGTTTTCGGCCTCATAGTTTCGCCGTCACGCGACGTTCTCTGACCAACACAAAGTTTTCGTGTCAACGACGTCGAACGCTTGGTAGCGCGGCACCGCTTTGCTCTGTCAGCAATTCTGCTCGGCTTCACGACTCGTGCGCCGACCTGCATGAAAAAACCCGTGTTAGTCTCTGTTTATGAAAACCAACACTTCGATGAAACTTAACACCTCGATGGAATTCAACACTTCGCTTGCAGACCTTCCGGAACAAGCACTTCTCCAACGCTTCGCCGATTTAGTCCGTCAACACCGAGCCAATACCGCGCAGCTGCTGGCACACATCGGCGAGATCGATGAGCGCAGGCTGTGGGCCAAGCACGCGTGTTCTTCGATGTTCGGGTTCTGTATGGAGCGCTTTCATATGTCTGAGTCGATGACGGCCAAGCGCATCTGGGCGGCGCGCACCGCACGGCGCTTCCCGGTGGTTTTGCCGATGGTAGCCACCGGTGAACTGCACCTAAGCGCTATCAATCAGCTGGGCAAGCATCTGACCGAAGACAATCATCAAGCGTTGCTCGGGCGTGCCAAGCACAAGACTTCGCGAGAGATCGATGTTTTGCTGGCCGAGCTGGCTCCGCGACCCGATGTGCCTTCGCGCGTGCGGGCGCTGCCGAGGCTGAACTGTTTGCCGGCCGGGGCCGGTACGGCCGAGCCCGCCGACGGCGCGTTCGAACCGGTGGCCGGTGCATCCAAGCACGCCGCCGATGCGTTCAAGCACGGGGCGGCCGCGGCCAAGCCCGTCCCCGTTCACAAACAAGTCGTCGCGCTCGCTCCGCGACGTTTCAAGATCGAGATCACAGTGGACCAGCGCACTCACGATCAGCTGCGTTCGTTACAGGATTTGCTAAGCCACCAGTCGCCGAGCGCAGACCCCGCGCTGATCGTCAGCCGCGCGATCGAGTTGCTTCTCGATGATACGCTGAAGAAGAAGGCGGCGGTCACC
>JAJCZL010000065.1 GCA_029262415.1 Deltaproteobacteria bacterium | reverse complement strand
CGTGACCGATCGTACCTACGTTTACGTGCGGCTTGCTGCGATCGAACTTTTCCTTTGCCATCTTCTTTCTTTCGCCTATGCCGGGCTACGCTTTGCGTAACTGCCCCGGGTTACGGCCGACGCCTTGCTCCGCGTCGCACCTGTTTTCTAACGACGGCCCTTTAGCCCGCCCTCTGCTCTCTCTCGCGGCACCGGAACCGCAGGTCGCGCAACCGGTTTGGGTTGCGCCTAAGTTCTCGCGGCGGCTTTCAGCCGCCCTTCCGCGCTCGGCCAAACGTCTTGCTCGCCTCGCGGCTAACGCCGCTCGGTTCGGCTCCTCGCCAGCTCGGAGCCTCACGCTAGCTCGCTGCGCTCACACGCGATGTCAGCTCTTCGGCGATCGATGCCGGGACGGGCTCGTAATGCCCGAACTGCATCGTGTACGTCGCACGCCCCTGCGTGCGTGACCGCAACTCGGTCGCATAACCGAACATCTGCGCCAACGGCACCTGCGCCGTGACGACCTGCGCATTACCGCGTCGCTCCATATTGCTGACGCGCCCACGACGGCTGCTTAAGTCGCCATTGACATCACCAACAAAGTCTTCCGGCGTCACCACTTCGACGTCCATCATCGGTTCGAGCAGAACCGGCGAGGCCTTCTTGCAGGCTTCTTTAAACGCCATCGAGCCACACACCTTGAACGCCAACTCCGAAGAATCGACTTCGTGGTAAGACCCATCGATGAGTTCAACCTTGAAATCGAGCACCGGGTAGCCGGCCATCGGCCCCGAGGTCATAGCCTCCGCGATTCCCTTCTGCACGGCCGGAATGTACTCGCGTGGAATCGAGCCGCCCTTGATCTTGTCTTCAAACACGAACCCGCTGCCCGGCTCCAGCGGCGACAGCCGAATGACAACGTGGGCGAACTGACCGCGACCACCGCTTTGCTTGGCGAACTTGGTGTTCTGCTCGTACTCTTTGCGAATCGTTTCCTTGTACGCCACCTGCGGCTTGCCGACGTTCGCGTCGACTTTGAACTCGCGCATGAGGCGATCGACAATGATTTCCAGATGCAGCTCCCCCATCCCGGAAATGAGCGTCTGACCGGTTTCCTCGTCGTAGCCGACGCGGAACGAAGGATCCTCGGCTGCGATCTTGCCGAGCGCGTTGGAAACCTTTTCCTGGTCGGCTTTGGTCTTCGGCTCGATCGCGATCGAGATCACCGGGTCAGGAAAGGTGATCTGCTCGAGCAAGATCGGCGCATTGATTGCCGAAAATGTGTCGCCGGTCGTCAGCGTCTTGGGGCCGACGATGGCGCAGATGTCTCCGGCCGATGCCTCTTCGATATCTTCACGCGAGTTCGCATGCATCTTCAGCAAACGACCGACGCGCTCTTTCTTACCCTTGGTTACGTTAAGGATGCTCTCGCCGACCTTAAGCGTCCCTGAGTAAATACGAGCGAAACTCAGCCGGCCGACAAAGGGGTCGGTCATGATCTTAAACGCCAGACCGGACAACGGCGCGGTGGCTGTGGCCTCACGTTCTTCGGGTTCTAGCGTATCCGGGTGCACACCAATGATTGGGGGCACATCCAACGGCGACGGCAAGTAGTCAACGACCGCGTCCAACATCGCCTGTACGCCCTTGTTCTTGAAGGCCGAGCCGCACAGCACCGGACAGATCTGCATGGCGAGCGTAGCTTTGCGGATCGCGTTCTTGATCTCGGCTTCAGAAACTTCTTTGCCCTCGAGGAACTTCTCTAGCAGCGTCTCGTCAGTGTCGGCGAGCGACTCGATCATCTTCTCGCGCGCAGCCACAGCCTCGTCGAGCATCTCGGCGGGGATATCCTCGATGAGCATGTCAACCCCGAGGTTCTCGTTCTTCCAAACCAGAGCTTTCATTCGCACGAGGTCGACCATGCCGCGGAACTGATCCTCGGCGCCGATCGGCAAATGAACGGGAATCGCTGGAGCCTGCAAGCGGCTGCGCAGCATTGAAACAACATTTGAAAAATCCGCGCCGGTACGGTCCATCTTGTTGACGAACGCAATGCGCGGCACACAGTAACGGTCGGCCTGCCGCCACACCGTTTCAGACTGAGGCTCGACGCCGCCAACCGCGCAAAACACCGCGACTGCTCCATCGAGCACGCGAAGCGAACGTTCTACCTCGATGGTGAAGTCGACGTGACCGGGCGTGTCAATGATGTTGATGCGGTGGTTGTCCCAGTAGCAGGTCGTCGCGGCCGAGGTGATGGTGATGCCACGCTCTTGCTCTTGGACCATCCAGTCCATCGTCGCTGCGCCATCATGAACCTCGCCGATCTTGTGGCTGATTCCGGTGTAGTACAGGATCCGCTCGGTCGTCGTGGTCTTACCGGCATCAATGTGAGCCATGATCCCGATGTTCCTGGTTTTACTCAGGGCGCCTTTTTTCGGCTCTGCCACGTTCCCGATCTCCTCTAGCCTACCAGCGGTAATGCGCGAAGGCTTTGTTCGCCTCGGCCATTCGATGCGTATCTTCGCGCTTCTTCACAGACGCGCCACGGTTTTGTGAGGCTTCCATCAACTCGCCGGCGAGCTTCTCACGCATGCTCTTCTCAGGCCGCGAGCGAGCCTGGCCGATGATCCAACGGATCGCCAGTGCCATCTGCCGGGTCGGACGTACTTCGATGGGGACCTGATAGGTCGCACCGCCGACGCGCCGCGAGCGGACCTCAACGGCGGGACGCACGTTGTCGAGCGCTTTCTTAAACAAGTCGAGACCGTCTTCCTTGGTGCGCTCCTGCACGAGGTCGAGAGCACCGTAAAAAATTTTCTCTGCAGAGTTCTTTTTGCCGTGCATCTGTACCGAGTTGATGAACTGCGTAACGACGCGCTCGCCAAAACGAGGATCGGGCAACAACTCGCGCTTTCTAGCGGGGCCTTTCCTGGACACGTTCCCGGTCTCCCTGCCTACTTGGGCCGCTTGGCGCCGTATTTGGAACGGGCCTGCCTGCGTTCGCTGACACCAACTGAGTCAAGCGTTCCGCGAACGATGTGGTAACGGACACCCGGTAAGTCTTTCACGCGGCCTCCGCGGATGATGACAACGGAGTGCTCTTGGAGGTTGTGCCCGACGCCGGGAATGTAGGCCGTTACCTCAATCCCGTTGGTTAAGCGCACACGAGCAACCTTACGCAATGCCGAGTTCGGCTTCTTGGGGGTGGATGTATACACGCGCGTGCAAACCCCACGTCTCTGCGGCGAAGCCTGCAGGGCCGGAGTGTTGGATTTTGCCGCACTTCGTCGGCGTCCTTTTCGGACTAATTGATTGATCGTCGGCAATTTCGCTCCCTAAAGGCAGGCCCACCGCATTGCTGCAGGCCTGTCGGCCCGCAATGGGCCGGTCCTAAAACCCCAAATAATCCGTAAACCTAGGTCAGAGCCCCTAGGGTGTCAAACATTCATAATGCGGTGCGGCGCTTTACTCGCGGCCTCACGGCCTCACGCGCTCGGTTCCGGCTCGCCCTCGCGCTCCGCACTCGGTTCCGGCTCGCCCTCGCGCTCCGCGCTCGGTTCCGGCCGCTCGCCAGCTCGCGGCCTCATCCGCCGATCTGGAGGACTTGGCTGAGGTCATCCTCGGCCAAGTCTTCAGTCCCAGGCGCCCAAGCCTCGACGCTTCCGTAGATGTCGAGGCCGGTGCCCGAGGGAATCAGGCGCCCCATAATCACGTTCTCTTTCAAGCCGCGCAGGTGGTCGACCGAGCCGGTCACCGCGGCTTCGGTCAAGACCTTGGTGGTTTCCTGGAACGACGCTGCGGAGATAAAGCTCTCGGTCGCAAGGCTCGCCTTGGTGATGCCGAGCAGCAAGGGCTCTGCGATCGCCGGCTGCTTGCCCTCTTCGAGCAACTCCGCATTTCCCTTTTCGAAGCGGCCCTTCTCGACCTGGTCGCCGACCAAGAAGGGTGAATCGCCCGCTTCTTTGATCTTCACGCGGCGCAACATCTGCCGGACGATAACCTCAACGTGCTTGTCGTTGATACGCACGCCTTGGAGCCGGTAGATTTCCTGAACCTCGTCGACCATATACGCCGCAAGCGCCTTCTCGCCTTTGACCGTCAAAATATCGTGGGGGTTCGACGACCCGGCGTGCAACTGCTCTCCTGCGCGCAGGAAGTCACCTTCCTGGACGAGTATGTGCTTGCCCTTCGCGATCAAATACTCGTGCGGATCGCCAACCTCGGGGGTCACGACTACTTTGCGCTTGCCCTTGGTATCCTTGCCGAAGCTGACGACACCGTCGATGTCGGTGATGACGGCGAACTCTTTAGGGCGCCTCGCTTCGAACAGCTCAGCGACACGCGGCAGACCACCGGTAATATCCTTGGTCTTAGTCGTCTCGCGAGGGATCTTCGCGATGACGTCACCCGGACGCACCTCACTGCGATCATCCGCGTTCAGGTAGGCCCCCTCGGGCAGCGCGTAACGTGCCTCGCCCCCGCGCGGACGTTGCATCGGCGTGCCGCTGGGGTCTTTAACGGTCAAGCGCGGACGTCGATCCTGCGTACCCTTGGTTACCGTGACGACCTTGGTCGCGAGGCCGGTGTTCGGATCGACCTGCTCCTTCATCGTCTCGCCGTCTACAATGTCACCGTAGTGGACGACACCACCGACCTCGGTGATGATGGGAGTCAGGAACGGATCCCAGTCGGCCATCAACTCACCCGCTGCGACGGACTCACCGTCCTTCTTACGCAGACGCGCACCATGGACGAGAGGATAACGCTCGCGTTCACGGGTCTGTCCGGTATCGAGCTGCTCAACGACCGCGATCTCGGCTGTGCGGTTCATGACCACCGCCGCTCCTTCGCGATCCTCGACGGTCTCGACGTTGATAAGCTTCACGATGCCTGAATTACGCGGCTCAAGCGTCGTCTGCTCAGCGCGCCTGCTCGCCGTTCCACCGATGTGGAAAGTACGCATCGTCAACTGTGTTCCGGGCTCGCCGATCGATTGCGCCGCAATCACGCCGATCGACTCGCCGATGTTGACGAGATGGCCGCGCGCGAGGTCACGACCGTAACAGAGCCCACACACACCGCGCGGGGCCTGGCAGGTGAGCACTGAGCGGATCTGCACACGTTCGATGCCGGCCGACTCAAGCGCATCGACCAGCTCTTCTGTGATCTCGTGGTCGGACGGAACGATCACCACACCAGAGAAGGGATCACAGATGTCGCCGAGCGCGACGCGCCCGAGTACGCGGTCGCCGAGGCCTTCGATGACTTCTCCGCCCTCGATCAGCGGCGTGATCTCGATACCGTCGAGCGCCCCGCAGTCTGGCTCGGTGATTACTGCGTCCTGGGCAACATCGACAAGACGCCGAGTCAGGTACCCCGAGTTCGCGGTTTTCAGCGCAGTGTCGGCCAGACCTTTACGTGCACCGTGAGTCGAGGTGAAGTACTGCAACACCGTCAACCCTTCGCGGAAGTTTGCGGTAATTGGGGTTTCGATGATCTCACCCGAGGGCTTGGCCATCAGGCCGCGCATGCCGGCGAGTTGACGCATCTGCTGCGCGCTGCCGCGGGCACCAGAGTCGGCCATCATGAAGATCGAGTTGAAACTCTCTTGGTCGATCTTCTGCCCTCCATCAGTCTTGGCGGTTTCGATCGCCATTTCGCGCATCATTTCGGCGGCGATGCCGTCGGTGACGCCGGCCCAAATGTCGACGACCTTGTTGTAGCGCTCGCCGTTGGTGATAAAGCCGGCCTCGTACTGTTGCTGGATCTCGCGAACGCTCTCTCCAGCCTTACCGAGCAGCGCCTGCTTGCCGCCCGGGATCTTCATATCTTTGATCCCGATCGAGATGCCGGCGCGCGTCGCCATGCGGAAGCCCATCGTCTTGAGACGATCGGCAAGGATCACGCATGCTTTGTTGCCACAGGTACGGTAGGCAACATCGACCAAATCGCCGAGCGCGCGCTTGTTCATGACGCGGTTAACTACCGAGAACACCACGCCCTCGGGTACGATCTCGAAGAGCAGGACGCGTCCGACAGTGGTATCAACGAGCTTGCCCTCGTGACGCATCTTGATCTTCGCGTGCAGCGAAACGACACCCTGGTCGTAGGCCATACGAACATCATCTACGCCGGCGAAGATTTTGCCCTCGCCCGGTACTCCGATGCGATCGCGCGTCATGTAATAGATGCCTAGGACGATATCCTGGGTAGGAACGATGATGGGCTTACCGTGCGCAGGCGAAAGGATGTTGTTGGTCGACATCATCAACGTTCGCGCTTCGACCTGCGCCTCGACGGACAGCGGAACGTGAACCGCCATCTGGTCGCCGTCGAAGTCGGCGTTGAACGCCGCGCAGACCAACGGGTGGAGCTGGATCGCCTTGCCTTCGATCAATACCGGCTCGAAAGCCTGGATGCCGAGACGGTGAAGGGTCGGGGCGCGGTTTAGTAGCACCGGATGCTCGCGGATCACCTCGTCGAGTATATCCCAGACCTCTGAACGCTCCTTCTCGACCATTTTTTTGGCGCTCTTGATCGTGGTGACCAAGCCCTTCTCTTCCAAACGGCCGTAGATGAACGGCTTGAAGAGTTCGAGGGCCATCTTCTTGGGGAGCCCACACTGGTGCAGGCGCAACTCCGGTCCGACGACGATCACCGAACGGCCCGAATAATCGACGCGCTTGCCGAGCAGGTTCTGGCGGAAACGGCCGGTCTTGCCTTTGAGCATGTCCGAGAGCGACTTGAGCGGGCGCTTATTCGCCCCCGTGATCGGACGGCCGCGCCGACCGTTGTCGAACAACGCATCGACCGCTTCCTGCAACATGCGTTTCTCGTTGCGCACGATGATGTCGGGAGCGTGGAGTTCCATCAGGCGCTTGAGCCTGTTGTTGCGGTTGATCACACGGCGGTAAAGATCGTTTAGGTCCGAGGTCGCGAAACGTCCGCCGTCAAGTGGTACGAGAGGACGGAGATCGGGAGGAATGACCGGGATCGTCTCCAGAATCATCCACTCCGGGCGTGCACCGGACTTCTGGAAGGCTTGCACGACACGTAAGCGCTTGATGAGCTTCTTACGCTTAGCTTCGCTGGTGGCATCGGCGAGTTCGATACGAAGCACGTCGGCGAGATCTTCGATGTCGAGGTCCTCGAGAACCTTGCGGCCGGCCTCCGCACCCATCGAAGCGGTGAACGAGCCAACGCCGAACTCTTCTTCTTTTTGCCGGAACTGCGACTCGGTCAGCAGCGAGTTCTCTTCGATGTCGGTATCGCCGGGGTCCAAGACCAAGTAGCTCTCGTAGTAGAGAACTTTCTCGAGTTCTTTCAACGTAAGGTCGAGAAGTGTCGCGACCCGGCTCGGCAGGCTTTTGGTGAACCAGATGTGCGCGATCGGCGTGGCCAACTCAATGTGGCCCATGCGCTCACGACGAACCTTAGATTGAATGACCTCGACTCCGCACTTCTCGCACACGACGCCGCGGTGGCGCATGCGCTTGTACTTGCCGCAGTTGCACTCGTAGTCCTTAGTCGGACCAAAGATTTTCGCGCAAAACAGACCGTCGCGCTCAGGCTTGAACGTGCGGTAGTTAATCGTCTCCGGTTTTTTCACCTCGCCGTGTGACCACGAACGAATGACGTCGGGAGAAGCTATATTTATCTTCAGCGCAGTGAAGCTGCGCGGATCTTTCGGTTTGTCGAAAAGCTGAGTGAGAAGATCTTCCATTAGGCGGCCTGCTCCTCTTCTTCAACCAGTTTCACATCGAGACACAACGACTGCAGTTCCTTCACCATTACGTTGAAGGATTCAGGGAGTCCCGGTTCGAGCTGGTTCTCGCTCCGGACAATCGCCTCATACATCCGCGTGCGTCCTGCAACGTCGTCGGACTTGACGGTGAGCATTTCTTGCAGCGTATATGCTGCTCCATAGGCTTCGAGGGCCCACACTTCCATTTCTCCGAGTCGCTGGCCGCCGAACTGCGCTTTGCCACCCAGCGGCTGCTGGGTAACCAACGAGTACGGACCGGTCGAACGCGCGTGGATCTTGTCATCGACCAAGTGATGCAGCTTGAGCACATACATCACGCCGACGGTCACTGGCATGTCGAACCGCTCGCCCGACTTGCCGTCGCGCAGCACTGACTGTCCGGTCTCGGACAGACCGGCGTGCTCGATCAGGTCGAAGATCTCGGCTTCGGTAGCGCCGTCGAACACCGGCGTGGCAACGTGGACACCGCGCACAGCTTTAGACGCAAGCTTGATCACGTCGTCATCGGACAAACCGGCAAGAAACCCTTCTAGGCCCGGCCCTGCGTAGGTGCCATTGAGTTCTCCGCGAAGTCCGTCGATGTCGCGCTTCTCCGCCATCGTGATCAGCCGCTCGCCGAGCTTCTTTGCGGCCCAACCAAGATGGGTTTCGAGAATCTGACCGACGTTCATACGTGAAGGAACGCCGAGCGGGTTCAGGCAGACGTCAACCGGAGTACCGTCCTCAAGGAACGGCATGTCTTCTTCCGGCACAATCCTGGAGACAACTCCCTTGTTCCCGTGCCGTCCTGCCATCTTGTCGCCGACTTGCAGACGACGCTTGATGGCAACAAAGACCTTGACCATCTTGATCACGCCCGGAGGCAGCTCATCGCCTTGGGCAAGACGCTCGAGTTTCGCGTCGAACTGATGGTTGATCGAGTTACTCTTGGAATTCATCGCATCGACGATGCGCGTGAGTTCATCTTCAACCTTGTCGTCGCCGACCTTGATCTCCGACCAGTAACTCGCCGGGATCTCGGCGACCACGTCACGGGTAATCGTCGTATCCTTGGCAAGTAACACCGCGCGCGCATCATCGGTAACCCGCGTTATGGTCTGCTTGCCCTCAAGCAAACGCTCGATCTGGTCAAGCGCGCTATTGCGGATGATGCGCAGCTCATCGGAGCGGTCTTTGCCAAGCCGGCGCCGCTCTTCTTCTTCTATGATCTCGGCCCGCTCGTCTTTAGCGATACCCTTGCGCGAGAATACGCGGGCGTCGATCACAGTACCTTCGGTGCCCGGAGGCATCCGCAGCGAGGTATCGCGAACCTCGCCGGCTTTCTCACCGAAGATCGCACGAAGCAGCTTTTCCTCGGGCGAAAGCTGGGTCTCGCCTTTTGGCGTGATCTTACCGACTAAGATATCTCCGGGGGTAACCTCTGCGCCGATGCGAATGATACCGCTCTCGTCGAGATCCTTGAGGGCTTCCTCACCTACGTTGGGGATATCTTGGGTGATCTCTTCTGGTCCGAGTTTGGTATCGCGCGCTACAGCCTCAAACTCTTCGATGTGCACCGACGTGAAGTAATCCTCCTTCACAAGGCGTTCGGAGAGAAGAATCGAATCCTCGAAGTTATAACCGTTCCACGGCATGAACGCGACGGTCACGTTGCGGCCAAGCGCGAGTTCGCCGACCTCGGTCGAAGGACCATCGGCAATCACGTCACCCGCATTGACTCGCTCACCAACAAGCACGATCGGCTTTTGGTTGATGCACGTGTTCTGGTTGGAGCGCTGGTACTTCGTCAGGTTGTAGATGTCTACGCCCGCGTCGCGCGCCTCAGTGGTGCGCTCGGCCTTGACCACGATGCGTTCGGAGTCGACGCTCTCAACTGCTCCGGAACGCTTGGCAACTACGGTAACACCAGAGTCGCGTGCGACGGTCAATTCCATCCCGGTGCCGACCAACGGCGCATCCGTGCGCAGAAGCGGAACCGCCTGCCGTTGCATGTTCGAACCCATGAGTGCGCGGTTCGCGTCATCGTGCTCGAGAAAAGGTATCAAGCCCGCGGCAACGCTGACCAACTGATTCGGCGACACGTCCATCATAGTCAGCGTATCGGGGGCGACGATGGTGGAATCCATCGTCTGTTCACCCTGCGGCGAGATGCCCTTCTTACGGGCCGCAACCTGATCGTTGACGAACCTACCGTCGGTGTCGATGGGCGCGTTGGCCTGAGCAATCGTGTGATCTTCTTCTTCGAGAGCCGTCATGAAAACGACGTCGTCGGTGACTCTGGAGCCTTCGACCCGTCGGTACGGAGTCTCAACAAAACCAAAGTTGTTGATCCGCGCGTAAGTGCTCAGGCTCGATATCAAACCGATGTTCGGGCCTTCAGGCGTCTCAATCGGGCACACTCGACCATAGTGGGTTGTGTGCACGTCGCGAACATCAAACCCGGCACGCTCACGGGTCAGACCGCCGGGTCCAAGTGCCGAGAGTCGACGCTTGTGGGTGATCTCGGCAAGCGGATTGGTTTGATCCATGAACTGGCTGAGCTGACTCGAACCGAAGAACTCCTTGATCACCGCCGAAACCGGCTTGTAGTTTATGAGTTCCTGCGGCATCAGCGTCTCAAGATCCTGCAAGCTCATACGCTCACGGATCGCGCGCTCCATGCGCAACAAGCCGATGCGGTACTGATTCTCGACTAACTCTCCCACGGTACGGACGCGGCGATTGCCCAAATGGTCGATGTCGTCAACCGAACCGTTGCCGTTCTTGAGAAGGATCAAGTAGTTGACAACCGCAAGGATATCCTCGCGACGCAGCGTCCCCTGTTCGAGCGGCGCGTCCTGCCCCAACTTGTGGTTCATCTTGAGGCGGCCAACTGCTGAAAGGTCGTACTTGTCCGGATTGAAGAACAAGTCGTTGAAGAACGAGGTCGCCGTATCCAGCGTAGGGGGATCGCCGGGACGCAGGCGCTTGTAAATGTCGATGATCGCTTCTTCGCAGCTCTCGATCTTGTCGAGCAAGAGCGTGTTACGCAGCGACGGTCCTCGGTTGAGGTCATCGACGTACAACAGCGCAAGGTTATTGATCTTCTTCTCGCGAATCGAGTCGAAGGTCTCGGCGTCGAGCACGTGGTTGTACTCAACCAAGACCTCGCCGGTAGCCGGATCGACGATATCGTGCGCTGTCACGCGCCCGATGATCTCGTCCATCGCGATCGGGATCTCTTCGACGCCTGCTTCTTCGAGCTCGCGCAAAGCCTTACGCGTGATCTTGCGGCCTTCTTTAACGACGGTCTCGCCGCTGCGCGGGTGCGCTATCGCTCGCGATGCACGTTGCCCCTCGAGCGTCTCGCGCTTAAACTTCTTGAACGCCTTGTGCCCATCAAAGCGGACCTCATCGCTCGGGTAAAAGTAGTTCAACAGCTCTTCGCCGGTCATCCCGAGCGCGCGCAACAGAACCGTGGCCGGGAACTTCCGGCGGCGGTCGATGCGGACGTACAAGATATCCTTGGCGTCGAACTCGAAGTCGAGCCACGACCCACGATACGGGATCACTCGAGCGTTGAACAGCAGGCGTCCGCCGGCCGAGGTGCGGCCCTTGTCGTGATCAAAGAACACGCCGGGCGAACGGTGGAGCTGCGAAACGATCACGCGCTCGGTGCCGTTCACCATGAACGTGCCGTTGCCGGTCATCAGAGGAAGCTCACCGAAATATACTTCCTGCTCTTTGATGTCCTTAAGCGTCTTGGCTTGCGTCTCCGGATCGACCTCCCAGGTGACTAACTGCACCGTCACTTTGAGCGGTGCGGAATAGGTCATGCCACGTTGGTGGCATTCGGCGGTATCGTACTTGGGTTCGCCTATCACGTAGCTGACAAAGTCCAGCTGCGCGGTCTGGCTGAAGTCGGTGATCGGGAACACCGACTGGAATACGCCCTGAAGTCCGTTGTCCGGACGCCTGTCCGGTGCCAAATCGGCCTGCAGGAACGCGTCGTACGAACGACGCTGGATATCGATCAAGTTGGGAACGTCGAGGATCCGTCGGATCTTCCCGAAATTCCTTCTCAGACGAAAATTGCGCGTAACACTAGACGCCATGGAGCCTCCTCGGAAAAAAGCGAAACTACTTAACTTCTACGCTGGCGCCGGCTTCTTCGAGCTTCGCTTTCGCTGCGTCGGCTTCCTCCTTGTTCACCGCCTCTTTGACGGGCTTAGGAGCGCCTTCGACAAGGTCTTTGGCTTCTTTCAAGCCGAGACCGGTGAGTTCACGCACCGCTTTGATGACCTGGATCTTCTTTTCGCCGACGGTGGCCAGGATCACATCGAACTCGTCTTTAACGACAGCGGCGTCACCGCCCGCTACGGCCCCGCCGGCTACGGCGACGGCTACAGGAGCCGCGGCGCTGACGCCCCACTTCTCCTCGAGTTCTTTGACCAAATCCGCAATCTCCAAAACACTCGCTGCCGAGAGCTTTTCGACGATTTCGCTTCTTTCTTCTGTGCTGAGAGCCATTGCTTCCTCCTGAGATAACTACGTAGCCGATTCCCTTAGGAATCCTGTTCTGTCTGGCGCGCGTGAAGAACCTGCACCATCTGTTGAGCCGGGGCACTAAGCACCCGTACCATCTGCGTCGCAGGCGTCATGAGTAGTGCGAGCAACTGCGCGCGCAACTCATCACGTCCGGGCATCGACGCGAGTTGTTTGATCTTGCCTGGATCCAGAGCTTCGCCTTCCATGACGCCGCCCTTGAGCTCGAGCGCGTCATTGTCCTTGGCGAACGAATCGACCGCCTTGGCTACTGCAACCGGATCGCTGAAGGCAAACGCGATCGCGGACGGCCCCTTAAGAAAGGGCTCCAACGTTTCATAGCTGGTGTCTTTGATCGCCAGCTTCACGAGTGTGTTCTTGGCAACGAGGAACTCTCCCTCAGCCGCGCTCACCTTGCGTCGAAGTTCGGTAATCTGCTCTACCGTCAACCCGCGGTAGTCGGCGAGGATCGCCAGGGGTGACTCTCTGAACCGGCCCGCGAGTCTCTCAACAGATTCAATCTTCTCTTTGTAAAGCATTGTTCCTAAGCCGCCTTGGTCTCTGCCGGGTCAACCTTGATGCCCGGACCCATCGTCGAGGACACCGCGACGTTCTTGACGTACAGCCCTTTCGCGCTCGCGGGCTTGGCCCGGTCGAGTGCGAAGAGCACCGTTTGGGCGTTCTCGATGAGTTTCTCTGCGCCGAACGACACCTTGCCGATACCGACGTGCACGACCCCTGCCTTGTCCACGCGGAACTCGACTTGACCGGCTTTCAATTCACCGATCGCCTTGGCTACATCGTTGGTGACGGTGCCGACTTTGGGGTTCGGCATCATGCCGCGCGGGCCGAGAATTTTTGCGATCTTACCGACCGATCTCATCATGTCCGGCGTCGCGATTGCCTTGTCGAACTCGAGCCAATTTTCATCCTTGATCTTGGTGATGAGATCTTCGTCACCGACCACATCCGCACCGGCCTGTTCGGCCTCCTTGGCCTTCTCACCCTTGGCAAACACCACAACCCGCACCGTGCGACCGGTCCCGTGCGGCAAGGCAACAGTGCCACGCACGTTTTGGTCAGCGTGACGCGGATCGACGCCGAGCACGACTGCGAGGTCGACGGTTTCGTCGAATTTGACGCCCGAACCTTTGGCGGCAATCGCCATCGCTTCGTTAAGCGAGTGGATCTTTTCAGGGGCAATCGCTTGCGTGGCCGCCTTGAAGCGTTTTCCGTCGCGTCCCATGCTCAGCCCTCCACCGTCAGGCCCATGCTGCGGGCGGTGCCTTCGACAATCTTCATCGCAGCCTCGATCGAGGTCGCGTTCAGGTCGGGCATTTTGGTCTCTGCGATCTCACGTACCTGCGCCCGGGTGACGTTGCCGACCTTGTTCTTGTTCGGCTCAGCGGACCCCTTTTCCAACTTTGCAGCCTTCTTCAGAAGGATCGATGCCGGCGGCGTCTTGGTTATGAAGGAGAACGACCGGTCCGCATAGACGGTAATGACCACCGGAATGAGCAAGTCGCCTTGCTGCTGGGTCGCGGCGTTGAACGCCTTGCAGAACTCCATAATGTTCACGCCGCGTTGGCCCAATGCAGGACCCACCGGCGGACTCGGGTTGGCCTTACCCGCCGGAATTTGCAGCTTAATAAAATCGAGAATCTTCTTCGCCATGCTCGGCTCCGCCTAAACCTTTTCTACTTGTACGAGATCCATCTCTACAGACGTCGAGCGCCCAAAAATGGTGATCGATACTTTCAGCGTCCCTCTCTCGGGACGAATTTCTTCAACAACACCGTTGAAATCGGCAAACGGGCCGTCGATAACCTTAACCTGCTGGCCGACATCGAACTCGACGCGGGCCTTGGGTTTGGTCGCCCCTTCTTCGATCTGCGCCTCGACCGCCCGCACTTCCGACTCAGGGATAGGAGGTGGTTCCGTGCCGCCGACGAAACCGGTCACTTTCGGTGTCGCGGTAACGAGGTGCCAAGTATCGTCGGTCAAATCCATCTGGACCATGATGTAGCCGGGAAACAAGTTGCGGGTCGTCTCTCGCTTACGCCCCTTGACCAACTCCACGACCTTCTCGGCAGGAACGAGGATCTCCCCGAACTGCTCCTCACGTCCCGCCGCACGCACACGCTCGAGCATTTGGGTCTTCACTGCCTTCTCGTAACCCGAGTAGGTGTGAACGACGTACCACTTCATTTCAGCCACGACGCTTGTCACCGTCCAAACACGAAACGGAGGCCGAGCGACAAAATGTAGTCGACGATCCCCAGATACACGGCGACAAACGCAACGACGATCAAAACGACCACCGTAAACGCAACCGTCTCCTGGCGGGTGGGCCAGTACACTTTTTTCAGTTCGGTCACGCATTCACCTAAAAAGGTGCGGCTTTGTTCGATGTATTCCGTTACATTCGCCATCTGCTCTCGTTCCCCGAGTTCGCTCTCGCTCTCTTCTCCGACTGGCGGGTCAGGCAGGACTCGAACCTGCAGCATTCGGATTTGGAGTCCGACGCTCTACCAATTGGAGCTACTGACCCTTAGTAAAGTTGCGCCGCCTGCGGCGCCTTGGCCCGGGTTAGGGGGTCAGGTTTTACCTTCCTTATGGATGGTGTGTTTGCGACAGGCAGCGCAATACTTTTTCAACTCAAGCTTCTCCGCAGTCAGCTTCTTATTGCGGCTCACCCGGTAATTTTTTCGCTTGCACTCGCTGCAAGCCAGAACCATTTGATCTCTCACTTCCGTTACTCAGTAATCGAGGTAACCACGCCGGCGCCGACCGTACGGCCACCTTCGCGGATTGCGAACCTGAGACCCTCATCCATCGCGATCGGGGTGATCAAATCGACATCGATCGAAACCGTGTCGCCCGGCATCACCATCTC
>JAJCZL010000064.1 GCA_029262415.1 Deltaproteobacteria bacterium | reverse complement strand
GGTGCAGGAACGGATTGTTACACGCTGGGGTCAGGCACCGTTTCGTGGGAGAGCGGCGTTGACGAACACCTCAAGTTCGCGGCGCCGCGAATTGGTGCCTGACCCCGACTTCTCCGCTGACGCAGCCTTGCAACAAGAACTTACTGCACCCAAGATTCATGGGGGCACGCGTGGATTTTGACGGTTTGGTTTTTCGGGCGGTTTGCCGGTAGGTTTTCCATGGGTGGCTGTCCATCGGCGAGCAGAGGCCGGCCAGGCGGTTGACGCGGCGGACCCGCCAGCGGGCACCGGTTTGTTTCAGGCGGCGACCGATCAGGTTCTTGCAGCCCCCTTCGACCTGGCCGCTGCCGATGCTTTGGCCGCGCGCCAGCCGCTGGGCGTCGTGCAGGTGCTGGTGATGATTGGCCAGATCGTTCCGCAAGTCCTCGACCGCGGTCTGCCGAGAGCCGCTGCGGCTTTTCGCATCCTGCCCAAGCAGTTGTTCGATCCCCGGCCAGCCGGATGCCAACAGCGTGGTGCGGGCCCGGTCGGTCCAGGGAGCCTGCAATGCCATCGTCTCCAAGCAGGGTCCATGAGCTCTGAGTTTCCTTAACCTGCCGAGGCTGTGGTTATTTCCCACCGCGTGCCCAAACACCCGGTGTCTCGAATCAGCAAGGGCGGGAAGTGCCTCATTTTAGCGGCTCGTGTCCTCAACGTTTCCCGATCTCATGAGACACCGGGTGTTTTCCCCGAAAAACTTACAAGCCCGCTGGGTTGACAGGGTTGTTATTTGCATATACACTTAAAATCTGCTGGGAGCCAGGAAATGACCAATCCGGAAGCCAATGCGACGATTGACGACGTTGCCGCCGAGTGCATCGCCGTGAGGTTGCGGATGGTTAACCGTGTGGTGACCAACATCTATGATGACGCGCTGCGACCGCTCGGTGTCAAAGTGAGCCAGATGAACATCCTGGTTGCAACGGCCAAGCTGGGGCCGGTTCGCCCGGCGGAGATGTGCAAACGCCTGCATTTGGATGTGTCGACACTGAGCCGCAACGTCGAGCGGATGAGAGCCCGTGGCTGGATCGAAATTGTGCCGGATGATGACGGTCGAGCCCAGCCGTTTCAGCTTTCCCGGGAAGGCGAAAACCTGTTGCAAGAGGCACTCCCGGCATGGAGCAGGGCGCAGGAGCAAGTTAGGACGCTATTGGGACCACGGTTCGTGAACGAATTGAACCGGGCCACAAAGCGAGTTCGCGAAA
Organism: Deltaproteobacteria bacterium; assembly: GCA_029262415.1. Lineage (GTDB taxonomy): Bacteria > Desulfobacterota > Binatia > UBA1149 > JAJCZL01 > JAJCZL01. The sequence goes on along the minus strand of JAJCZL010000064.1, from coordinate 1,918 downwards.
CGACCGCCAAACAATGACCGTTTTTTTTGACATGTAGTTGCACATACACGCACATGGCCGGCTACATGCAACGCTCGTGGCCGATCCCGGCACAACCCCATCAGAGCCCAGAGCGTTAGCGACGGGTCCCGACCGGTACGGCGGCAACCAATCTTCCCACTTCCCAGGAACAAAGCGATGAAATTGGCAGAGCATCCTACCGTCAAGCGGCTGCGTGAGCGTGATCCGGCGACGGTTCCCGAAGACCGGCAGACGCTCGATGCGGACGAACTCCGTCAGCTTGTCCTCGATGCAGGGGCGGACGACGTGGGGTTTGTCGAAATCAGCCGCCCCGCGCTGGACGACCAGCGGGACGATCTGCTGAAGGCGTTTCCCCGCACCCGCACGCTCATCAGCTTCGTTGACCGCATGAACAGAGAGCCGCTCCGCACGCCGGCTCGCTCAGTCGCCAACCTCGAATTCCATCATACGGGCGAGCATATCGACGAAGTGGGCCGCACGGTGGTGCGGGCACTCGAAGAACGGGGCGTGCGTGCCTTGAACCCGGCGATGGGGTTCCCGATGGAGATGGGCAATTTCCCCGGCAAGCTGTGGGTCGTCTCGCACAAACCGGTTGCGGTGGCCGCCGGGTTGGGCATGATGGGCATCCATCGCAACGTCATCCATCCCCGATTCGGCAACTTCATCCTGTTGGGCACGATCCTGATCGACGCCGACGTGACCGAGCAGGGACAGCCGGTTGATTTCAATCCGTGCCTGGAATGCAAGCTCTGCGTGGCAGCGTGCCCGGTCGGAGCCATCTCTCCGGAGGGCGAGTTCGACTTCTCCGCCTGCTACACCCATAACTACCGCGAGTTCATGGGCGGATTTACGGACTGGGCCGAGCAAGTGGCCGACAGCACGAGCAAGCGGGACTATCGGGAGCGCGTCACCGAACCCGAATCCGCCTCGATGTGGCAAAGCCTGTCCTTCGGAGCCAACTACAAAGCGGCTTATTGTTTGTCTGTCTGTCCTGCCGGAGAGGACGTGATCGGCCCCTACCTCGCCGACAAAGGGGCCCATCTGCGGGAAAACGTCAAGCCGCTCCAGGAAAAGGCAGAAACGATCTACGTCCTGGAGAACTCGGACGCCGAGGACCATGTCGCCAAACGGTTCCCCAATAAGCAAACCAAACGCGTCGGCAACAGTCTGCGGCCCCGCACGATCGACCAGTTGCTCGATGGCATGCCGCTGGTTTTCCAAAGAAGCAAGTCCAAAGGCGTCGACGCCACGTACCACTTCATGTTCACGGGCGACGAACAGCGACAGGCGACGTTCGTCATCCGCGACCAGACACTGACGGTCAACGAAGGACATGTCGGCGAGGCCGATCTCCGCGTGACTGCCGACACGAAAGCATGGCTCGGGTTCCTCGCCCACGAGAAGAATCTCGTCTGGGCGCTGGTTCGCCGAAAGATCCGCCTCAAGGGAGACCCCAGACGACTGATCGCCTTCGGAAAGTGCTTTCCGTCGTAGCGTGAGAGCGCGGCGACAGCTCACGCGGGCCGCCGCGAATCTGAGTGTCAATTACGATTCTGGGAACGAACCGCGAATCGCCCGGCACGGGGCACCCGCAACCCGATTGACGAGAAGGAAGGAACACTGATCTTCACGGATCGGCACAGGACGGCCCGCGAACAACGGGAGCGGGGGTTTCCAGTACATCCGTACCCCGCCGCGACATCCGTGGTGACAGGGAGACCACGGATGGGCAACGATGGGTACGGATCATTTGTTCGGCCGTCCGTCGCCGGTTGGCACATTCTTGACGTTGGCGAGGGCCGGTGTCCCAGCCGGGACGGCGTGGGGCACCGGCCCGCTCTCGTTGGGATTGTTTAACCGGCGGGGCGTCCCGGCCCGATACCCCGGTGACCCTGAT
>JAJCZL010000063.1 GCA_029262415.1 Deltaproteobacteria bacterium | reverse complement strand
CTCACCGGTGCGGGCCTGACCTTGAACGGTACGGCCACTTTGGGCAACGCTTCGAGCCTTCAGTTTCTGTCGGCGACCGAGAGTCTGCTCGACGGCACCGGCGAGATCGTGTTCCTGCCCTCGTACGGACAACTCATCAACGTCGGTTCGCAGGCGTTGAGGATCGGGCCTAACATCACGGTACGCGGTGCCTACGGACAGATCGGCTACGTTCAGCTCGGCGAGAATGTCATCAACGAAGGTACCATCGATGCCGATGCATCAGGCCCGGGTCCTCTGAGCATCGGCTCGGCAAGCACTACGATCACCAATACGGGTACAATCCGCGCCCGTGCCGGGAATATCGGCTTCGCCGGCGCGATCACCAACAGCGGGACTTGTCGGGTCGACGTCGGGCGTACAGCCACCGCTTCCGCCAGTTACACGCAGGACTCGGGCGGCGCGCTGACCGTAGAGATCGGCGGCACAGCGACGACAGCGTTCGGGCGTGTTCTCGTAACAGGAGCAGCGACGCTCGGCGGAACGCTCAACATCGTGCTCGCCGGTGGCTTCTCACCGAGCGTCGGCCAGCAGTTCGTGATCATGACCTACGCTTCACACACCGGGTCGTTCTCGACGGTGAACGGTACCTCGATCGGCGGCGGAAAGAATTTCTCGGTGAACGTTGGAACAACGTCGGTGACGCTTACGGTGATCTAACGCTGCTTTGTTGGTCTGGGCCGCGGACAGCCAAGCGTTGCAGAAGAACTTCTAGAGCAGTACCACGAGCTTGACGGCGAGGCTGTGTCGCTCGCTGTTTCACAACGTTCTCCTTATCTGGCACTATAGTCGTACGCGGGTGTCGGAAACGAACCCAAAACACCAACGACGATCACCGCACCGTAAGTAAAGAAAACAAACGCCCATCAGGGCTACGATGTAGGAGCATTTGATGAACCCTTTGCTGCAAGAGTACGGATCTTCACGTCGCGCGCATTCCAGACAATCCAAGTTAGACCTCTCTGTGAGCAGGAGTCTATTTGGGACGCTTGCGTGGGCATGGCTTTTTGCTGCAGGCCTACTCGTCGGTTCACAAGCGTCGCTAGCGTGGGCCGCACAGAGTCGAGGTTCGCTACCTCCCGAGTGCGGTAACAATGTGATCGAGGCCTTCGAGGCCTGCGACGGAACCTCCGATGCGTTGTGCCCGGGAGAGTGTTTACCGCTGGGAGACCCGAATGAATGCCAGTGCCCCGTTTGCGGCGACGCCGTCATCAACCAAGCGGGCGAGGATTGCGACGGACCGGACTTGGGCGTGTGTACCGCCGGCTGTAACCCGCCCGGTGACCCCCAGGAGTGCCAGTGTGCGGCTGCCGCTGTTTGCGGTGACAATTCGGTTCAGGCGGGCGAGGACTGCGACGGCACCGACGACGCAGCCTGTCCGGGAGCGTGCTTCGCTCCTGCGAGTTTGTTTCCATGCAGTTGCCCCTTCTGCGGTGACGGGATAGTTACTCCACCCGGCGAGATTTGCGAGCCTGGCGCGGCCGAGGTCTGCAACAACTTTGTGGATGATGACGGCGACGCGCTGATAGATTGCGACGACACGGCTGACTGTCCACAGGGTGGAACGACATGCGGCGCCGACTGCTTGGACGTCGTAGCCTGTCAACCACCGACTTCTGATCCTGCCTACATACGGTTCTCCAACAATAACGTCTCTCTTGATGCGTTCAGGATGCACGCGCAGTTCATTCCTCAGACCCTCGTCGATCTGCCGATCGACGGATTCGCAATTCAGATCACCAACGCTGCCGGTATCGTCTATAGTGCCGAAGTTCTCGGAAGCGATTTCATGACGAAGGGGCGCGGACGGCGTTTTCGTTTTCGCGGCCGGGTCACAGACCGCCGAAACACGTCGGCGATCTACTATTTGGTCGTCAAAAAGAAAGCCGTTAACTATGCATTTCGCCTAAAGGCCTATGCCGATTTTTCCGCCGCAGATGATCCACGCATGACCACGCACGTGGTTATCGGCAACGACGGAGCATCCATAACCACCGACTGGACTCCCGTTCGAAACGGGTGGCGGCTACGAGCATCCGACTTCAACCAGGGTGGTTGAACCGGTCGGCACAGCGAATTGGAAGGCGAGCCGACCGTAACCGGCGGGCTCAATCTACGGGGAAAGTCGGACAGTCAAGCATTATCGGCTGAGCAATACACTGATGTCCGCGTACGCGACTGAATCGCCGGCGAACTCGAAACTGCCCCGCTCGCGCATCTCGTTGACAGCCCGGATGAGAGCTCCCAACGCGGCGCGCGCCAAAGCACTGCCCACGCTGACGCGCTTGACGCCGATCTCAGCCAGGTCGGCTAGATTGAGCTTTGCGCCTTGCAAACCCATGACCACGTTCACCGGCCGGTCCACGGAGGAGACGACGGCAGCAATGTCGTCGCGGCTCGTGAGGCCCGGCGCATACAGCACATCGGCACCGGCATCCTGGTAGGCCTGAAGCCGCGCGATCGTGTCGCCGAGATCAGGCTTCCCTACCAAGTAGTTTTCGCAACGCGCGGTGAGAACAAAATCGGTCGGTGCCGCACGAATGGCCTCCACAGCGGCACGGATCCTCGCGGTGGCCAACTCACGCGGATAGATCGGCGCGGACGAATCCTGTGTTGAGTCTTCGACCGATCCACCCGCCAGACCGCAGTCAATGGACATGCTTATGGTTTCGGCCACCGTCTGGGGATCGTGACCGAAGCCGTTCTCGAGGTCAGCGCTTACGGGCAGAGGCGTGGCTTCGACGAGCTCGCGAATGTGGCCGAGCATCTCTTCGCGCCCGACCGTGTTGTCTAGCTTGCCGCGCGAGAACGCGAACCCGGCGCTGGTCGTCGCGAGCGCCTCGAAGCCCAGTGCCGCGACGATACGTGCACTCCCAACGTCCCATGGGTTAGGGATGATAAAAGCACCGTCGCGCTCGTGAAGCTTCCTAAAGGCACGCGCCTTGTCGTCTTGTAACTGCATGTCTCGCCGACACTACGCCCCGACGCTGCCGCTGTCGAGCCACTTCCTAGTTCTCCATCCGGTTAGGCCGAGCGTCACCGCACGAAGCCTTCCCGCTCGCTGCTGATTGCGGGCGCCGACATGTATACTCATCCGATGATCAGCCGGTTCACTTCGTTCCTAACCGACAGGTTGAGCGGGAGATAGGCGCGTATGGGTCGGGCGGCGGCGGTGACTGCGAACGCATTGATAGCGTCGGTGGCGGCATACGTCGCGATGGTCGCGACTTGGTATCCAGAGACCTACTACGCCATCCTGCAGGAAGACGGAAGCCTCGAATGGTCCACGTTTTGGGCTTTCGCGGTTGCGTCAACCATAAACGCCGTTGCGGCGTTTCGACAGGCCAAGGACACGCGCAGGATACCTTGGTTTCTGCTCGGCCTGGCGTTGTTTTGTTTCTTCGTCGCCATGGAGGAGATCTCGTGGGGCCAACGCTTGATCGGTTATCGGCCGCCCAGGTATTTCTTGGCCCATAACTTTCAGCAAGAGTTGAACATCCACAATGTGTTCAGCACCCATGTTCGCATCATCACACTCAAGGCAGTGATCCTCGGCTACGGTGCGCTACTTCCGTTGGTGAACATGGCACCACCACTTCACTGTCGTCTTGAGCGCTCAAGAGTCATCTCGCCGCCTGCCGCGCTGATCCCCTCGTTCGTGCTGACCTACGCACTCTACGAATGGTACCCGTGGAAATATACCGGCGAGACCGTCGAACTGCTGCTCGGACTCGGGTTTCTTTTTGCATCGATCATCGCACTGTGCGGCTTGTCCCCCTCGTCTGGTCGCGAGCGGCAGCCGCTTGCGACTCCGCTGTCTTTAGCCGGCGCTTGGGCCGTAGTGCTTGCGCTAGGGTTTCTCAACGCCTCACACGCGCACAGAGAGCGTCAAGCATCATCAGAATATCTCGGGTTCGCCGATGCCGAGGCCAAGGCCTTACGCCAAGATTTCGTGACCATGGCCCGAGCCAGCCGCAAGAAGCTGATTACCCGCTGCAATCTCCATAACCGTGTATATACCTACAAGAAAAACTACAGGCGTCGGTACTTGGCTGAAGGAGTCTACGCTGGTCTCGTCGATAAGGGACTGGCAGCCGAGCGTGCCGAGTTTTTCCTCGACCCATGGCACAGTCCTTACTGGATTCGCGACTACTGCGATCCCGACGACACACGCTCGCGCTCCGTATTTGTATACTCGTTCGGGCCAAACCGGCGCCGTGATTCCAGCGCGACCGAGATTCGCGGGGACGACATCGGCGCCTATGTCTTGAAGAAGCCCTAGCGTCGGGTTTGTGATCGGCGGCATGTTGCCGTCGGGAAGCTGCGCGGTTATCTCTTGCCCTGAGGGGTCAAGGTAGGTTCCACTCGGTCGGATCGGTCAGAACGGTGTCGGCCGCCAACGTCTGCAGGTAATCGGTGACGGAGCCGTCAAGCGAGTTTGGGGTCCACTGACCCACGGGGCTGTTGCCGGTAAGTGTCGTATAGACGATGGCTCCCGCCAGATAGCGTCCGGCTTTGCCGAGGTGGGCACGGCGCTTCCACAGATCCAGGGTTTGCGCAATCGGATTGCCCTGTTCGATGTCAACAAGAACATTGCGGACGCCCCAGCCTGCAGGCGCTACGAAAATGTCCAGCGCGAAAGCCAGCGGTACGTAGCCCGTGCTGCCGTCAGGTGTTCCCTTGAGCAGATCATAATTACTCGCAGGCACCTCTTGATCGTACCAAGTCATGAGCAGCCCGCTCGTAGCTCCTTGCGCGGTGATCAGGTCGTCCAGGATCGTCACGTCGGGGAGGTCGAAGATGGTAGCGCCAAGGCTCGCCTGCGCCATTAACACGACATCCCACGGTCGCGCGGCGATGAGCGATGCGGTTCGGCCTGAGCCTGCATGATCGTGTAGCGTCCACTTGGCAGGCGCGAAGGCTTTGATTTGGGCTTTGAGTCCGTCCTGCCGATACATCTTTTTCAACGTCGACTTCACCCCGCGCACAAGGCTGCTGCCGATTAGAAGTACGCGCACATCCGGGGGCGCGGCGAAAGCCTGCTGCGGAGCGGAAATGGCAGAGAGCAAGATCGCGACGACGATCAGCGCGGAAATGGTACTACGTGGTTTCATGATGCCGGCCTTGTGCCTCGCCGGTCGGCGAGCAAAGCAGCATCGTGCCTGAGTCGCAGCGGCACAGTCAAGGGATATTTCCCGAAATACGCCCGGCTCCCACCCATTTGGGCGGCGCGCGCAGCATCGCATCGCGCCGCCGCAAGGCCGCCGCGACTGAGCCGGCTACTCAAAGTCGATCAACGGAAGCTTCCATTTGCGTTTGCTCGCCGTCCAGTCGGCGGTCAGCGAGCCGACCGCGCTGCCGAGAACGAGTTGCGTCGTCATCGTCACCTTGGTCGCCGCCTTGAAATTTCCGTACGCCCGAACCCGGAAGCTCATGAACGGTTCTCCACCTATAGTACGCCGAATCAGGCTGACCTTGTACAAACCGCCACTCGGGCTGGCCTCGCCCAGGACTCTGGCGGTCTTATCCTTGAAGCGATAGCGAGTACCAGAGGCATCCCCGGTGAGTTCCCCGAAACCGAGGAAGGCCCGGTAGACAGCCCCAAGCTCGTTGCCGATTTCGAAAACAAAACCTTCGACCATCGGGTCGGTGTCAGTCTCCAAGAGGAACCGCCCGTGCAACGACAAGCGATCCGGACCACCCTTCTTGTTGTACCTGATCACGCCCGGATCTTTGCGGAATTTCTCGCACACGAGGTCTAGAGTGCAATCCTCGTCGCAAATCGATAAACGCGCGTTGGGGAAACAGTCAGGATCGCTGCAATCGACGATGCCATCGCCGTCGTCATCAACAAGGTTGTTGCAGTCTTCAAAGGTACCGGCAATTTGCGGAGGATCGCACTCTTCGCTACCGGTCAACTCGAGATCACCACACACACAGGTTGCGAAATCGTTCGCACACAGATCGGTGATCTCGTCGCAACTGTCAGTCGAACAAATGAAGGCGTCGCCGCAGAAAACAGCGATGCCGGCTTGGCAGCCAAGCGTCACATCGCAGGTCTCCACCCCGTTACAGAACAAACCGTCGTTACACACGACACCGTCGGGCGCATGGTCACAGCTATCGGTGGTCTCGTTGCAGCTGTCGGCCGTGCAGCTCACGCTATCGGCGCAATCGGTTGGCGTTCCCGCTTGGCAATCAGCCGTCACGTCGCAGACCTCGGCACCATTGCAGAACAACCCGTCGCTGCACGAGGCATCGTTGGGCAGATTGTCACAACGATCGGCCGTTTCATTGCACGAGTCCACCGTGCAACTCACGCTGTCGCCGCAATCCGGCGGGGTGCCCGCCGCACATGTGCCCGTCAAAGAGTCGCATGTCTCTACGCCGTCGCAGAACACGCCATTGTTGCAGTTCGCGTCGGTGAGGCAGGTGCCGCACTGGTCGGCGGCCTCGTTACAGATGACCCCGGGACACGGGTTAGCGCCGACCTGACAGCTGGCATTCGCATCACAGATCTCGACTCCGGTGCAGAACTGTCCGTCCGTACACGCCGCGTTGTCGGGTAGGTTGTCGCACCAGTCGGTTGTTTCATTGCAAGAATCGACCGTGCAACTCACGCTGTCATCGCAATTAGGCGCGGCTCCGGCCTGGCAACCCAATACTGCATCGCAGATCTCGGCACCGTTGCAGAACAAACCGTCACTGCACAACGTGTTGTTCGACACGTTGTCGCAGCTATCGGTAGCTTCGTTGCACGAGTCGACCGTGCAACCGAGGCTATCGACGCAGTTCGGAGGGATTCCCGGCTGGCAATCACTGACGGGGTCGCAAATCTCCGTACCGTCACAGAACAACCCGTTGCCGCAACTCACATCGTTCGGTACATGATTGCAGCTGTCGGTGGTCTCGTTGCAGGAGTCTCCCGTGCAACTCACCCCGTCTCCGCAATTCGGCGGTGTTCCGGCGAAACACGTACCCGTCGCGGTATTGCATTGTTCATTCCCGTCGCAAAACAGCCCGTTGCTGCAGTCTGCGTCGATCAGACAGTCAACACAGGTGCCTACCGTCTCACTACAGAGCAGGCCCGGGCAAGGATCGCTGCCCGACTGGCAATCGCCGGTAACATCGCAGGTCTCGGCACCGTTGCAGAAGAGTCCGTCGCCGCAAGTCGTATTGCTCGGCAGATGGTCACATGTATCGGTGGTTTCGTTGCACGAATCCGTGGTACAGCCGACGGCGTCGGCGCAGTTCGGCGGCGCACCGGACTGACAATCGTTGGTCACGCTGCAGGTTTCAGTACCGTCGCAGAAGAGCGCGTTATCGCAGATCGCATCGCTCGGCGCATGGTCGCAGGCATCGGTGGCCTCATTGCAAGAGTCCACCGTACAACTGACGGCATCAGCGCAGTTTGGTGCCGTCCCCGCCTGACACCCGAGCGCAACGTCACAGATTTCCGTGCCGTCGCAAAACAGTCCGTTGCTGCACCCAGCATTGTCTCCGACATGGTCGCAACTATCGTTGGCCTCATTGCAGGAATCGACTGTGCAGCCCACCCCATCACCGCAATTGGGCGGTGTGCCGGGCTGGCAGTCGTCCACGGCATCACAGACCTCAGCGCCGTTGCAGTACTGCCCGTCATTACAGGAAGCGTCATTGGTAGGGTGCGCGCAGACGTCATTGGTTTCATCGCAGAAATCGAGCGTACATGACACCGCGTCAGCGCAGTCGACATGGGTTCCGGCGAGACAGCCGGCGCTTGCATCGCAGATTTCGACGCCGTTACAGAACAGCCCGTCTCCGCAAGCCCCGTTGTCGGGCACATGGTCGCAGCTATCTGTAGCCTCGTTGCAGGAGTCTCCCGTGCAACCCACGGCGTCGCCGCAGTTCGGAGCTGTCCCAGCCTGACAGCCGGCGGTTGCCGAACAAGTCTCAGCGCCGTCACAGAACAGGCCGTTGTCGCAACTCGCGTTGCTGGGCAGATTGTCGCAGCTATCGCTGCTTTCGTTGCAGGAATCGGTTGTGCAAGAGACGCCGTCGTCACAGATCACGGCTGTACCCGCCAGGCAGTTGCCGGTCGAGGTATTGCATGTTTCCTGCCCGTCACAGAACACGCCGTTGTTGCAATCCACGTCGGCCAAGCAGTTCACGCACTGCCCGGTGGTCTCGTTACACAAGGCTCCCGGACACGGGTTGCCGCCCAGCTGACATCCGGCACTGACGTCACAGATCTCGACACCGCTACAAAACAACCCATCCGAGCAGGCGCCATTGCTCGGAAGGTTGTCACAGCTATCGGTGGCTTCATTGCACGAATCCAACGTGCAACCGACGCCGTCGACGCAGTTCGGCGCACTGCCCGCCTGACAGTCGTTTAGCGCATCACAGGTCTCCGCGCCGTCGCAATACAGCCCGTTGTCGCAACTGGCATCGCTGGTCGTGTGGTCGCAGGAATTGGTAGTTTCATTGCAAGTGTCGACCGTGCAGCCAACGCCGTCGCCGCAGTCCGGAGCGCTACCCGCCTGGCAATCGTTCACAGCATCGCAAATCTCGCTGCCGTCGCAGTAGACCCCGTTATCGCACTCCGCGTTATTCGGCGTGTTGTCACAACTGTCGGTGGTCTCGTTGCAGCTGTCCACCGTGCAGCCGACGCCGTCACCGCAGTTCGGCGGACTTCCCGGCTGACAATCGTTGATCGCATCGCAAGATTCGACGCCGTCGCAGTACAACCCGTTGTCGCAGGTGCCATTGTTCGGCACGTGGTTACAGCTATCGGTGGTCTCGTTGCAGCTGTCTGTCGTGCAGCCGACTCCGTCACCGCAGTTCGGCGGACTTCCTGGCTGACAATCGCTAATCGCATCGCAAGATTCGACGCCGTCGCAGTACAGCGCGTTGTCGCACCCCGCATTATTCGGTGTGTTATCACAGCTATCGGTGGTCTCGTTGCAGCTGTCCACCGTGCAGCCGACGCCGTCCCCGCAGCTCGGCGGAGCGCCGGCCTGGCAGTCGCCCACGGCATCGCAGGTCTCGGTGCCGTCACAGTAGAGCCCATTGTCACAGCTGGGATTGTTAGGTGCGTGGTCACAGCTGTCGGTTGCCTCGTTACAGCTGTCGACCGTGCAGCCAACGCCGTCTCCACAGCTAGGCGGGCTGCCTGCCTGGCAGTCGTTCAGGATGTCGCAGATCTCGGGACCGTCGCAGAAAAGCCCATTGCTACAGGTGCCGTTATCCGGCGCGTGGTCACAGCTGTCGGTTGCCTCGTTACAGCTGTCGACCGTGCAGCCGACGCCGTCTCCGCAGCTAGGAGGGCTCCCGGCCTGGCAGTCATTTAGCCCGTCGCAGATCTCCGCACCGTCGCAGAACAACCCGTTGTCGCAGGTGCTGTTATTGGGCGTATTATCGCAGCTGTCGGTGGCCTCATTGCAGCTGTCCGTCGTGCAGCCCACACCGTCGCCGCAACTCGGCGGAGTGCCGGCCTGACAGCCATTTACCGCGTCGCATACCTCGACCCCGTCACAGTAGAGCCCATTACTACAGCCGGCATTGTTCGGCGCGTTCTTACAGCTATCGGTGGATTCATCGCAGGAATCCACCGTGCAGCCGACACCGTCAGCGCAGTCCGGCGGGGTGCCCACCTGACAGTCGTTTACCGCATCGCAGGTCTCGGTGCCGTCGCAGTACAGCCCATTGTCACAGATCGCGTTGCTCACCGCGTTATCGCAACTGTCGGTCGACTCGTTACACGAATCCACCGTGCAAGAAACGCCGTCGTCACAAACAACCGGTAGACCTGCTATACAGGTCGCGCTAGGAAGATCGCAGGCCTCCTGCCCGTCGCAGTAAACACCGTTGTTACAGTCAGCATCGGTTAGGCATTGACCGCATTGATCAGTGCTCTCGTTACAAAACGCACCCGGACAAGGGTCACCGCCGAGCTGGCAGTCGCCGATCGGATCACAGACCTCGACGCCGCTACAGAACTGCCCATCTCCACATGCCGAATTGTTCGGCAGGTTGTCGCAGGTGTCGGTGGTCTCATTACAGGAGTCGTTCGTGCACCCGACACTATCGTTACAATTAGGCGCCGCCCCGTTTTGACAATCGGCAACGGCGTCACAGGTTTCGTCACCGTTACAGTACAGCCCGTCATCGCAGGTCGCGTCGTTCGGCGCGTTGTTGCAACTGTCGGTGCCCTCGTTGCATGAATCCACCGTGCAGGTGACGCCGTCATCGCAGTTCGGAGCTACGCCGGCCTGACAACCGCCGACGGCACTGCAGATTTCGACGCCGTCGCAGTATAGGCCATTGTCGCAAGCACCGGGGTTGAGCACGTGTTCGCAACTGTCGGTCGACTCGTTACAGGAATCGATCGTGCAACTCACCCCGTCGTTACAGTTCGGCGGCGGGCCCGACTGACAACCGAGGTCTTCGTCACAAAACTCGACGCCGTTACAGAACAGTCCGTCGCCGCAAAGCGAGTTGCGCGGATCGTTTACGCTGCGCTCCTCGCGCTCATCACAACTATCGATCGTGCAATCGTTACCATCGGAGTCGTCATGCGAGTCGGAGTCGTCGTTACTGCGACCCGCCAGCCGTTCACAGAAGCCGCGGTCACTGCACTCCTCGCCTCCATCGCAGAAATCATCGTCCGAGCACGAGCTGCTGCGAGGAAGAGCTGTGCGCCGGCATATCCCCTCGGAACAGCTATCGGTCGTGCACTCGTTGTCATCGTCACAGTCGGAACTGTTCGAACAGGTCTGTAAGAAAACACAGTCTGAGGGATCGGAATTGGCGACCGTAGAGGGGTACGAACAGGTTTCCAGCAGCGTTACGCCGGTGGCGGCGGCGGCACCAAAATCGCTCAAGTCGATTCCGCACAAGATCTCGGTGTCATCCGGGAAGTCGTCACCGGGACCATCGTCGACCGCCGGGCCGAAGGGGTCGCTGTTTTTCTGCGCAACTTCACATTGGCTGGTGTAGGGGCCGGCGATCAATACCGAGTTCGTGCATCTATCGGACTTGGAGTCCCCGCAAGAAAAGAGCCGCACCGCTTGAAGCACCGCCAGCTTACCGTTGATGCTGCCGCTGCTCTGCAGCGTCACGCATACGGCGAGGTTGACTAAACCATTGTCATCGGAGTCAAACAGCGTGCAGACATCGGCGGTGTTGTTGCCGGGCAACTTGGTCTCGTCCCAGTTGGCCGAAACGATCACGTCGTAGGGCAGGCCGTCACCCTGACCGACACAGGTTCGGGTTACGTCTTTTTGACCCGGCTCATCGTTGGCCCCGTCAACGTCGTTCTGGCAGCCGCCGGGACTCGGCAACGAAGCGAAGGCGCTTTGCGGGCCCGCAACACCGTTGCTACCCAACAACGAAAGCTGAAACAGGATGACCAACGCCGACGACGCAACGACACGAAGCTTCCTTGTGACAGGCTTTTGCGGATCCAATTCCCCCATATGAGTTGCTCCCAGTAAGAAACTTGGTACAGCCCGCTCGCCCTCTGATCACAGAGACCGCGCCCGACAAACCCCTGCCCCCCACTTAGACCTGCAATCGATACAGCCCTGGAATGCTGGGGTCAAGCCTGATCACACACTGGTCGCTGACTCGGCCTAAGCGGTCTCGAGCGGACCGATCTCCCGGCTGATTGCGGGCTTTTGCCGGCTTTTCGGGGTTTCGTCGTGATCGGCAAGAGCCAGGAACGCAAAATCCAGCTCTCCTCCGATGGGGGTGCGCTGCTCTCGACCGGCATGGAGCACGCGTAGACGGCCCGTGGCAACGTATCGAGCCAGTCGTTAGGATGGCCGCCGCGCGATGACCCGCTCGGACCTCACCCGACTCCTTGACCGCGCCAACGCTTGCCGCGTCTGTGCCGACCTTCCTCACGGACCGCGACCGGTCGTTCGCGCCCATGCGGCATCGCGTATCCTAATCGTAGGTCAGGCCCCAGGCCGAAGAGTGCACGAATCGGGCATCCCCTGGAACGATCCCAGCGGAGACCGGCTGCGCGATTGGCTGGGTGTCGATTCGCAAACTTTCTACGACGCCAGGAACTTCGCTTTGGTACCGATGGGTTTTTGCTATCCGGGAACCGGAAGCGGCGGCGACCTGCCACCACGACCTGAATGTGCGCCGCTATGGCACAAAGAGATCCTGGAGCTGATGCCGCAGATCCAGACGACCTTGCTGCTCAGTCGATACGCGCTCGACTACTACCTCGGCGATCTTAGTCAGAAGACGGTGACAGCCACCGTGGAGAACTGGAAACACCATCGACCACGCTTCGTCCCGCTGCCCCACCCTAGCCCGCGCAACCATCGCTGGCTCATTAGGAATCTTTGGTTCGAGCGTGATGTAGTTCCCTATCTACGGCGGCGGGTTCGCAAGATCCTCAGTTAAGAATGAGGTCCTCGCGCCCCTTGCGCGAGGACCGGCGTCTCACCGTCAAGGCTGCTTGGCCTTGAAAATCTCCGCTTCGTTCTTCTTCGCCGTCGCAAAGGTGGCCGTCCAGCACTGTTCGCTCTCGTTGACGAGTTGCACGGTGACATCCGGATCCTGGCCGAAGAACGTGCCCGCGCCCACGGCTACGGGTAGTGCAAGATTGACGCCCTTGGCGATAAACGTTGCTTTGGACTTGCCGGTCGTACCGGGCTTGAGCAGTGCCTTGCGGAGGCCGGCGTAAGCGCCGAGCTTGTCCTTGTACTTCCAGCCTTTGGGGCTCTGCGACAGCCATGCTGGGTTGGGTCGGACATCGATCGCGGCAGCAAGCGAATCGATCGATACATTGCTGTCGTACAGACACAACGAGTAGTTTGTCGTTACGCCGGGGTCACCGAAGTCGGCATGCTGCACCTCCGCACCCTTTACCCACTTGAACTTGAGCTTGGCTTTACTCGGGTCGACAGGCTTCTTGATCAGCACCGTGGCTTTCGCGCTCTGCGCGCACGCGGCGCGGGGCGTGTCGGTGCACAGCGAGAACGCCGGCAGGTTCTGCTGCACGTAAGCCCCCATGTCGGCGGCACCTTGATCGCTTCCTCCGTCGCCGATCCAACTCGGCATTCCCGTGCCCGGTTGACCGAAGCGGATCTTGTGGAGCAACTCCCACGGGTTGCCGGCGCCCAAGGTTCCGACCCACTCGGGATCGGCTGGAACCTTGAAGTTGATCGCGGTTCCTTCTGCACCGTGGCATAGCGTGCATGCGGGCGCGCTGACCGCGCTGTAGTTCGTCTCGCCCTGGGACGCATCGCCGAAGAACGCCTTGCTACCATCGATGTAGAAATCGGTGTCGATGACACCGGTCTGAATGAACTCGACCAAATCGGCGATGTCGGTGTCGGTGAGGCCGTAGTTCTGAAAACCGTGGCCGTTCGCAACCGCCACGGTTTTAATGAGGTCGGTCATCTGGCCTGCTGTGAGCGTCGTACCAAACACCCCCGCGATGCCGGTGAAATGCGAGCCCGAGCCATAGGCTCCGGCGGCGCCCTTGTAGTCCCAGCCGTGACACTCTTTGCACCGAAACGTCGCGTTGCCCGACTTCGAACCGGCCGGCGGATAGAGCGGATGATCGCCGGTCGGCACAGGTGCGCCGTTCACGACCCACCACTGGTCCCACAACAGTCCGCCACGGATGGCATCGGCAGCAGCAGGGCTCGGGACGAAAACGGTAGTTGATAGGAGAGCCAAGCAAAGGAATGCATGTCGCAGGAAACGGATCATGGGCCTACCTCCGTAGGGCGTACGGGCAGCTCATCGGCCGCACCCGTTGTGTGTCGGGAACACCTCGCTGCGTACCCATGCGCGGGCTCCCGCCTTGCGGGCAAGCACAAAACGTGCCGTGTAAGCTCGAGCGTAAACGCCGTGCTATAGTTGGTGCTGGACTCGCCAAGGGCTTTCTCGCTTCCTAGTTTTGGGAAGCGCGCGGGCGCGCAGCGTCAGTTCTGGGAAGAGGCGCGGCGGTCATGGGCATCGCCCGTCCCCCACGTGAGTCACGGCCTTCGACTCGGCGATACACGCGGTTAGGGCACCGAGCAGCACCGTGCGTAACACGTGACACTCGCCGTTTGTCCTGCGCTTTGGTTTATTCCTCTGCAGGTCCATCCGTTGCCCGCCTGCGACGATTGCCACCACCACAACCCCGTCGCAAATCCGCCGAAATTATTACCGCCGCCCGTGATCGTAGTACCAGCGGGACAGGTGGGAGAAAGATTAAAACTGGCAGCGCTAACCACGGACTGAACAGTGGTAACGTTCTGACAGGTCAGGGGGCCGTTAGTATCGGTGTCGGTGTCGATACGCGGCCCGGGCATGCACCCCTTCACGCGCACGTTACATGCTGCAACGCCGTCGTCCAAGTAGATCCGACAGTCCGCGGGTGCTGTCTCCGCTGCCAGCGTTGCAGGGTCGGCGAGTTCGCACTTCTTGGCCTTGCCGCCCACAAGGCAGGCCACATCGTTGAAGAAGGTATTCGTCTCCTGGCCCAGCGCCCCTCCCCATTTCAGCACACCGCCGACACCACTTGCGCTGACGAGAAGGACGCCGGTCTTATTGTCGACCTTGACCTTACACTTGTTAATAGCATGCACCGTGTCTGCGCCGAGCATACAAGCGACCGCAGCCGCCACGATCATTATAAATATTTTACGGTGTCCCATGGTTTTTCTCTCCTCTTCAAGTAGGCTCAAAAAAGCGCACCGCTGCATCCTACCCACATCGGACACGCTACGGGCAGCGGCTTCTAGGCAGTTTCTCGTACGTAAATTGCATGGTACCCCTAATGCATTCGATGTAGGACTGCCTCGCGCTCGATCTGATCGCGACGAACCCGTGGGGTTCCCCGAATTGGGACAAGTTGAGCCGATGATCTAAGAAACACCTATGGCTTTGAATTCGTGGCAGTTCTTTCTCCTGGCTGTGACGGCGGTGCTCGTCATCCCGATCGCGCGCGGTTGGCTGCGCACGGCGGTATTCCTCGGCGTGAATCTGATATTCGTCTGGAGCTACTGGGGTCCGTCGGCTATGCCAATCGGCCTCGCCTTCTGTTTGGCCGGCTACGTGTCTGCAAGGCTGGCGCAGCGCTACGGGATGGGTGTTCTCGTCACAAGCCTGGTCGTCCTCACGGCTCTGTTCGTGTACCTGCGCGGCTATTCACTCGGCGGCGCCGCGGCACCGGCGGCGCCAACCGGCGTCGGCCTGATTAATATCGCCGGGCTGAGCTTTCTGTTCTTCAAGATGATCCATGTGGTGGTGGACGCCGCCGGTGGATCGATCGAACACTTGCGGCTTGGCCGCTATCTGAATTACTGCTTGAACTTCACGACGGTGCTGATGGGACCGATTCAGCGCTACCAGGATTTTTCGGAGCAATGGTCGAACCAACGGGCCCCTGCCGACCTCGAGGCCAACCTCGACGCGGCAAACCGTGTATTGCGCGGGATGGTCAAGGCATTCGTGCTCGCGCCTGTCCTAGCACCGTTCGTGCTTGCGCCCGGCCTGCCGATCGAAACGCTGGGCGGTCTACTCTTGCTCACCAAGGTGTACGCGTTCTACATCTACCTCTACCTGGACTTTTCTGGGTACTGCGACATCGTCATCGGCGTGGGTTCCATGATGGGCGTGCGGCCGCCCGAGAACTTCCGGTTCCCGTTTGTGTCGCGCGACGTGAGCGCCTACTGGCTTCGTGTGCATCGGTCGCTGACGCTCTGGCTGACCGACTATCTCTTTACGCCGACGTATCGGTTTGCTCTGCGGTCTCCGTGGCTCGGGCGCCACGGCTTTCTGGCGGTCGCCGCCAGTCTGCTGCTCACGATGCTGATTGTCGGCGCGTGGCACGGCACGACACTGAACTTCGTCGTGTTCGGCTTCGTGCACGGCTGTGCTCTGGTAGCCGTGCGCGGTTACGATCTTGTTATGACGCGGTGGTTGGGGCGGGCTGGGTTTCGCCGTTTCACGCAGCGCCCGATGGTGACGGCCGGGGCCGTGTTCCTGACATACAACTTTACGTCTCTGGCCTATGTGTTATTCGTCTTGGACCTGGGCGAGAGTAGCCGCCTGTTCAAGGAACTCGCGATGTCCGCTGTGAGGCTGATGACATGAGCCGGCGCCGGAGAATCGCGCTCAAATTGATCTGGATGGGTATTCTGGTCGGCGGGTTCGTGCTCTTCAGTCAGGTAAGACATGACTTCATCTATCAGGCGTTCTGAAACCGGGCTACGCGCCAGGCTGGCCGTGTTGCTGAGCCTCGTCCTGTTCTTCGCTAGTGCCCACCTGGTGCTGGAAGCCGCAGCGCACTTCGCCGAGTCACGCCTGGACGCCTACCTGTGGAAGCGCCAAGACTACCTGCGTGTGTTCTCTCCTACCTACCATCTCGACCGCGGCCACGATCGTTTGTGGATCTACGGACCATCCGAGGCACGGGAAGGCCTGCTGCCTGAGGAGATCAAACACGCGATACCGGAGCTCACGCCGTACCAGAACGCACAGAGTGTCGGTACCCTGGAGGACGGCCTGATCGCACTGGAGTATATCGAGCGTGCGTATGGGCGTTCGGCAATCCCTCAAGCGATTCTTCTAGGGATCACGCCCCGGTTCATTGGAGACATTCGGCGACGCTCCTCGCCGCTGCAGGACGGCATCAACAAGTACAGTCCGCACTTCACCGTCGTGCGAGGGACCCATCCGCCCGCGCTCGTGCCTCGTTCGATGATCGAGTCGCTGCAGGCGCGGCTCACGCTCATGAGCCTCCAGCCTGACCGCTATCGGCGAGGGGTGTTCGCCATCGCGAGTCGGGTCGCGACCAGTCTGGTGCCGGCGCTCGCGGCCAACAAGTGGAGTTGGGTGCCTGTATCGGCAGCCAAATACCTCGAGGGGCGCTATGCATCAATGGAGGCGACCAAGATCTGGCTGGAGGTTCCCGGCAACGTCTGGGAAGCCGTCCACGCGTGGGATCCCGAAAAGGACAGCGACCGGGTGACGCACGAGTTGCAGGTGCTGCTGAACTTCGTTGACAGTCACGGCATCGAACTGTACGTCGTCAACCTGCCCGAGCTGTCGTGGAATCGGAAACTCTTCGAGCCTGGTCGGTATGAGGCGTATCTGAGAATCGTCGAGGATGTCCTTGGAGATACGCCGTTCCTCAATCTCCGCACCTATCTGCCCGATGACGATTTCTTCGACGATGCACATCCGACGTGGCCGGCCGCGATCCGCGTCTCTGCAGAAGTCGGCGCCTTCATCCGAACGCACCGAGAGAACCTCGCCGCCGGGGGACGTCGACGATGAAGTCCCGGCGGCTCCGGGTTGTCGGCGTAGTCTGGCCCGTCGGTGTCTTTCTGCTCTGGTGGCTGACCAGTGGAGACGACGTCGGGTACAATCTGTGGCGACGCTACGAAACGCCGGTCGCCCTGTTCAACATCGTGGTCACCGTCTTCTCGCTGGCCGCCTCATACGTAGTCCTATCGCCGCCCCGTGAGATCGCTCAACGCACCCTGCGGGTGACCGTCGCCGGACTTGCCGCCGGCTTGACACTGGGGCTTCTCGAGCTGCCCGTGCTGTTCGGGTACGACTATGCGCTGGTCTTGCGCATGAGCCAGGCCGATACCTGGCTCCAGCTGGCTAGCGGCGTCAATCGGGCCGATCCCGAGCTGATCCACGTTCACCACCCACACACGCGCTACACCGGCACCGTGACCGGGAACCTGGTTGCATCCGGCATCCCATCGCCGATTCCCTATGCGGTCGACGTCGCCTATGACAGATATGGCTTCAGAAATGACGAGGATCTGACGCAGGCCGACGTCGTGGCTATCGGCGACTCGTTTGTCGAAGGGGCCGAGACCGCCCAGACCCAGACCGTGGTCGCCGAGCTCGGCCGGCAGCTTGGTGTCACTGTGGCGAATCTCGGACAGAGCAACTATGGGCCGCAGCAGGAACTCGTCGTACTGCGGCGCTACGGAGTTCCGCTCGCTCCGAGGGTCGTCGTCTGGTTCTTCTTCGGCGGTAACGATTTGCGCGACGTAGACACCTACGAACGACAGCGACGCGACTTGGCCGGCAATTCGACGCGCCGGCCGCTCAGGAAGCGGTGGTTTGCGAGAAACGCCCTCAAGGTGCTGTCGGAGTGGACGACACCCAGGCGGCAACAGCCCAGCGATAATGTGCGTCGCCGACGCGTGACTTACACCAACGCTGACGGCCAAACCGAAACGCTGTACCTCGACGCCAACGAGGGCCCCTGGGGGCCCCACCAGTGGGAGGTCGCCACCAAGACGCTTCGCGCCGCGCAAGACGTCACGCAGCGCATTGGTGCACAGTTGCTCGTCGTATACATCCCGCGCAAGTTCCGGGTGTACAAGGGATTCGTGCACTCAGAACCCGACTCCGTCACACGCAGCTGGCAGTTGAACAATTTACCGGACGTCCTGGCCGAGTGGTCAGTGGACCACGGAATCGAGTTTCTAGATGCCACGGTGCCGTTGCGCGCAGCAGTGGCGCAGGGGGAATCCGTCTACTTGCCCGATGACGTGCACTGGAACGCGGCGGGTCATCGTGTTGTTGGAGCTGCGGTGTCTCGTCGAATCGAGCGGATCAGTGGTTTGGCGCCGGCCGGCGCCGGGGCATCGAGGTGAAGACGACGCCTTCCTCCCGTCACGGCGGCGCTAGCGCAAAACCCGCAGACGCCTGGCGAGTGTTTCTGCGCGAGTGGGCCTCGACACATGACTATTCAGCGCTTGTGAAGCTGAGTCGCGCGGCCGAGAAGCTCGCGAGTATTCCCGAAGTGGCAAGTCGGCTCGTACCGGTCAGACTCGCGGTTTTGAGTACCGCCACGGTCGATTTCCTCCTGCCGGTCCTGAAAGGGGCGTTGTTCGGCGCGGGCCTGCGTCCGACGTTGCACGTCGAGCCGTACGGTCAGGTGTCAACGAGTTTGCTGGATGCGAAAGGCCAGCTGGCCGGCTTCGATCCCCAAGTCACCCTGGTCATTTACGCTACCCATCACTTGCCGGGTCAGCCGCGGCTGGATGCGTCGTTGCCGGAGATCGAATCGCAAGTGGACGAGGTCTGCCGATCGCTGCTCGGGCCGTGCGAGACGTTTTACGAGCGTACCGGATCCGAGGTTGTGCTGAACAACTTTCATCCCCTACCCTGGCGTGCCGCGGGCAACCTCGGTGTGAAGCTGCCGGGCGACCCCAATACGTTCATTCGGCGCGTCAACCTCTCGCTTGCCGACCGTGCGTCTCGCAACATCCATATCGCCGACGTGGCCTCGCTTGCCGAACGTCGCGGTCTCGACACATGGTTCGACGAGCGCTACTGGTACCTCGCAAAACAACCCGTGTCGTTCGCACACGTGGCTGACTACGCCGGTCTTCTCGCAGGATTGACGGCTGCAATCCTGGGCCGCACGCGCAAGTGTCTGATCCTCGATCTGGATAACACTCTGTGGGGCGGCGTGATCGGAGACGACGGTCTGGCCGGGATTCAAATCGGCGAGGGCAGCGCCGAGGGCGAGGCCTTCAAGGCCCTTCAAACCTACGCCCGCGACTTAAAGACTCGAGGTGTGCTGCTCGCCGTCTGCAGCAAGAATGACGAGAGCATCGCCAAGTCCGCCTTCACCGACCACCCCGAGATGGTACTGAAGCTCGACGACTTCGCCGCCTTCAAGGCCAACTGGCAACCGAAGTCCGAGAATATTCGGGCCATCGCCAGGGAACTGGATCTGCCGCTCGAGGCATTCGTCTTCGTCGATGACAACCCCGCCGAACGCCATGAAGTGTCGCGGGAGTTGCCAGAGGTCGCCGTGCCTGACCTGACGGAGGACGTAGGAACTTACGTACGCGCCCTTGACGCCGAACGACTGTTCGAGACAGTGTCACTGACCGAGGAGGATCTGCGCCGGACTGAAACGTACGAGGTCAGACGGCAGTCGCTCCAGGCACTAAATGAAGCGACGGACATTCCCGCCTACCTCACGTCGCTCGCAATGGAGGCTGAGGTTCGACCGTTCGAACCGGTCTCGATGGAGCGCATCACGCAGCTAGTGAACAAAACAAACCAGTTCAATCTGACGACTCCGCGGATGGTGCGAGCCGAGATCGAGAGTCTCGCCGTCGACCCCGTGGTGCTGACGCGGACGGTTCGGTTACGTGATCGGTTTGGCGACCACGGTTTGATCAGCGTACTGTTCGCCCGTATTGCGAACGAGGTGTTGACTATCGAAGCGTGGTTGATGAGCTGCCGAGTGCTGGGCCGGGGTGTCGAACGGCTCTTGTTCAACGATCTACTTGCGGCGGCTCGTGACCTCGGCCTTCGTGAGATCATCGGGTGGTACAAACCCAGTGCCCGCAATGGGCTGGTCAAAGACCACTACGCACAGCTCGGCTTTCAACGTGACGGGGGCGAGGACGGAGTGGAGCAATGGTGCATCGAAGTCAAGAGCGCCGCACCACTGGAGACATTCATCGCTGCGTCGGCAAGATCCGAACAGGAGTCGTCATGAGCAACGAGGAGATCCTGGCCCAAGTGAGCGACATCGTGGACGAGACCGTCGGCCTCGACGGCCTCGTTCTCGAACCGTCGATGAGCGCCGCGGACGTTGATGGTTGGGATTCGCTTACCAACGTGCAGATTCTGGTCTCGCTCGAAGACACGTTCGGCATCAGGTTCCGCACCGGCGAGATCGCCACTATTGAAAATATCGGGCAACTCGTAGAGCGAATCGCCGCGCGCCTCGCGTCGGGCTGACGCGAAGCTACCGGGATCGCCGTGTAGCCTGCGTGACTCGGGTGCCGACACTCGTTCGCGGGTCACAGATTTGTGACCACTCAAGTCCGCGATCACAAGCCGGCCCGCGACCCGCGAGTTCAGTGGGACTTGAAGATGGCCTTGTCACCAATCAGTCGTCGGCGAAGCCCTTGGATATATCGCGCTTCTTTGCCATATCGACGAGCGTCTTTGATCGTTCGCCGCGAACCGCCCAGACCAGGGATGCGACGGTGGAGACCAGGCCCACCAGTGCAAACAGCGGCTGATTTAGGTAGAGTCCGTACCCACAGAGGACTAGGGTAGCCAGTGCGACCACTCCGCCAACCAACGTCCCTGCAAGCTCGTTTCGATTACCCTTCTCGACAACCTGCTTCTCAAGATACTGGCGATGGCGCCCCTGTTCCTCGAAACGCGAAATGATGCGTTCGGCCGCACCGGGCACAACCATATCGAATTCCGCGAGCATGGCGGGGTCTGGGAGCGGACCGCTATAGTGTCGGGCCGAGATCGTTTGTTTTTGCGGATTTGTAAGCTTTGAGAGGCGAGGCTCGTTCGTAGCCGGTGGGTTTGCGCCGCCCTGTTCTGGGGACGTGGGATTAGATGGCGCTGTGCTGCGCTGCCTGCTCAAGCCCTTCTGCGTGGATTTGTTTTTGTTCGTCTTCCGCGACACGTGCACGCTCCCACTCGACCGCTGCCCTTAAATCGTCCGCGACCGCGTACCAGTCAACGTCCATGGCGTTAAGATCAGCCTCGGTTCTCGACCGACTCGTGTTGTATACATCGAGTCCGAGGCCGAAGTCGAAGATGCGCGCAATCCCGCGCTGGAACGACGGGGTGGGTGCTAGGAACAATGAGCGGAAAATACTTGACACGGTAGGCTAGCGGGCTCCTCTGGAACCATAGACAACAGACAACCCTGACTGTAACAAGGATACGTTCGCCGTTTCCGTTTTCTTAACTTTCATAATGATTTTCGACATTTGTTCGCCCTGAGGGCGTGTGCTCGCATTATACTATGGTGTGATCAAGCAGGTAAAACCGCGGCTCGGTTGCCACTGGTCCCTTATATTTCTTCTTCGAAAAGATGGTGGAGCCGAACGGGATCGAACCGTCGACCTCCTGACTGCCAGTCTTAAGCCCGAGCCATTCCCTTCGGTATGATCAAGCATGACGGAGCTTGATTAACCCATGTTCTATAGGGACTTACGCACTTGTCGGTGCGTAACACGTTTGACCAATAGAGACCGGTTTTGATAGCTAGCGCCTACTAGGCGCCTACTAATCGAGAGACCGGATTGAGGTGGAAAAGACATGGCGAGCATCAAAATCACCAAAACGTTCGTTGACAGACTACGGCTCAAAACAGAGAGGCAGGAGTTCTACCGGGACTCTGAACTGCAAGGCTTCGGCGTTCGAGTCGGCGCAACCGCGAAGAGTTACTTCGTTGAGAAGCGCGTCAATGGCCGCACAGTGCGGACAACGATAGGCCGGCACGGACAGATCACTTGCGAGCAGGCGCGGAGACGAGCACAGGAGATACTGGGCGAGATGACAGGCGGCGAGAATCCGAACCGTAAGAAGCACGAGGCACGCGCCGCTTCGCTGACACTCGCTGAGGTCTTCGAAGACTTCCTGCGAGCCCGCAATTCGCTGAAGACTTCGACCATTGAGGGCTATCGCTACACGATGGAAACCACACTTCAAGATTGGCAGGCCAGACCTGTCCGTTCGATTACCGGCGAACAGGTAGCCCGAAAGCACCGAGAGATCGGCGAGACCAACGGACACGCAACGGCCAACCTCGCGATGCGCACCCTGCGTTCGGTCCTAGGCTTCGCCACGACTCCATACAGCGGTGCGTCGCCGATCATCACGGAAAACCCAGTGTGGATTCTCACCGCAACGAAGGGTTGGTACCGGATAGGCAGAAAGCAGGAATACATTGCGCCCGAAAGCTTTGGGGCATGGTTCCAAGCCGTCGATGCTCTCCCCGGCGAACGTGGTACGGAGTACGCGCAGACCGTGCGCGACTTCCTGTTGCTGACCGTGTTTACCGGCCTGCGCCTCAACGAAGCATTGCGCCTCCGGTGGCAGGACATAGATCTGCGAGCCAAAACACTGATCGTTCACGAGACAAAGAATGGTACGCCACTCACCCTGCCCTTGTCTTCGTTCGTGTTCGACATACTCAAGCGCCGCTTCGGCGACGGCTGCGTCGGCTACGTGTTCCCGGGTAGTGGAAAAACCGGACACATCACCAAACCCAAACGCGTAATGCAGGAAATCACCAAGAAGACCTGCGTACGCTTCACTATTCACGACCTGAGGCGTTCCTTCACAACGACTGCCGACGCTCTCGACCTCTCGGCCTATGCCGTCAAGCGCCTGATCAACCACTCGACTGCGGGAGACGTAACCGCCGGTTACATCATCCACAGCATCGACCGGCTTCGCGATCCGATGCAGCGAATTACCGACCGGCTACTTGAACTCGCAGAGCAGGACGCAACTGCAGAACAAACTGGCCGACTTCCAACTCTCGCGCAGAGGTAAACACATGGGCGACCTTAGGTTCATCGCTTCTCCTGGTCACGTAAAGCCTCCGGACATTCTGTACAAGTACTACACCGTGGAACGTGCGATCCAAGTCCTCGCTACGACGAGTGTATGGATATCTGCGCCATCCGACTTCAACGATCCGTACGACAGCCGTTTACGATTCGAAAACCCGAAAGGCGACCGCGAGAAACGTGAATTTGGCAAGGCTATTGCGATACATCATCCCGGCCTCTCCGGTCACGCCGAGCGAAGGCGGTGGGAAAAGACTCTACCGACAGACGATTCTCTTTACGAAGAGACGGCAAATCGACTGCGTAATGAACTTAGAAATACCACCGGCGTTGCGTGTCTTTCAGAGCGCAGGGATTGCCTGCTGATGTTTGCGCACTACGCCAAGAATCATCAAGGTGTCTGCATCGGATTTAGTACTACCGATGATAGCCGACTAAAGAACGCGCATAAGATAGCATACGGAGACCAAGTCCCGACTATCAACTTGGTGGACATCACGACAAACGATGCGCCTGAATCCGCCGGCGCATTGCTCCGCAAGGCCCGTTGCTGGGAGTACGAGGCTGAGTGGCGCCTAGTTCTAGCGGATCGTACGCGTTTCTTGCTCGGGCTGCGCTCCGCAGACATCCGTTCTGTGATCATTGGAGCCGAGGCTCGATCAGACACCTTAGCAAGACTACGCGAGGCAGCCCGACAATCGGGAGCCGCCCCCAAGTTCTTCCGTTCGCGCCTATCGAGCACCCAATTTAAGTTGGACATAACACAAGTAGACAACAGCGCGTCGGCATTCTGAGTTCCGCGCCTAGGGGCGTACGCCCGAAAAGCCCGACCCGTGCGGGCCTGGCGCGGCTTCCTTCACGGATGCATCACGGCGGGGGATGCTATGCCAGACCCACCCCAATCCTACCGGGTTCGCTCTTTCCGTAGCGACAGAACGTTTCTGCCGTCCGAGTGGATCACGGAACTCTTGGAGCACGCGGGCATCCAGTGCCTCGACGCTACATGGATCGCGCTCGACTTGAACCACGAAGTCAAGGTGTTTCAGACAGCGCACCACCTAGCGACGAAACCGAAGGACCGGGTCGTCAAGGCCAACCTTGAACACGCTACGAGCCTCGCCGCCGAACTCTATGCGCTGATCGCCGACGTGGACGACCCGCCGTCAACTACGACGATCACTAACGGCGTAACCGAGCGCAAGTTCGGCGACATTGAGTCTGCAGCGATGGAGACCCAGTACGCTCGCTGGCAAACCGACGGTGAGCCATATGACGCCACGCACCGATACGAACGTGACCGCCTCGGCGTCAAGCGGCTCGCGGAGGCGGCGGCCAAAGCTACCTTGAGGCGAGTTAGGCACGCGAAGGCGGGCAACAAGACCTTTACCGACGAGCAAAGAGGACTCGTCGTACGTCTCGCACGGGCCTACGCAAGACATACCGGCTTCTCGCCGTATCCATCACGCAACCGTGAGACCGACGAACTTGACGGCCCCGTTCTGCGCCTCGTGTTCGAGACTCTGTGGGAAGTGGGCAAGCATACGGACGACACTGGGGATGAGTGTGCCTGGCGACTGGATCTTTCCAATATTGCCGACACTCAAGCGGTTGGTGAGATTCTCAAGCACGGAGTCGAAAAGGCACGCCGAGAGAACCCAGAGCCGGACCTGTATTCCCTCAAACGCCGACAAAAAAAGTAGGGTTGAGGGTATACAAGGATCGACCTCCGTCGTGGTACTTCAGTAGCCATCCACGAAGTAGGAGGTTCTTACATGCCTATCACAAAGCGAAGCGGGCCGCGCTACGGCTCCAAGAATTCAGGTCCCAGGATTGGGCAGCTCTCTATGCTGATAGATGAGCGCGAAACCGCAAAAGCCTTGGGCGTCACAGTCGCTTGCCTGCGTCGCTGGCGGTGGGCTGGTACGCACCTACCATTCATCAAACTCGGTAATCGCCTCGTCCGCTACCGCATGGAAGACGTACAAGCGTTTATCGACTCGAACTTACGGAACTCAACAAGCGATCAAGGTGGGGTAGCCTGAAATGGGAGACAAAGATTGGGCTGACCACTGGGGACAGGCAAGTGACCAGCCAAGCAAACCCGGGAAACGACAAGCGGCAACTGACCACGAGTCGGCCTATACACAAGGGACGCCGTTTCGAGCATACGAAAGGCCCATCGGCTACCACGAACCGTATTGTGCGATAGTCAACTCCGACGTGCGCTGGGAAGACAAGCGCATCCATCGGGCCGCCGCCCGGTTCGCCGACCCGTTCCTCATCGCTGCGGAGTGGACGCGCTTGGACCGAGACGACGACCTATGGCGCGGATGCTGCCCCATCTGCAAGGCCGAACCCCCGACGTTTGTCGTGGATCGGAACGCACGGCGGTTCCGCTGCGAAGCCTGCGAAACCGATGGGGACGGTTTCGAGCTTTGCTGGCGACTCGAAGGCGTGTCCTACGCGGTCGCGGCGGTAATCGTGGCGGCTAAGTCTGGTCTTTGCATCGAAACACTCGATCGAATGTCGAGGGAGCACCCCCGATGACGGCGCAACCACTTGGCGACAAGCTTGTTGCGTTCAACGGGGAGACGGGAACGGAAACTGAGGACGATCACGAAATCCAGCGTCTCGCCGGACTCACCGCACTCGACTACGAACGTGAACGCGACGACGCTGCGAAGCGGCTCAACGTACGCGTCTCGGCACTCGACAAACAGGTGGCTGCAATCAGGACAGCTTCGGCCCCACCCGCTCACGATAGCGACCGACCAAGCCCATTCCTTGAGCACGTGCAGCCGTCGCCGGAATACGTGGACGGTGCGGAGCTTCTCGACGAGCTGCGAGAGCTAGTCACCATGTACGTGGTCCTGCCCGACGGTGCCGCCGATGCCTTGGCACTCTGGACGCTGTTTACATACACATTCAAGCACGCTCGCACGTGCCCGTTGATAGCGTTTACTTCGCCGGACAAGAGGTGTGGAAAATCTACGGCGCTGCGCGCACTCATCGCGCTCACGCACCGACCTCTGGTCGCCTCCAACATTTCGCCCGCTGCTTTGTTCCGGAGTGTAGACGAGTACCACCCCACATTGCTCGTCGATGAATGCGATACGTTCTTAGCTGACAACGAGGAGCTCCGAGGGATCCTCAACGCCGGGCACCACCGGGACACGGCAACCGCCGTTCGATGCGAAGGCAGCGCACACGAGCCACGAGTCTTCGATGTGTTCTCGCCAAAGGCGTTGGCGTTAATCGGTAAGCTGCCACCGACGCTGGCCGACCGTTCAATCGAGATCCCGATGCGTAGGAAGACACGCAGCGAGAAGGTTGCGCGTGTCGGTCGGGCATACGAACGTGGCAATACACTTGAACTGCGAATGCGCTGCAAACGTTGGGCGGATGACAACGCCGAGATGCTGCAGCATGCCCAGCCCGCGTTACTACCGAGTCTGAACGACCGCGCCTTTGACAACTGGGAACCACTGTTCGCCATCGCAGACCTTGCGGGCACCGAATGGTCACAGCGGGCGCGAGCGGCAGCCAAGGCGCTTCAAGGCGAGGAAGATGATGAGTCGGCGGGGATCGCCCTGCTCGAAGACATCCGGGCATACTTCCACGAGGAGCAAGGCCGTAACTGGGTTGGTAGCAGCGAGCTTGTCGCCTACTTGGTCGAACTTGAGGAACGACCGTGGCCGGAATGGCGACGAGGCCTCCCCTTGTCCGCATCCAGCGTAGCGCGATTACTCAAGCCCTTCGGAATTCGCCCCCGGCAGCAGCGCGCAGGCGCGAAGAACATCAGGGTCTATGACCGCTCAGCCTTCGAAGAATCCTGGGATAGATACCTGCCCACTCCGGCCCCCCCTGTTGAAGCCGCTACAGTGCTACAACCCTTGAACCATGCGGGCTTGCGGACCACTCAACCCGCTACCAACACAAACGAATGTAGCGGCTCGAATCATGACGCAACCTTTGAAGACGCGGCTTGTAGCGAGGTAGCACCTGAAACCGAGGGTCGCAGGACAAGGAACGAACCCCGCCTGCAGTGACGGAACTACGACACATCCAAGGGGAAATGGTCGCCGAACACGTTCGTGCGACGAGGAGACACATCAATGCGACATCAACACGAACCAAATGACGAACAACGACGTATCGTTTCCGTTCTAGCAAGCGCGGGCCTGCCCCAGGTCAACATCGCGGCTGTCTTGAAGATCGCCCCGAAGACCCTCCGTCTGCACTACCGCAGCGAGCTCGATGAAGGGTCGCACACTGCGACAGCAATGGTCGTCATGCGGCTGTTCCAAGCAGCCGTCGACCCAGACGGACCTTTGGCGGCAGCTATCTTTTGGCTAAAAACGCGTGAGGGGTGGTCAGAGAGAGGTCCAGGTGACCTCTTAGGAACCGGACCGCAGTTGAGTCGGAACCCTGACGACTACTCCGACGAGCAATTGCGACAGCTGGCCGGGATCACAGATATGGACGATGACCGATAGCCTTTTTATAGGCGGTAAATTCATGTGAGAACGCCCGACAAGATTCGAACTTGCGACCTACGGGTTCGAAGTCAGATCAAGACGAAGATGACTGACCAGTAATAACGCTGGGTTTCGTTGCAGCACGCGACGTTTCGATGCAGCGGGAGTTCTGTGCTTTACGGTGGAGTTCGATGGTTTTCGATCTCTAACCGGCACCACTACCGGCACCGGGTCAGCAAGCGACCGACCCCGCGACCTAGCCCATGGGCTCCCCATACCCCCCCACCAGTCATGTCACCGCGCAGTTA
>JAJCZL010000062.1 GCA_029262415.1 Deltaproteobacteria bacterium | reverse complement strand
GGGCCATTCAAAGTTTCACTTTGGAGAGGACCGGCCGGGACAAGCTCTATGGTCACCCGAAGCGTCAGCGAGGAAGCGAACGTGAGTGAGCGATTCGTCCCTCGCTGACGCTTCGGGTGACGAGGTTGCCCAGCTTCAATCTTTGAACGGCCCTCGCCGATGGAACCAGTTGGTACGCGGACCGGCCCGGCGGTGATCGGCCGCAAACTCCCTTGCGGCAACAAAACCATTCGTCGCATAGAACCGGAAGTTCCCTCGGGTGCGATTGTTCCGATTCTTCGGTTCCGTCCGGCGATGGTGATCTTCAGCATCGAGAACTTCCCGAACCTTGTTGACGCTTGGCAACCCGTGTCCTAGTTTTCCTTACCCTTTACTCAAGTCTCTCCCAGCACTCTCGCTTTGGTGACGGCCGCTCTGATCGAGCGGCCCTTGTCGAAGTCGAAAGGTTCCCTTCGTTCGGCCTCCTTGTGATGAAACCGATCGGTTTCGGCAGCATCACGTGGTGCCGCGTTGTCGCCTTCGGTCCCTTGGGATCGCTTGGCCTGAACCCCACGACCTGAAGCAACCCGCGACCCCCGCCAATCTCTGCATCGTTGGGCACGTTTCCTCCGGGATCGTTGTGCGACGTGTCGCAGTCCGGCGAACGAAGCGGGCAAGAGAGTGCATCACATGTCCAACGTCGGTTCCCTGTTTGTCGTCGACGACGACAAGAACATTTGCGAGGCCATGGCGGACTACCTGCGAGGCCTCGGCCATCGCACCGAGACCGCCCTCACCTGCCATGACGCCATCGGGCGGATGCAGGAGTATCCGTTCGACGTGGTGATCTGCGACGTCAACCTACCGGACCAGGACGGGTTTCAACTGCTCGAATGGGCGGTCAAAAATAAGCCGGACACATCGGTCATCCTGCTCACGGGGTACGGCACGATCGAAAGCGCCGTCGAGGCAATTCGGCTCGGAGCGTTCGATTACCTGACCAAGCCGGTCATCGACGACGAGTTGAACTTTTCGATTCAGCGCGCACTCAGCCAGCGCGAAATCGTCCAGGAGAACAAACAGCTCAAACGCCAACTTGACGATAAGTTCGGGCTCTCAAACATCATCGGCCGCGACTACAAAATGGCCAAAATGTTCGACCTGATCGAGAGCGTCGCCGACACACGGACCACCGTCCTGATCCTTGGTGAGAACGGGACAGGCAAGACGATCACCGCGCGGGCCGTCCATCAGCTCAGCGACCGCCGCGACAAGCCGTTTATCGAAGTCGCCTGCGGGGCGCTGCCCGATTCGCTGCTGGAAAGTGAGCTGTTCGGACATGTGCAAGGAGCCTTCACGGGTGCCACGCACAACAAAATCGGCAAGTTCCTGCAGGCTGATGGGGGGACGATTTTTCTCGACGAGATCGGCACTGCATCCCCCAGCCTGCAGATCAAGTTGCTGCGGGTCTTGCAGGACCGCGAATTCGAGCCGGTCGGCGGAAACGAGACCCACAAAGTTGATGTCCGCCTGATTCTGGCGACCAACGAGGATCTGGAAGAACGGGTCCAACGGGGCGGATTCCGGCAGGACCTGTTCTACCGCATCAACGTGATATCGTTCACGCAGCCGCCGCTCCGTGAACGCGTCGGCGACATTCCGCTGCTTGTCGATCACTATGTCCGGCTATTCAATGAGCAGATGGGCAAGCACATCCAGGGCTTCCAGGACGACGCCTTGCAGTCTTTGCAACTCTACGCGTGGCCCGGCAACGTCCGCGAACTGGTGAACGTCGTGGAGCGTGCGGTCGTCCTGGCGAAGTCGGACCGAATTGCCGTGAACGACCTGCCGGAGACGCTCCGGCGTCGAATCACCGCGCCCAGCGTGTCCGGGAGCCTGTCGGGAGGGACCCTCAAGACGGCTCTCGCCAATCCCGAGCGTCAGATCATCATTGACGCCCTGGACAGCAACGGATGGAATCGACAGGACACGGCCAGGATGCTCGGCATCAATCGAACCACGCTCTACAAGAAAATGAAAAAGTACGACATCTCGTTCGAGAAGCAGGTCAGTTTCTGAGACATCGTCGTCGCGCGCCACGACGCGACCATCTCATTCGGTGACACGCCGGGCATCGCGCCCGGCGTGTTTCGTTGATCCCTGCCGCCGAATTCAGAGCCCGGAGAGCTTGTGAGTTTTTCGGTTGAAACACCCGGTGTCTCATGACATCGCGAAACGCTGGCGACGTTAGCCACTGATATCAGACTCTTCGCGTTCTTGCTGATTCGAGACACCGGGTGTTTGAGCGTACGTTGGGAAAAACTCTCGACCTCGGAGCATTCGCGACGGGACGGACAGTCGTTCGCTGGTTGCTTTGTCGTCACCGCTGACCGTGAAGTTACCGAGTTCTCATCGGTGGTTGGCCCGGGCGCATCCGCTCAAAGGTGGGAGTGGCTGGGGCGATCTGAAACCGATGACTGATCAGCTGCCCGGATCTCTGGGGCTGTGGACGGTGAACGAACCGCGTCACGGCCCCAAGATTCGGTCTGAGGACACGTTTCCGTTGCCTCGACAGCGCCCTAGCCACCCGGCGGCGTAGGCCTCTTCTTCAACATTAATCGGAGCCGCCGCCGAGCTGCCTCAGGAATTCTGAAGTTGTCTGCTCCTGTCTGGAGTCGATGCGTGCCGGGTCGTAAGATGGACGGGCGCGAGATTTCCCGAACAGCGCACGACATCCAGCATAGGTGCTCGTGATGCCCACCAGTGCCAGCAATAGAGCGAATAGCTGAGCGGCAAGAATCTGTGTGGAAAATACTGCAACGATCGAGAGGAGAGTTAGGGGTACAAATGCGACCAACATGAGTATCCCAAATGCTCGGTGCCCAATGCTGCCCTCTTGGGCAATTACGCACGGCAATCGCACGTCGATGTTGGGCCTCTGAAACATGATTGCAGTTTGGCCGCTTCAGCCAAGGGTGAAACGGTGGTTTCTCAAGTCGAATCGAGTCCGGCATTCGATCGCGCGGAGAGTTGAAAAATGTGCAGACGA
>JAJCZL010000061.1 GCA_029262415.1 Deltaproteobacteria bacterium | reverse complement strand
ACCAAAACGGTGATTTCTTTCAGAGAGCAAAAAAAGCAGGCGTTGATGGCATTCTGGTTGTGGATATGTCACTAGAAGAAATGGGTGAGTATTATGATACAGTTATCGCTGCAGATATTGACCCTATTTTATTAATCTCACCATCGACACCGGTAGAACGTATTAAGCTAATGGGTGAGAAGGGGCGAGGCATGTTGTATTATGTGTGTCGTAAAGGCACAACAGGCGTTAAAAATTCATTGCCTGAGGATTTAACAACGCGTTTGCAAGATATTAAATTGTGTTGCAATTTACCAACGGTTGTAGGGTTTGGAATTTCTAACTCTGATATGGCTGCAGCGGTGTTGCAACATGCGGATGGATTTGTAGTGGGCTCTTTGTTTGTTCAAGCAATTGCGGACAATAAGACACCTGAAGAACTAATGGAATTAGCACGAAGTATAGATCCACGCTCGACAAACTAAAAGAGATAATAAAATGATATTAATACTAAACCAAACAATAACGCATCCAGAAGCAGAGCAGCTTATTGAGCGCCTTACGACGATGGGCTTTAAGGCTGTTAAAGAGCAGCAGGGTGATCGCATTGCTATTGCGATTGTCAGTGGAATAGACGCAAATACCAAAATCGATTTATTCAAATATCTCTCAGGTGTTGAACGTGTTGAAGACTTTTCACAACAATTTAAATTGGCAGGCAAGGATTTTCGCAAAGGGCGCCTGGTGATTGATGTTCGCGGGAAAAAGATCGGTGGTGATGAGCTCACAGTAATGGCGGGGCCGTGTTCAATAGAAAATGAAGAGCAGTTGCATCGTATTGCAAAATCAGTATCAGCATCCGGTGCAACGATGTTGCGTGGAGGGGCGTTTAAACCACGTACTTCACCCTATGATTTCCAGGGCCTGGGTGAAGAGGCGCTGAAATATATGCGCGATGCTGCACGTGAGAATGATTTAATTTCCATTACAGAAGTGATGGATGAGCATCAATTGGAGGTTGCGGCACCGATGGCGGATGTGTTGCAAATTGGTGCACGTAATATGCAAAACTATAGTTTTCTAAAAGAATTAGGCAAAGTTGAGAACCCCATTATGCTCAAGCGAGGTTTTGCAGCAACCTATAAAGAATTTTTAATGGCAGCAGAATATATCTTAAATGCCGGCAACCCTAATGTGATGTTGTGTGAGCGTGGTATTCGAACGTATGAAAGTTATACGCGCAATTTATTAGATATTTGTGCCGTTCCTGTATTGCATGAGCTAAGCCACCTTCCTGTGATTATCGACCCAAGCCATGGTACGGGTATACGCTCGCTTGTTTCTCCAATGGCTTATGCTGCTGTAGCTGCAGGTGCAGAAGGTATTATGGTTGAAGTGCACTATGATCCAGATAATGCCTACTCTGATGCTCAGCAGACTATTTCTACGGAGAGCTTTGCTAATTTAATGAGGCAAATGAAGGCAATTCATAGTGTCGTTAAGCAAAATGCAGTAGAGAACGACGGTTAACAAGAATGCTCATCATATTGGGTGCTAAAACTGTCAGGTAACTGTTCATATAGGGCAAGTTTGCTTAAATCTAGACGTGTATAAAGCGTTGCAAGCTTCATGTATTCAGCTTTGGAGATCTCTTGATAAGGGGCTAGTTGGTAGGTGTGTTTATGTTTGGGTAAGAATGATAAACCACCTATAATTTTCCAATTTTCTTTTAGCCAATTTAACACAGCTATCCATTCATCTTCTGCAACATAAATTGTTACTGAGGGATTATGCTCAGTGTAATGCAGTTTAAATAACTTCCAATTTTCGAGTTGGTCTAATGCGCTGAGTTGGTTTCTCACCACGGAACCTTTAGGTGAAGCAATGGGGAAATCAAACACGTAGCAGGGGGTATCATCAGCAGAGTAACCTACTTCCGGATGATATGGCACACCTTGATCGATCAGTAACTGGCTTAATGCATCAGTCGACGCAATACGAACGCGGCGAATATAATAAGGCGCATAACGAGGATGGATACCGGATGCCGTATTGGTTATTTGTGATACGGTACCGCTAGGTTTAATGCAGGTAACGGCAGTAGCTGGATTAATGGAAAATTTTTCAGCGTACTTTTTATTGGTGTCGCGTGCAATTTTTTTTAATTTATTTAGGATCGTAGAGTTGCGCAAGTATTTGCAGTCCCAGATACCAGTTATTGACACACCGAGCAAAGCTTCATCCTCACAATGTTTTTTCCAGTGCTCCGATAAAAATTTAAAATGTGTTAAGCTTGCTTGATAGGTTCCTATTAATGAAGCAATACGTATTTTTTTAGATAAAGAAGCGAATGTATCATCAGGTCTAGCAACGACTTCGGTGAGGTTGCAAAACTGCTTTGATTGTAGAATGATTTCACCGCAGGGGTTGCAGCCAATCATGCCTGTGATTCGATTATTTTCTATTAATCGTTTGAATTTAAAATATGTTAGCCGACGTTTGGGTGATGTGTCGGGTACACTCCCTCGATTATAGATGCCACGCTCTCCCGTACCGCTATCAATAAGCGCTTGCCATTCTTCGAGCAAAACCGCATCAGAAGGTTTTGTTTCATAGACGGCCGAGTTGTTGCTAAAAGAACGTTGTGGGTGTGAATAATAAAATTGCCCAGCTTTGGCTTCCCGCATAGCTTGATCATCGAGGTCGGAGAGTGAAATCATTGCGCTGCGACGCACACCGCCAGAAACGACAACTTCACCGGTTTTGCAGAGTATATCGTAGACATCAATATTGCTCAGTCGACGTCCTTGATTATTCAAGATGATATTGCGTGTAAATGCTAATAAAGAACGTAATGGATCTGACCCTGAGCTTCTGCCCCCTGTTGTTTTTAAGCGTGCACCAAAGGCTCTTAGTTTGGAGAAATCAAATTCGATATCATTACCAGCAAACCAGGTTTTTAAACCGATAGTAAATGCTTTGCACCAACCTTCTTTACTGTCTGCAATTATGTGTTTTTTTAATTTGTTGGTAGATTGTTTTTTAATGATTGGGAGCTTCTGAATGTTGTGTGATTCAACTGAGAAACCTACGCCGCATCCACACATCGAGATATACATGACCTCACCAAAGTCTTGTAGTGATGCGGGTGCGATATAAGCACAGTTGTACGCATAGGCATTATTTTTTTTGACGACAGGCCCTGCAAATTGCATTAAACGCATCGATGGCATGATTTCTTGTTGCAATATCATTTGGTGAATTTGGCTAAACAGGGCAGCGCTCAGATTATCACCTAAATGTTCACGCATAAATTGCATATAGCGATCCACTGTCTCGCCCCAGGTTTCCCGTCGATGCTCTGGGTCTAAATAGCGGGCATAGGTTCGCAGAAAAACGATCTCGCTTAAGGTATTACTAAAAGGGTCGTGGTTTTCTTGAGCGAGTGTTTTGCTTTGATAGGCCTTGGTTAAGCGCTTCTTCATATACCTAATAATAGTATATCTGGCGCTGTAAGGTTGGGTATGCGCGTGCTTAGGTGGGTTTAAGCACGCGCTGGAGTCTGATTACTCTAGAGCTAAGTCATAATCATCCATAAAGTCATTCTCAGCATAGCTGTGCTTTAACTCTAGGAGATCTTCAATCCGTCGGCGTATGTCGCTAGGGTTGCGATTTTTGTCTTCGGCTTTTTCTTCGTCATTTTCAATAGTTGTGACATCCATGTTAAACTCCTTGTATTGAATAACACCTAAAGAATTGTTTATACAACATTTTTAGAAAAAATCAACAAAAAAACGTAAAAAAATCAACATGTAATATTTTTGTAATATTTTTAGGGGAAATATTATCTTTACTGGTGTCAAGGATAGTTTACTGGACCTGGTTAACCAGAAGGGAGGTATTTCATATCTTGCTAACCTAACAGGTATTCCTCAGCCTTCTTTATCCCGTTTTTTTAATTCAAATGCTATGCCGAGACGCACAACTTTATTGAAAATTGCCAAGGCATTAAAGTTGAGTGCTATAAATATTGATTCCGCTTGGGGGAAGTAGTGTCAAATTTTCGATTATGATCTTTAGCCACAAAATCCCTGAAAGGGTGATTTTGAAAGATGGGAGGTGATGGGGTAAGTGTTTAGAAATCTGGCTCCCCGGGTCGAATTTGAACCAACGACCAAGTGATTAACAGTTGCCCGTTTTACGCGTAACCTTATGAAATAAAAATTTTTTAATATTGGATGTCCGTTGCAAATTCACAATAAAGCATAACAAAGCCCAACTAATTCACACAAATCTCATACAGCGTATGTATGCCCGATCAAGAACGCCTACAAGTTTAGTGGCAATGAATTTAGGATTATATTTACTGGGGAGTCTGCGATTTATTGGATTTGCCAATTGTGGCTTGATTACTCATTAAAGACAAATAAGGACGTACAGGTTTTGTAGTAGGAATAATTTTTTCATCGGATTCGCGGCCTTCAAATCCACCCTAATTTGGCATCAAAATAATTAGAAGCTCCTATACTTTCTCCGTAATCAATGGGTTAAAATAATTTCACAACAAACAACCTTCACCCACCGGGTGAAAGATAGGAGCGAGATTATGATGACACAAGGCCTACTCCCATTTCAATATCAAATTGACGAAAAGCACAAAGGCACTTCCTTAGCCGGGCTACCTTTGTTCCTAGAGATGGCCAACATTTCAGGGTTAACGCAACAACTGGTTAGAGATTTATTGATTAAAGAACAAGGCTGGAGTGACTCACAGATTGTGTTATCCCTGATGATGCTAAATTTGAGTGGCGGTGATTGTGTCGATGATATCGAGCGCCTGGAAGCGGATCCAGGGATGCGCGATTTATTGCTGCGTTTGGAGACTCATGGAATGAAACGAAAGGCACAGCGTGAGTATGAGAATCGATTTCGTAAAAGCAAATTACGAGCTTTTCCCTCATCGTCTGCTATTCGTCGTTATTTAGAACACTTCCACCAGGAAAAGGAAGAGGCCAAGCGTGTGAAGGGAAAGGCATTTATTCCAGCTGCCAACTCACATTTACAATCCTTATTGAATAGTAACGATGTGCTCACGCACTATTTGCAACAAGAAACCCCTTGTGAGATAGCTACACTAGATCAGGATGCCACCTTGGCATCAACCACAAAGCGCAATGCCTTTTATTGTTACAAAAAATTTAAAGCGTACCAACCCTTTAATACCTACTGGTATGAGCAGGGTTTGACTGTTCATAGTGAATTTCGTGATGGTAATGTACCCGCAAGCTATCAGCAACTGCGATGTTTGCAAGAGGCATTAGAGCGATTACCGAGCGGTGTTAAGACGGTGTGTTTGCGCTCGGATAGTGCTGGGTATCAAGAAGAGTTGCTGAGTTATTGTGCTGAAGGGCAAAACAAGCGTTTTGGTGTTATTACATTTGCGATTGCTTCTCGAGTGAGTACAGGTTTTAAAGCCGCAGTTTCTGAACTTAAAGAATCAAACTGGAAACCCATTTATATCACACTCCCTAATGGAGAAAAGATTGAAAGTGAGCAAGAATACGCTGAGGTTTGTTTTGTACCGTTGTGGGCCGTCAAGAATAAACAGACTCCCAACTACCGCTACCTTGCCATTCGTGAAGTGTTGCGTGAACAGCCGACGTTGGAAGGTATTGAGCCTGCTGAAGAAACGTCACCTACACATACAGTTGAATGTGCCGATAAAAAATATCGGTTGTACGGATTGGTTACAAATCAAGAAACAATGGCAGGTGATGAGGTAATTGCTTGGTATCGTCAACGCTGTGGTGATAGTGAGATGGTTCATAGCATGCAAAAAGAAGATTTTTGCGGTGGGCAATTTCCCTCGAATAAATTTGGTGCCAACGCAGCATGGTGGCAGATCATGGTGATGACATTAAATTTAGTGGCGCTGATGAAAAAATGTGTGTTGCCGGAATCATTATCCAAAAAACGCATGAAGGGATTACGTTTTCATGTTATTGCAGTGGCGGGTCATGTGATCACACACGCACGAGGTGTGATATTGAAACTCAGCGGTGACTCAGAAGTGACAAGAACATTGCTACTGATACGACAACGCCTGGAGCAATTGGCGATACCACCACCCATTTTTGCGAGTGGTTAATGACGAGGAGGGAAAAATAGCAATAAAAACGAAAAATAGGGTAGCCCTAGTAAGCAGTACGTTCAAATTTACACTTTAGTGGCGGATATTTAGAGTCTGTCACTTGATTGCTCTTGCTTGGCAGGAAAAGCAAGAAAGGTAGCTGTTAGTTGTGCAAAAAATAGGCTTGAAGGCATGGGTTTTGCTCATCTAAAAAAATAGGTGGTGGATCCTGG
>JAJCZL010000060.1 GCA_029262415.1 Deltaproteobacteria bacterium | reverse complement strand
CTCTACATATGGGACACACGGACTCGTGTGATGTCCCAGGTGACGAACAGTGGTTCGGGGGAAAGTTACGACCAGGCCCGCGCGACCGACAACACGGCGACATCTCATGCCGAGTTCGTGGCGTTTATTTCAACCGGTGATCTCGATCCTAGTGTGGGCAATGCCGATGGCAACCCCGAGGTTTTCTTGTGGGAGCTATTGTCCGGGCAGACCAAACAGCTCACCGACACGCGTGCTCCCGTCGAGAATAGGACGCCGTATGCCAGCGATTCTGGTCGGTGCATCGTGTTCGCCTCGACCGGCGATCTCGACGACAACACCGGTGGTGACATCACTCACTCCGCAACCGGATGGGACAATGCAGATGGTAGCCAAGAGGTGTTTCTGGCAAGACTCGATCAAGACAATCACATACTGGTCGAGAGTGTTACACAGGTAAGTACCGGCCCGGTGGGAACCTCAAGTTGGAACCCTGTGGTCGGTGACTACTACTTCCCCCGCCAGTGCCAGCAAACGTTCTATCTATCGAACCATGATCAACTTGGGGACGGTGCCACCGGCGTCAATATCTATCGCTTTAGACGCAACTCCGGAGTCGTCGACCAGTTTTCGGTAAGAGTTCGGGAGAACCCGACCGGTCTGCCCATTGGTGCCCCTGGCACGCCGGTATTCTACGACAACCCGACCATGTCGAGTGCCAGTATCTTTGCCACTGGGCCCTACGTTGTGTACGATACCGCCGTCGATGTTCTCAACAGCGGCAACTCGGGCGTCAACGTTTTCAAGTATCACATCCGACATCCCCGCACCTCTCAGGTCTCCAGCGCCGAGTCGCCGTACTACGCGCGTCGTCCGGTAACCTCCGACGCCGGTAAGCGGATTGCCTTTGAATCGAATGCCGAGTTGATGGACCCAGTCCGCAAGGTACGCAACGGCGAGTTGCCTCCCTTCAACGACGATCACAATCAGGAAATCTTCCGAAGCAAAGGACGGCGGGCCCTGCGTCAGGTCACTGACAGCCCGGCCGGTTGTGAGAATGGCATGAGTAGCATTCAAGACGACGGAACCAGCATCGCGTTCCGTTCGACCTGCGATTTGATTCCGGGCAACAATCCCAACGGCCTTCCTCAGATCTTTCTGTATGAGCAGGTCGTCAAGGCCGATCCACTGCTGGAACCAGGGGGATGCTTGGTCAGCGAGGGCTGCTGTAGCGAGGCGAACGGTTGCTATCGGTCCATCGACGGTCGCGGCAAGTCTCTGCCGCGGAAGAACTGCCTGAATAAAAAGCGCGGGTGTTGATGATCGGTAAGCCAGGACCCAGCACTGCAGGACCTTCGGTAAGTATCGCCCTTCCCACAGGCCGCGTGCATCAAGACGCTAGAAAAAACTGGGAGTCCCCCCGGCTTTGC
The DNA here is from genome assembly GCA_029262415.1 of Deltaproteobacteria bacterium. Classification (GTDB taxonomy): domain Bacteria; phylum Desulfobacterota; class Binatia; order UBA1149; family JAJCZL01; genus JAJCZL01. The sequence continues at coordinate 57,432 of JAJCZL010000060.1, read as the reverse complement.
CGGCAAAAAGGGCTCGTGTTCGTCGAAGATCAAGACGCGTGTGCATGTGGGCCAGACCCCCGGTGGGGGAGCCCAGCACGAATGTTTCCCCGACGATTCTGTTAGCTCGCGTATGGACCTCGCCGTCTCCTACGCGGCCGTACTCGGGGTACTGGCGTCTCCGGGAGGAACCGCATCAAGGGTGTTACCCGGCGTCACCCCTAACGTCATGCTGTTCCAGATGGATGGACATAGGATCTCGAAGACCAGCGAGCTCCTTTACTGGGCGGGAGTGGAAACTGGTCGAGGGCGATGTAAGCGATGTTGTGGGTCGCTACGAGTTCAAAACAGCGACCGAGCAGCGCGCCGCCGCCGCCAGATAGAATTCTCTGCGGCCCGCGGGCGAGCCTGACGACCCCCCGATGCGCGCCGTCACTGGGCCGATCCTTCGTCACGCTCGCTTGGGCCGCTTAGACACGCTATAGCGCACTTGCTGCCCCCCGATCGGGTGTGATTCGGGCAGCCCCCTCGACAGTGAATGTTCAGACATGGTATCAATGACGCCTCTTCTGCATTCAGCCATTGCATGCACAGGACTACGGAGGGCCCTCACCATGAAAGCACTTGCTAAGCTCGTTGCGGCGACCTGTCTGACCTACGCGGCCGTACTCGGGCTACTGGTGTCTTCGGGAGGAACCGCATCAAGGGTGTTACCCGGCGTCACCCCTAACGTCATACTGTTCCAGATGGATGGACATAGGATCTCGAAGACCAACGAGCTTCTTTACTGGGCGGGAGGCGATGCCACTCCTTGTCCGAGTTCCAAGTCGCCGGCAAGGATGCCCGAATGGTGTCCGACACTGTCGACGTGGACGTGCCTGCCTACTCGCTGCACTCATTTCGAATCGCTGAACGCGACGGTCGGCCCGGGCAAAACCATGACAAAACCACAGACCGCGCAAATGCTAACAGGCCAACCCCCCGAGGTAACCGGTGTCATCAGGAACAACGGCGGCGGGGGTCGTATCCCCTCCGGCATGAGCATTTTCGCCCAGCTGCGTGCGGCGTTCGGTGACGAAATCAATCTCGCAATCTCCGGCAGTTCACGGTTTCTGCTCCGTCCGCTCAAACAAGATAGGCGCGATGGAGTACTCGATCGTGAGGACATGCTGAGACGTAAGAACGACCGCCGTCCACTATATAGTGGGAACAACAGTTTGGCGGCGGCCGTTGCTCTAATCGACAAGTTCAAGGTCGATGAGAAACCGTTCTTCTTCGTCATCCATATGAAGAACGCCGACTGGGCAGCACATAAGACGGGAGGCGGGAACGTGGCTTATGACGAGGCGATCGTATTAGGGTGGGAGCATGTTGGGAAAACACTCGATGCGCTATCGGCAGCCGGCTTGGCAGAGAATACCCTAGTATTCACGAGTGCGGACCACGGTTTTAATCCTACGGGCGCCCAACATCAGCTCCGCGATGGCGCCGAAATCACAGATATCCCGATTTCGGCAAGCGGTATCGGCTTGAATCCGGCGGCGGTTAACCCGACGATCCTCGACGTCACGCCGACGATCCTCGCAGCGATGGGCGTCGATCTCAGCCTTCTCGACCCGTCTCTGCCGGGACAGTCGCTGTTGGCCCCGTAGAGGTCACAGACCTTGCGCGCTTTGCCGATTGGCTTAGCGCTTATTTCAGGCCTAGTAGGTCAGTGCCGCTTCTATTCCTCGACGTAGATCGGGATCGCGGTGGCACGCTCGCCGAACCGGCTCCGACCGCCGTAGTTGGCCACGATCATGCGTCCCCCAAGGAGGACCGGAGTCCTTCACATCGGACGCGAAAAGACAGATGTTCCGTGGATTGGTGATCGTGACCACTAACGTGTGCGTCTCTGGATCCTTATCATTCCCCGGGTCGGCATCGAACGGGTTCGACACCGGCGCCACCAGGAGGGAGCCCGAACTCGACACGCCGTACGGTGCCAAAACTCAGCCGAACCTACCCGGCCTCCCTACATAATAATGGCTCAAGGTGCGCCCGTGGCGCTGGCGACGCAAGGCTTGTGCAATCCCATAAACCCCGGCGAGTTCCGCGCGGAAACCGGCACGTAGCCCGGGGGTTTTGTTGCTCGGCGGGGTGTATGGGGCGGGCCAGTTGGTCGCGGGCTGACTGTAACGGGTGGCGGTCAATCGCACGATGAAAATATTGCATTTGATCTACGGGAAAACCCTTGGCAGCAGCGTGTCCACTTGAGTAGACTACCGCAGTCCGCGTGGGGCTACTGGCGCACCAACATCCCGTCCGGCCCCCGCGGTCGGAGTTAGATGATAAGGGGGGCTTGCCATGAGACTTTTGGTCCGTTTATCTGCGGTAGCTTTCACGTTGACCGTCGCAGCGTTGAGTTGCGCAGTGCTTGTCGGGCCCGGGCTGGCCGCCGAAGATCGTCAAGTCGGCTACCGCGACGGCGATGGCAACTGGCAACTCATCTATGAATCCGACTGGCCGCAGCAGCCAGAAGCCGTTGTCGAGCGCGCAGCAGCGGTGGGGACCTATAATGTGACCTACCTGGACGTGACAACGGCTACCGGCATAGGCTTCGATGATCCGGTCGAGGGTGCTACGCGCAGAGCGACCGTGGCCGCCGTACTTAGTTACGTTGATGCGGTCTTAAACGAGCTGGGTACGCTCGACATCGAATTTCAGGTCTCGCAGCTTGACGGATCGGGCTTCCTGGCCGCTGCCGGACCGTTCGTATTCGGCGCGCCCGACGGTTTTGCAGGCGGCTTCGCCTTTGACCACCTAACCACGGGTATAGACCCGAGTGGAGCGGTTCCCGACGTAGTTACGACCGTTGATTTCGGCTACTCGTGGAACTCTGGCACCGGCAACCCAGCTTTTGGCGAGTTCGACCTATTCTCGGTAATCCTGCACGAGGTCACCCATGGTCTCGGCATCTTGTCGTTCGCAGCATCGGATGGCACCAGCCTCATCGCCAACAACAACCCGGGCGTAAGTGGAGTCTTTGCCGCATTTGACAGCTTTTTGGAGACAGACGTTGGGGGGAAGGACCTCTACCTGGCCGGAGGCGTGATCAACGCCAACGCGGCCGACCTGACGAGCAACGACGTCGTATTCACCGGGCCGCTTGCAACCACCGCCTTTGGCAGCTCGCCTCCAATCTACTCGCCGTCGACGTGGAACAATGGCAGCAGCATGGCCCACTTCGACTTCGGCGTCGGATCAACGGCGATTATGACACCCTCAATCGCCCCGGGAGCGAAGAAGCGAGTCTACCGTGCCTTCGAGATCGAGACCCTCGCTGATATCGGCTACCTGTTCACTGCGCTACCCCCGACGACGACGATCACTACGACTAGCACAATCACGACGACCACGACCACCTCGACGACAACCAGCACGACGACGAGCAGCACTACGACGACGCTGCCAGCGGGCGCGGCCTGTAGCAGTTCGCCGCAGCCCGTTTGTACCGCCGCGGTCCGGGCCAAGCTCGACTACAACGAGGAGCGCGTCGGGAAGGAGAAGATGAAGCTTCAGTGGAAGAAGGTTGCCACGACAACCACTCAGGGCGCGTTCGGCGACCCGGTTGGTGATAGCACTAGCGTCGCTCTATGCATCTACGACGACCTCGGCGGCCTCGTCCAGGGCTTCAGCGTGGCTCGCGCAGGTCAGACGTGCGCGAGCAAACCTTGCTGGAAGGCCAAGGGCACGAAGGGCTACGGATACAAGGACAAGGACAACTCGACCGACGGCATTGCGAAGATAGGCTATGTGTCGGGCGATCCCGGAAAGGGCAAGGCCGACGCCAAAGGCAAGAACAGTGCGGCCAAGTTCCAGACCGCGCTGCCAACTGGAGTCGTCGCGTTACTTACGGGCAACATCGCGCCGACGATCCAGATGCTCACGAGCGATGGGCTCTGCATTGGGGCAACGATGAACGAGATCAAGAAGGACACCGATTCGCAGTACAAGGCGCAGCTGAAGTAGGGGCGCTACGAGCAGCGAAGCGTTCGGATTAAACGGCCCGGTTTCGTCGTCCCGGTCCGTCAGATAACTGGTAGCGAGTTCCATGGACACTACCCACATGGGGGTGAACCCGGCGTGATTTGTACTTGACGATAAACGGTAAGGGACGTTATCATGACCACGGCTGCAGGTAGAGACTTTGACCGGCCGTAGCTTAAGGCTGCGAGTCTGTTACGATCTGTATTTCGTTTTTACCCTGGTTTATAGGCGATGGTTCATATGTTCCCAAAATTCTTCCTACTCGTGGTGGCTATGCTCGTGCCATCCGCGGTAAGTGCCAAGAGCGCCGACCGCCACATACTTGTCCAAGCGACGTCGATAACCGAAGGTAATATTTGGGAACCACGTATTCGTCAGATACGAGGAGAGGAGCTGGTTTTCACGTCCGACGGCGACGTGCTCGGACCGGGCACGTCTCAACTCGGACACCGCGAGGTCTACCTCTACAATGCTCTAACGAAGAGCACCCAGAGGATAACCTCTACGACGGGAGGTGAAAGCTATAGCGCCTCTCGACTTACCGACGACTGGCGCACGAAATGGCCTTCGATTATCGCTTTCATTTCTACCGGGGACCTGGAGCCGTCGGTAGGCAACGCCGACGGCAATCCGGAACTGTTCATATGGATCCAAGATAGTGGCGCAATTCGTCAGTTGACCAACACCTTGGCGCCGGTAGTCAACACCGTACCGGCACCGAGCGACACCGGCCGCTGTATCGTGTTCCAATCTACCGGAGACATCGACGACAACGATGGCTCGCGACCGCTCACACCACCGACAGGGCTGAGCAACACAGACGGTAGTCCCGAAGTGTACTATGTCGACTTTGCCGATAAGACCTACCAAGATTTCCAGTTCACCCAGGTCAGTTCCGGACCTATCGGCACCACCAGCCGTTCACCGAGTGTGGGAGGGTTCTTCTTTCCCAATCAGTGCGAGTCGATCACCTACGAATCCGACCACGATCAGCTCAGCAACGGCGCTAGCGGCACAAACGTCTACCAGTTCAAACGTGGTGCAGCGCTGACCACTCAGGTGTCGGTTTCAAATAGTCCCGGCACCTTCAGCGTTCAGCCGAGCATGTCGGGGACCGGCCTGAGTGCCGGAGGCCCTTCGGCGGTATTTGTAAGCGACGCGGACTTGTTCGGCGTCGGCGTCAGCGGCTTCCAGGTATACAAGTATAGGGTTCTCCATCCGGTTCTACGCCAGTTCACAGCGGTCGAAGGAGCATCCGTTACGAGTCCGGTAGTCAGCGACGGTGGCGCAAAAATCGCCCTTGAATCGATATCCGAACTGATAAATCCCGACAAGCGGGCGAAACTAGGTGGACCCCCGCCATTTAACACCGACGGCAATAGGGAGATCTTTCGCCTCGACGGCACGCGGCGCGTGCGCCAGATAACCCGGACACAAAATTGCGACAACCAGTTTCCCACCATCACCGGTAATGGCCGAGGCGTGGCCTTTATTTCAACCTGCGACCTAATTCCAGGCCACAATCTCAATGGACTGACCCAAGTCTTCATTTACACCGAGTTGAAACGCCACGATCCTCGAGACTCGGCGTCAGTTTGTATGCCGGAACAGGGTTGCTGCAATCCCGCCAACGGCTGTTATCAGCCTATCTTGGGAAAAGCGGTGCGCCCCCCGCGCAAGAGCAAGAGATAGAGTCGTAAGCTTCGTCTTCACAGGGGGCGACTAAAGCTCTCACCAAAACCCTGAGAGTTCGGCAAAGCGCTGTCTGTCGTAGTCGGCGTCTCCGAAGTAGATTTTCTAGGCACGCGCCCGCAAGGCGCGACGACCGGCCTTGCGGGCCACTTTCGTCGCCGTGCCTCGCACTCTTTCGGTGTAGACCCCGGTTTTACGGCCGGATTTGGTCGGCAGTAAAAACCAGGCCGGTGCTACGGTGCGCAGCTCCTGTTCGCTGATCCGGGTGTTCCCGAGTCGCCGTCGGCCATTGGGGCCTGAGCGTCACACCAAGCCGTCGGATTGTCATTCATGGCCGTGTCTGTCGAGTCTCGGTCGAGTTCCGTCGCGGCTCCCGCCGTGAGCGGAAACGTGCTGTCGTAGACGACTCGGTCGATCTCAACGCCGTTCATGCTGAGCACGATCGCGTCGGCGCTGTTGGTCAGACTCATACGGCTCGCGTAAACGAAAACGCCGAGACCGTCTGCAGCCGTTGCGCTTTTCGCGAACACCGCGTAGCCGCCGGCTGGAAGCGTTAGCGGCAGATCTATCGTGAACGAATCGGAGCCGAGGTCGGCAACGGTAAGTCCTTCAAGCTGTGCGCCGGCAGCACCGGCGTTGAAAACTTCGAAGTACTCGCCCGCAGAGTCGGACTGTGCGGCCGGATTGCTCATGAACTCGGTAATCACCAAGGTCGGGGTCGCCGGTGTGATGATCGTCGTCGTCGTTGTTGCCTGGCCGACTGTTGTCGTCGTCGGTCCAACCGTCGTTGTGGTTGACTGTCCGAGCGTGGTTGTGGTTGCTGCAGGCATCGTTGTCGTCACCATCGGCACGGTCGTGCCTGGTGAGGGTAGCGTTGACGTGGTCGTTGTCGGGACCGGCCCCGCGGCAAAACACCCAGCGAGAGTGTTTCCCGGTGACTCGCTGTACTCGAACGTAAGGTTGGCGCTGTTCTGCGCGCCGAGCAGGTTCGAGACGTTGTCGAAGGTCGAGCCGACGGACGTGAGCGCCGCACAGTGGGTTGAGCGTACGGCGCATTCGGCCAGATCGGCGGCGCTATTGACGCTGCGACCCAGCCAACTGCCGGGCGCGTTGCAAGCCACCGGCAACCATGCGGGTAGCTCACGTCGGCATCGCGTTTGGATAATGCGCCGCGTCTTCCGTTCGCGTTGGTCGATGCCTTTGCCCTTGGTGCGCAATGCGGCGCAGAGCGTATCGGCGGGGAAAGCCCTACGGTCGTCTTGGGTGGCCAACAGGCAACGGTTGAGAAAGCGCGCGTCGGCGCGCAGCAATGCTTGTGTCGCCAGCGAAACTGAACGTGCGCATTGAATGTCCGCCGAGGGAACCGCGTTGGCCAACCCCACACCAGTTCCCATCACGGTAATGAATGCGGCTGATGCCGCGACGACTGTCCATCTTATCATCGTGTCGATCCTCCCTGCACGGCCTCATCCAAGGAGGCGCGCGCTTTCGGAAGGTCATCCCACGGCCGCGGCCGCGTGCGCAACGACAGATGTTGTATTAGTGGCCACTCGTTATGCGCGAGTGTGCCGCAGGTTTTGGCGGGCGGGGGCGGCAGTGCTGCGGTCTTTAGATGACCTTGTTCAGCGGGTACTCGACGATGCCTTCAGCGCCTGCAGCAAGCAGCTCGGGGATGATGTCGCGAACGATCTTTTCAGGGACGACACTTTCGATCGAGACCCAGTCGGTGCCGTACAGGTCGGCAATAGTCGGCGCGGTGATGCTGGGGATCAGCTTCACTAGTTTATCTACCGCCGATTTCTTTACGTTCATCTTGAGTCCGACCTGACCTTCGGCGCGCAGTGCGGCCTGCATCAAGGTCGCGATCTGTTCGATCTTGGCGCGCTTGGATGCGATCTTCATCGCCTTTTTGTTGGCGATGAGCTGCGGGTTGGATTGCATCAGTTCTTCTATGATCTTGAGGCCGTTGGCTTTGATCGTGCTGCCGGATTCGGTGACCTCAACGATTGCATCGCACAGACCAGCAGCGACTTTGGCCTCGGTGGCACCCCACGAGAACTCAACCGAAACCTCAACCTTTCGTTCTTCGAAGAACCGTTTGGTGAAGCCAACCAGCTCGGTCGAGATTCGTTTGCCTTCGAGGTCTTTGGGGCTCTTGGCGGGTGAGTCGACGGGCACACACAGCACCCAGCGCGTGGGCCGGAAGGAAGCCTTTGAGTAAACCAGGTCACAGATGATCTCGACGTCCGAGCCGTTTTCCAGCGTCCAGTCTTTGCCGGTGATGCCGCAGTCGAGTGCGCCGAACTCTATGTGGCGCGACATCTCCTGGGCACGTACCAGGGAGCAGGTGATCTCGTCGTCGTCGATACTAGGAAAGTAGCTGCGCCCACTGGTGTTGATCCGCCAGCCCGAGTTGCGCATGAGTTCAATGGTTGTCTGTTCGAGGCTGCCTTTGGGCAGGCCGAGTTTTAGCGGCTTCATGGCGGTGCGGTCTCCGGGTTCGGACGCTTTACCCACACGAGAGCGGGCAGCGAATCGCGCGATTTTTACGGAGTAGCCGCTGAAACGCAATGCCCGGCGCCGACCCACTACGGCGGGGGTCCTTGTCCTGTTCCATGCCCTGGGTTACACCGCATATATGCGTCTGACCGAGCTGGCGGCCAAGCTGCACGTCGAGGTGGAGGGAGACGGTGACCTCGAGGTCACCGGGTTGGCGCCTATCGATGAGGCGGGCCCGACTGATGTGACCTTTTTAGCTAACCCCAAATATCGGCCGATGCTCGCTACGAGCAAGGCCGGAGCTGTCATCGTTTCGCGAGATGAGGTGGTAGGCGGCCGTACGGTGCTACGCGCCGATGTTCCCTACCTAAGCTTTGTGGATGCGGCCGAGATCTTCGATTCAAGGCCCAAGCCGCGCCCGGGGATCCATCCGTCTTGCGTCATAGACCCAACCGCCGAGATAGGCGAGGGTGCCTACCTCGGGGCCTGCGCGGTCGTTGGGGCGCACGTCCGCATCGGTATCGACGCCTGCATTCACCCGAATGTCACTATCTACGACGGCGCAACTATTGGTGACCGCTTCACAGCGCACGCCTCCTCCGTAGTTCGCGAGAGCGTCGTGCTCGGTGACGACGTTGTTTTGCAGGCCGGAGCGGTGATCGGTGGCGACGGTTTCGGCTACATCCCGCTCGGCGAGAAACCGCCGCGCCCGATCCCGCAGATAGGCACGGTACATCTAGCGGACAAGGTCGAGATCGGATCTAACGCGACGGTCGATCGCGCAGCGGTCGGGGTGACTGTAGTCGGCGAAGGGTGCAAGCTTGACAACCTCGTCATGTTGGCCCATGGAGCCAAGCTGGGAGCGGGGTCCTTGCTGGCGGCGCAAAGCGGTATTGCCGGCAGTACGCGGGTCGGCAAGCGCCTGATGACCGGCGGCCAGACTGGTCTGAACGGCCATCTAGAAGTTGGCGATGACGTTAAGATCGCGGCCGGCTCTAAGGTGTTGCAGTCTGTCGAGAGCGGCAAGGCGGTAGCCGGCTATCCAGCCACCGATATGGGTGTGTGGCGCCGCTACGCCGTGCAACTGAGCCGTCTTCCCGAACTCTTCCGCCGAGTAGCCCGGCTTGAGAAAGAGCTGGAAGAGGGCAAAGGCTGAGGCACCTTGCAGATGAAGCTACGGACCACCGAACTCTCCGAACAGGTAAAGCTCGTCGATTATCGCGAGCCAGCCGATGCGCTGAACGAACTCATCGACCAGTCGCCGCGCTTCGGCGAGCAGTATTTCCGTGACACCGTCAGCGTAACGGCCGAGTTCTACCGTTATGGGACCGATGTCCACGTCACCGGCAGACTGACCGGCGATCTGGCTTGCACCTGCGTGCGCTGCCTAGATGAGTTCTACCGACCTGTCACACGTGACTTTAAGTTTCTGCTGGTAAAGTCCGACAAAGAACCGGAATTGGAGCCAGACGCTGGGCTCGACCGCTACCAAGGCGAGGAGATCGATCTTGGGGCTTTGGCACGGGAACAGGCTCTGCTGGCCTTGGAACCCAAAAGCCTGTGTTCGGAAGACTGCAAAGGCCTATGCTCGGGATGCGGCGCAAGCCTCAATAGCGAGCCCTGCCGCTGTTGAATTCGCCCGCGATGGTGGTATCAAGATCCAGGATTGAATCATGCCAGTACCTAAGCGACGGACTTCCAGCGCAAAACGCGATAAACGCCGTTCCCATGACGCCCTTACGGCGCCGCAATGGGGCGAGTGCTCTAACTGTGGGGAGCGGGTGCTCCCCCACCGTGCCTGTGGGGCCTGTGGCCACTACAAGGGCCGCAGAGTGATGGCACCCAAAGACGACGCCTGATGGTCTCCGGTCGCGAACGCGCCGCCGCCGCAACGCGAACCGATCCGGCTAGTCAAAAACACCGGGCTCCTAAATTTCGTAGTACGGAGGTAGGCGATGTCGTCGTCAGTTGAGGATCGGGTTGTAGAGATTATCTGCGACCAACTAACACTGGAATTGTCGCAGGTGACCAACGAAGCTTCGTTCCTCGAAGATCTCGGTGCCGACTCGCTCGACATCGTCCAATTGATCATGGCGCTCGAAGAAGAGTACCAATTGGAGATTTCCGACGAGGACGCCGAGAAAATCCGCACCGTCAAAGAAATCATCGAGTACATCGATAGTCACAAAAGCTGAGACAGTGTCGGGCGGACGCACCGTCGTGGCATGCGACCACGCTGCGGTCGGAAACAAGAAAGTCGTGATCGACGCATTCGCCGACTTGGGCGTGCAGGTCGAGGATCTCGGTGCCGACGGCAGCGAATCTGTCGACTACCCCGACTACGCGGCGAAAGTTGCCGGTGCGGTTTCGCGTGGTGAGGCGGCTACTGGTGTTCTGCTGTGTGGCACCGGCATTGGTATGTCTATCGCGGCGAACAAGTTCCCGGGCGTCCGTGCGGCACTAGCCCACGACGTTACGACGGCGCGCATGGCGCGTGCACACAACGATGCAAACGTGTTGGTTCTCGGCGGTGGGCTACTTGGTGAGCGTGCGATTGTCGACATTATCGAGGCATGGGTGCAGACGCCTTTCGAAGGCGGTCGTCACCAGCGCAGGGTCGATAAGATCAACGCACTGGACAAACCAGAAGGCGGCAGCAAGTGAGCTTTGTTGAAGAAAACGATCCTGAGATTTTCGAGGCGATTCAAAACGAATGGCGCCGTCAAGAACTCGGACTCGAGTTGATTGCCTCTGAGAATGTCGTCAGCGAAGCGGTCCTTGAGGCCGCCGGTTCGGTGCTGACCAACAAGTATGCAGAGGGCTATCCCGGCCGCCGCTACTACGGGGGTTGCGAATTCGTTGATGTCGCAGAATCTCTTGCGATCGAACGTGCCAAAAAGTTATTCGGTGCCGAGCATGTCAACGTGCAGCCTCACTCCGGCTCGCAGGCCAACATGGCGGTTTACTTTTCGGCGCTGGCCCCAGGCGACAGAATCCTTGCGATGAACCTTAGCCACGGCGGTCATTTGACTCACGGTAGCCCGGTCAATTTTTCCGGAAAGTTCTTCGAAGTGATTCCCTACGGTGTAAGCGAGCGCGACTATCGGATCGACTTTGATCAGGTTCGCGACCTTGCCCGCAAGAATGACCCGAAGATGATCGTGTGCGGCCACAGCGCATACCCACGCTCTATCAATTTCACGGTGTTCAAAGAGATCGCCGACGAAGTGGGCGCCTTGCTCATGGCCGACATCGCGCACATTGCCGGTCTGGTCGTCGCGGGCGAGCACCCGAGTCCGATTCCGCACTGCGACTACGTTACCACTACCACCCACAAGACCCTGCGGGGGCCGCGTGGCGGCCTGATCATGTGCAAGGAAGAGCACAAGAAGAAGGTCGATTCCTCTATCTTCCCCGGTAACCAGGGCGGCCCTTTGATGCACATCATCGCGGCAAAGGCGGTGGCGTTCCGCGAAGCCTTGGGCGACGACTTCAAGGCTTACCAACAACAGATCGTAAAGAATGCGTCACGACTTGCCGGGGCGTTGCAGGAAAACGGGCTCTCGCTGATCTCGGGCGGTACCGACAACCACCTGATGTTGGTTGATTTGCGTGCAGGTGAATTAACGGGACGTAAATCACAACAGGTTCTCGATGCCGCGCGCATTACGACCAACTGCAACACGGTACCTTTCGATAAGCGCTCGCCGTTCGTTACCTCAGGTTTGAGGCTCGGCACCCCAGCGGTGACGTCTCGCGGGATGGGAGAGGTCGAAATGGACGCGATCGGCGGATTCATCGGCCGGGCGCTCGCCGCCCCCGACAACGAGGGCCTGCTGGCGGAGATCGCGGAAGAAGTGACGATGCTTTGTCGACGCTTTCCTATCTACCCGAATAAAGGGAAGGCCTGACCTGTAGGGCCGCGGTCGTTGTGGCCCGGCGCGCGAACGCACAGGTTGTCGGTTTTCATCTCGTTGTCCTATGAAGTGCCCGATCTGCCAGCACCCCGACAGCAAGGTTGTCGATTCTCGAGAGTCACAAGACGGCGATGCGATCAGGCGGCGGCGCGAGTGTCTCGAGTGCGGCAAACGTTTTACCACTTACGAACGCCTAGACGCGGCGATGCCGATGCTCGTAAAAAAGGACGGCAGTCGCGAGCCGTGGGACAGGGGCAAGATTCTTAGCGGTCTGTTCAAGGCGTGCGAGAAACGTCCGGTGCCGGCCGATGAGATTGAAGCGGTGGCCAACGCAATCGAGAAACAGGTGCAAGACCTAGGTTCCCGCGAGGTGCTGAGTTCGGTCGTCGGCGAGGCGATCGTCGCCAAGTTACGCGATCTCGATGATGTTGCCTACGTACGCTTTGCGTCCGTATACAAGTCGTTTCGCGACGTCGATGAGTTTATGGCTGAGCTGCAAACGCTGGTGAAGGAACGGACCGGCAAGGGGGGCAAGTAAGTGGCGGGTGGCGAGGTGCGAACCCGCGAGGGTTTCATGAAAGAAGCCCTGGCCCTTGCGCGCAAAGGCCTGGGTCGTACCGCGCCGAATCCGCCCGTCGGCTGCGTGATCGTCAGGCGCGGCCGCATTGTTGGTCGTGGCTGGCACCGTATGGCGGGCAAAGAGCACGCAGAAGTCGCAGCGCTTGCCGATGCGAGAGGCGCGGCACGCGGCGCTGATGCGTACATCACACTTGAACCCTGTAGGCACACCGGGCGCACGCCTCCGTGCACTCGCGCGCTGATCGAAGCAGGGGTGCGTCGGGTTTTCGTTTCGGTCGGCGACCCTGATCCGCGTACACGCGGCGGCGGCTTTCGCTTGCTGCGCAGTGCCGACATCGAAGTAGTGCGCGGTATTTGTGCCGACGAAGGCGCCGAACTCCTTGCGGGATTCGCGCACTGGGTGAAAACCGGCGCGCCGATGTTTCACCTCAAACTGGCAGCAAGTCTTGACGGCCGCATAGCATCTCATAGCGGAGCATCGAAGTGGATCAGCTCGGTGGCCTCACGCCGCATTGTCCAGGAGATGCGCAACTGCGCCGATGCCGTGCTTGTCGGTATCGGAACCGTGCTGGCCGATGACCCCCGGCTGACCTGTCGCGTGCGCGGAGGGCAAAACCCTTGCCGTATCGTGCTCGATCCGCGCCTACGCACCCCCACCGACGCCCGCGTGTTAACCGGAGCAGGCCGTCTTGTTATTGTTTGTGGCAGTACCGCCCCAGCTGCCAAACGCCGGCGGCTGGAAGCAGCCGGTGCCGAAGTGATCGCGGCTGGAAGGCCCAGATACGCCAGCTGGCCGCAGCTGGCGCAGGTTTTGGGTGAAAAGGGGATGCACGAGGTCTTGGTTGAGGGCGGGGCGGCCGTAGCGGCGAGCCTTCTGAGGGCGCAAATGGTCAATTCCATGACCATCTTTTATAATCCACGGCTGATCGGCGGCGACGGGATTCCCCTTGTGGGGCCGCTTGGCGTGCGCACGCCGAAGCAGGCCCTGCGCCTGGAGACTGTCTCGGTCGAGCATAGTGGCGACGACCTCGTATGGCGCGGCCGACCGGCGAAACGGTAAGTGAAGCATCCGATGAGTGAAGCACCAACCGATATCAAGGCCGCGCTCGACGCGTTGAGAAAGGGCGCGATCGTGGTGATACACGACGGTGCGCATCCCGAAGACGGTGGCTATCTCTGCGCAAGCGCCTCGCGCGTCACCCCGGCCGAGACCAACTTCATGGCCACCGAAGGTCGCGGGCTGATTTGTGTCGGCATGACCGAACAGCGCATGCAGACGATCGGCATTCCCGTAGTGGTGCCGAATTCTCCGTTTACGAGGCGGCTCGCCTTCGGAGCGTCGATCGAAGCCCGTGAAGGGGTAACCACCGGAATATCGGCCGCCGACCGCGCGCGAACTATTGCCGTGGTAACGGCTCCCGGTGTTGGACCTGACGACGTTGTGATGCCGGGACACGTGTTCCCTATCCAAGTTCGCAGCCAGGGCGTACTCGCTAAGCCCGACATCCCCGAAGCCTCTGTCGATCTGGTGCGCTTGGCCGGAGACGACCCGTGCTCGGCGGTTTGCGCTGTGCTCGACGATGACGGCGAACTCGCCGGGCTCGAGACGCTTCGCAAACTGGCTGAGCGCTGCGGACTGCAGCTTATCGACGTGCGCTCGGTAGTGGCCCACCGGCTGGGTGCCGAACGTGCTGTCGAGCGTGTCGCGCAACGCGAGGTCGCGAGCGCCTATGGAGGCGAGTTTACGGCGACCGTGTACCGCAGTGCGCTCGACGCGCACGAGCACATCGCGCTCAGTGCCGGCAACATAACCGACGGCGAACCGCCTTTGGTTCGTGTGCATTCGCAGTGCCTCACCGGCGACGTTTTTGGTTCCGCGCGCTGTGATTGTGGTGAGCAACTCGAGCTGGCGCTGGCACGGATCTCGGCGGTAGGGCGCGGCGTTCTCGTTTACATGCACCAAGAGGGGCGCGGCATCGGGCTCGGCAACAAGATCAGGGCCTATGCGCTCCAGGATCAGGGCCGGGACACGGTCGAGGCCAATCTCGAACTGGGCTTCGAAGAAGACCTGCGCGACTACGCGATCACGGCGCAGATCTTGCGTGACCTCGGTTTGACCAAGGTCCGTTTGCTTACGAACAACCCGCAGAAAGTCACAGGGCTGACGCGATACGGAATCGAGGTCGCTGAGCGCGTCGCCATAGAGGCTCAGCCCCACGAAGGCAACATTGGATACCTTCGGACCAAACGTCGTAAACTGGGGCACCTGCTCGAAGGCGAGGGCCTTTCCGGCACCGAGAAGGGGGACGCGTGAGCGCATCGTATCGTCTTGGTATCGTGGTCAGCCGCTTTAACCGCTCGGTCACGGGTAGTCTTGTCGAGGGCGCACGCGCCGCTGTCAAAGAACACGGTGCGACCTGCACTGACACAGATGTATTTTCGGTACCTGGAGCCTTCGAGCTTCCGGTCGTGGCGTCGCGCATGGCCCGTTCGGGCCGTTACGACGGAGTGGTCTGCCTCGGCGCCGTCATCCGGGGAGAGACACCTCACTTTGACTACATCTGCCACGAGGTCGCAGCCGGCATTCAGCGAGTTGCTCTGGATACCGGGATACCGCTCGCATTCGGGGTACTTACCACCGACACCGCCGAACAAGCGCTCGCACGCGCGGGTGGCGACGTCGGCAATAAGGGGTACCAGGCGGTAGTCACGGTTCTCGAAACGCTCGCTGAGCTCGAGCGTATTCCGAGCCCCTGAGGGGGGCCTGCAATCATGGGGGAACGACGAAAATCGCGTGAGGCAGCGTTACAGCTTCTCTACAAAGTGGAGCTGGAAGGCGATCGAACCGACGAGGGCTTGGCGCGTGCATGGGAGTCACTCGATCTCGGCACCGAAGCCAACCGAGAATTCGCAGAAGCCTTGGTGCGGGCCTCGCTTGAAGATCTCGACGGTATCGACGCGCGGATCCAAGCTGCAGCGGACAATTGGCAGATCGGACGGATCTCGCGTGTCGATTTGAGTATTCTACGTATGGCGGTCGGCGAGTTGTTGCGATTCGACGACGTGCCGGTGAATGTAGTGGTGAACGAAGCTGTTGAGATCGCTAAACGCTTTTCGGGCGAGCAATCTGCGTCGTTCATTAACGGTGTGTTAGATGCGATCGCGAGGCAGGCTCGTGGCACGGAGAATACTGAGTAGATGAGCGAAAGCGCTGAAATGCGGCACTATGACCCCGGCGAGATCGAGGTCAGACACCAGCAGGCGTGGCTCGAAGCTAAGGCGGGTGCCCCTACTTCGAAGGGCAAGCCATTTTACCTGCTCGAGATGTTTCCGTATCCGTCCGGGCGCATTCACATGGGGCACGTGCGCAACTACACCATTGGTGACGTCCTTGCGCGCTACAAGCGTGCTACCGGTCACAGCGTGTTACATCCAATGGGGTGGGACGCGTTCGGGTTGCCGGCTGAGACCGCCGCGATCAAGCACGGGACCGCGCCTGCGAAATGGACGCGGGAAAACATCGATACGATGCGCGGCCAGCTGCAGCGCATGGGCTTCAGCTACGACTGGGACCGCGAGATCGCGACCTGCGACCCGGAGTACTACCGCTGGGAACAGCTCTTCTTTCTGCAAATGCTCGAACGTGGGCTGGTCTATCGGAAAAAGGCCAAGGTTAATTGGTGTGATGCCTGTGGAACTGTGTTGGCCAACGAGCAGGTCGAAGGCGACGAGTGCTGGCGTGGGCACAAACCGGTGCGCCAGACTGAACTCGCGCAGTGGTTCTTGCGCATTACTGACTACGCCGATGATCTGATCGACTCGCTCGACGAACTCGACGGCTGGCCTGAGAAAGTTCGCACGATGCAGCGTAACTGGATCGGCCGTAGTCACGGCACCGAAATCGACTTCGCAGTCGAAGGTATCGACGACTCCCTGAGGGTGTTTACTACACGTGCCGACACGCTCTTCGGTGCGACCTTCGTCAGTATCGCCCCTGAGCATCCGTTGGCCTTACAGCTTGCAGATATCGGTGACGACCATACCAGCGAGGTGATCGAGTTTATCGAGCGCGTTCGCGACCAAGACCAGATCGACCGCGCGCAAGGGAAAGAAGGGGTTGCAACCGGCGCGTTCGCGATCAACCCGGTGAATGGCGCGAGGTTGCCGATATACCTGGCCAACTTTGTGCTGATGGAGTACGGGACCGGCGCAGTGATGGCCGTGCCGGCGCACGATCAGCGTGACTTCGACTTCGCGAGAGAGCAGGGGATCCCGATTCGTGTGGTTGTGCAGCCCGAAGGCGGTTTGCTCGATCCGGCGACCATGACCGAGGCGTATACAGGACCCGGTGTACTCGCGGACAGCGGAGACTTCGACGGTATGCCGAGCGCTGAAGGGCGCGACAAGATCACCGAGGGCTTGGCTGCGGCCGGGACCGCAACGGCGGTGGTTCACTATCGGCTGCGCGATTGGGGAATCTCGCGACAACGCTACTGGGGCACCCCGATACCGGTCATCTACTGTGACGCCTGCGGTGTGGTTCCGGTTCCCGAAAGTGAGTTGCCGGTTGAGCTTCCGCTCGAGGTTGAGCTTCTTGAAGGAGGCGGATCGCCGCTGCCGAATCTCGAGGAATTCGTTTCGGTCGATTGCCCGACTTGTCGGACACCGGCGCGTCGCGAGACTGACACGATGGACACCTTCGTAGAGTCGTCCTGGTATTTCCTACGCTACGTATCGCCTGATTCCGACGCGGTCCCCTTCCAGCCCGAGGCGCTCGCGCGTTGGATGCCTGTCGCTCAGTATATCGGTGGGGTCGAGCACGCGGTTCTGCACCTGTTGTACTCACGTTTTTTTACCCGAGTGCTTCGCGACCTCGGGTTTGTCGACCTGAGCGAGCCGTTTAAAAACTTGCTTACCCAGGGCATGGTCATCAAAGACGGTGCCAAGATGAGTAAATCGAAGGGCAACGTGGTTGACCCTGATGCGATCATTCAACGCTACGGTGCAGACACGGCTCGGTTGTTCTCGATGTTCGCCGCGCCGCCGGAGAAAGACCTCGATTGGAGCGATCGTGGCATTGAAGGTGCGTACCGGTTCATCACTCGTGTATGGAGGCTTGCGCTTGCGTTTGAACCCGAGGGTGGCAAGGGCGACACGAAGAAATGGAAAGATCCAGGCGCCGAGGGTCTCTCGGATCCGGCGCGTGCTTTGCGCGGCACGATGCACGAGACTGTCCGTCGGGTTGGGCGCGACATCGGCGAGCGCATGCATTTCAACACCGCCGTCGCCGCTATCATGGAACTGGTCAACGCCATCTATGAGTATCGGGTGCAGGCACCCGGAGTTGACGATCCCGTCGCTCGCGCGGCGGTCGCGGTCGTTTTGCGCCTGCTCTATCCGTTCACACCTCATGTGACGAGTGAGTTGTGGGAGGTCTTGACTGGGGATTCCAAGTTGTACGCTCGTAAATGGCCTGTCTACGACGAGGCTGCACTGGTCAAGGACACAGTTGAGATCGCAGTGCAGATTAACGGAAAACTGCGTGGGCGGATATCGGTCGCGGCCGATACCAGTCGTGAAGACCTCGCTGTGCTTGCCGCCGCCGATGCCAAAGTGGCAGCGCAGTTAGCCGGGCGTCTACCGAAGAAAACCGTAGTGGTTCCCGGACGCCTGGTGAACTTCGTCGTATGAACGCCCTGAGCCAGCGATACCAAGCGTCTCTAGTCTGTGCGGCTGCTGCGCTCACCGCGGCGTCGTGTGGGTACAGTCTGGTCGGTCACGGTAGTAACATCCCTTCGCATGTTCGCACCGTCTATGTTGAGCGTGTAGATGTCGGCGACGGAGACATCAGGACGGGTGACGATGTCGCACGCAATCTGCGCGAGGAGTTACGACGCAACGGACGCTTCCGTCCGGTCAAGTCGCGTGCCGGAGCCGATGCGGTACTCTCTGTGACGCTCGTCCAGGATAGGGTCACGTCAACAGGCTTCGATGAGTTCGATGAAGCGCTTTCATACGACACATTCTTTATCGCCAATGCGCGCCTCGAGGACGCTGACGGACACACGCTATGGAGTCGTGAAAAGATCGGACTTATGCGTAACCACGCGGCCGTCGCCGAAACGGTGGTTACCAGCAGTTCTTCGTTCCAGGCGAATGAACGACTGGACCCGAGCGATCTCGCGGAGTTTGACGGCGTGCAGGTAGGCGAGAATCGGCGCGCAGTTGCGCGCACGCGGCTGACCCAGGGGCTGGCACGCGAGATCTACGTTTCGATGACCGAGGACTTCTGAGTTCTCAGCCCTGAAGGGCTGAGACTTGCTTGGCGAGCCGGCTCGTACGACGGGCGGCGTTGGAGGGATGGAGGATGCCTTTGGAAGCGGCCTTGGCCAAAGCGACGGATGCGCACCGCAACGTCGTGCGTGCGGTCTCCGCTTCACCACCTGCCACTGCCTCTCGGCACCTGCGCACCAACGTGCGGATCTCCGCACGTTGGGAGTGGTTTGCTACTTTGCGCTTCTGCGACTGTCTGTTGCGCTTGCGCGCCGATGGGTGATTAGCCACGGACCCTCCCGGAAAACCCTGAATCGTGGAACCTAGCAAGCCCTCAAACACCGGTCAACCCGGCGAGTCGACCCGGATAGGCCAAGCCGGCCGCGACGAGCAGGCCGCGATCACACGGGCCGCGGGTTTGGTGGGTGGGTTGACGCTGGTCAGCCGGGTGAGCGGACTGGTTCGCGACGTTGTTATAGGTGCCCTTTTTGGCGCTTCATCGGCCGCTGACGCGTTCTTTATCGCTTTCCGCATTCCTAACCTGTTCCGGCGCGTGGTGGCCGAAGGGGCCACCAGTGCGGCCTTCGTGCCGGTTTTCAGCGAAGAGCGTGAGTTCAAAGGGGACGCCGGGGCCCTCCGAGCTGCCGCCGCCGTGGGCGGCGTGGCTTTTCTGGTATTGGTCGCGATCGTCGTCTTCGGAATGGTGTTCGCCAAGGAGATCGTCACGGTCTTCGCACCAGGCTTTAAGGCCGGCACCGGCGACTTCGACCTAGCGGTTCGCCTCACGCGCGCGGTTTTCCCTTATCTGCTCGCTGTCGGTCTTGCGGCGTGGGCGATGGGTGCGTTGCATACTTTCCGCCGTTTCACGGTGCCGGCGCTTGGTCCCATCCTTCTTAACATCTCGATCGTGACCTGTGCGCTGATGTTCTCGGGGACTATCGAGGAGCCGGTCTACGCTCTGGTTGCGGGGGTGTTAATCGGGGGCTGTTTTCAGTTCGCCGTGCAGATTCCGACGCTCGCCCGGCTCGGCGTGCGCCCCTCGATGCTTATTGCTCCCGGCCACGCGGCAGTCCGCAAGGTCGGCAGGCTCTTGCTGCCGGCCCTTCTCGGTGGTGCCGTGTACCAAATCAACGTGCTGGTGGCTACAGTGTTTGCGTCGCTCCTCCCGGCGCGCAGCGTGTCTTACTTGTGGTATGCCGATCGGGTATTCGAGTTCCCCCTCGGTATAGTTGCCGTGGCGGTTGGTACCGCCGCGCTGCCGAGTATGAGCGGCCAGGCCCGCTCGGGGCGCTTGGATGAACTCGCCGATACCGTGGAGTACTCGCTTCGACTGGTTTGGGCGTTGGCCATTCCGGCGACGGTCGGCTTATTTATGCTGGCACCACAGATAGTTGGCGTCTTATTCGAACGTGGCGCGTTCACTCCGGAAGATACCGCTATGACCGCCTGGGCATTGCGCGCCTACGTTGTGGCTATGATCGCGGTGGCATCCACACGGGTGCTGGTCTCGGCGTTCTATGCGATGCAGTTGCCACGGGTTCCAGTTGTTGCCGCCTGTGTCGCGCTGGTCGTCAACGCGGTTGCGGATCTTGCCTTGATGGGACCGCCGCATGCTCAGACCGGGTGGTGGGGGGCAGGATGGATCGCCTCGGCCCAAGCCGTAGTGGGGGTTACCGATCTCCGCCACGCAGGGCTTGCGCTTGGCGCGGGGCTCGCCGCAATGGCCAATGCGGTAATCTTGGTCGTCACACTTCGTACCAAGGTCGCGGAGTTCTCTTTGGCGGCGACTTTACCTTCAGCGCTGCGTCACGTCGCGGCGGCAGTCGCGATGGCGGTGGCGGTTCAACTGGTGATTGCGACAACGCGACACTGGGGTGGCGCGGGGCAGGCCGTCTGCCAGGTATTGCTTGCCGTGCCAGTCGGAGGTGCGGTTTACGCGGCTGTCGCGTTTGCCCTGGGAAGCGCCGAGATCCGTGCTCTAGTGACGGCTCTAAGACCTAGGCGGCGCGGCTAGGCCTACTAGGACTCGGCGTCCTTCGCGCGTTGCCACGCTTCGGCGAGGATCTGGTCGTCGGCGCTTTGTCCGTCGATGTTGCGCTCGCGCAGATCGCACTCTACATGGCGGAACCGTTTCTCGAAACGATCAACAGCGTCGCGCAACGCGATCTCTCCGTTGACGTTGAGTAAGCGGGCGTAGCTCGATGCGGCCAGCAGCATGTCGCCGATCTCTCGAGCAATCTCCGGCTCGTTGTCGGCAGTCACGGCTTCAGCAATTTCTTCAAGTTCTTCGTGAATCTTATCTCGGGCGCCCTCGGCGCGGCTCCAATCAAAGCCGGCGCTCGCAGCCCTGCGGCCGATCCGATCGGCTAGCGCGAGCGCCGGCAAGCTACGGGGGATGCCGTCCAACGCTGAAGACGGTGCGGTGTCTTTATCGTCGATCCCCTGGGCGCGCGCCCGTTCCACCTTCTCTTGGGCTTTGATCTCCGACCAGTTCGCAACGACTTGTTCGGGTGTCTTGGCGGTGGCGTCGGCGAACACATGGGGGTGGCGCCGAACCAGCTTGCGCGCCAAGCCTTCGACGACGTCTTTCATAGTGAAGGCCCCGCGCTCCGCTGCCATTTCTGCGTGGAAGATAACTTGCAGGAGGACGTCGCCGAGCTCGTCGCAAAGCTCGTGGTCATCGCCGCGTTGGATCGCATCGATAGCCTCGCAGGCTTCTTCGATCATGTATGGGCGCAGCGAAGTATGGCTTTGCTCAGCGTCCCATGGGCAACCGCCCGGAGACCTCAAGCGATGCATGATGGCGAGAAGGTCGGTGTAGGTGTGCTGGCGATCGGACATCGCCGGTAATGCTATTTCTGGGTGCGCCGGTTCTCAAGCTCGGCGAGAATTTCTTCGGCTTGTCTCACCACCGCGCCGCGGCCGTTACGGCAGCCGAGGTGTCCGGCAATGCGGGCTTGGTGCCTAGCCTCTTCGACCTGGTCGGTTTCGGCGAGTAGTAGCGCGTACTGGATCCGCGTACCGGGACCATCCGGATTCAGTACGATCGCACGCTCAAGGTAGTCGCGTGCTTTCGCAGTGCTTCCGCCGAGCAGGGTGGGTAGTCCGGCGAGGAGTCCGCCTTTGGCCGCAAGTGCGTCGGCGAGTTCGGGGTCGAGCTCTATCGCGGTACTCAGGTGATCATTGAGGCCACCGAGCTTGGTGAGGCTCTTGAGCGGGTTGTCCGCCTGGATGCGGCGTCCCCTTGAGGCAAACAGAAGAAAGTGCGCATCCGCGGTTTGCGGGTCGCTCTCTATGATGGACTCAGCGATAGTTTCGATCTGCGCGTAAATCGCGAGTTGCTCCGGCGATGTCTCGTAGCGTTCGGCAGTGCGAAGCAGCCGCCAAGCCTTAGCCAACTCGGGGTGGGTTTCTTCAGCGTTTAACGCGATGTCCGCTACACCATCGGCACCTGCAATAGCCCCGCCCGCTGTCGGCTCCGGCGCGCTGCTAAGCAAAGGGATCGATTCTGACGCCGGGTCATCTCCGGTAATTTCCACGCGCGCGTTGACGCAGGACGGCATGCTCCAAAGCAACGCCAAACAGCTGAGTGATAGCATGCCCGCGCTAAGGATAAGCTTCTTCGGGGTAGGCCTAAGGTCGGAGTGGTCATGCTGGATCATATTTGATGGTTGCCGTGTGCGTTGCGTTACAGTCGGCGGTCTTCAGACCGGACTACTGTTGTACCAGCAGTAAACCCTAGCGGGCAAGCCCTGAGTAAAATTCAATCTACGGAGTCCTGGGTCAACAGGGATAGCCGCGAACTACTAGTCAGGTGCAGCTTCAAAATCGACGAGCTTCGCTACACCGAGTCACGAGTCACTTGACAAACCCTATGGGTCTTTCAGTGAGTCGATTAGGGCTCCGCAAACCCGCTAAAAAGGCGGGTTTGCGCACGCCGATTCGTTGACCCACCGACAGCTGTGAACTTATCCTCTAAGTGTAGTCGGCTAGGTATTTCACTACTTGCGCAGTCGGCCCCGGACTTCTGGTTCGGAAGGGGAGAGCGACATGTCACAGACCCTCGCAATTCAGGACTTATCGTCGGCGGTGGAAAGGAAAGACCTATCTTCGAGCCCTCATAACAGGCTCATGTTGGCGATACTCGAAGAGGCTCTGGTCACATTCCAGCGTGGGCTCAACTCCGATAAAGCGGAGCGCCGCCGCCAGTTCTACGAAGTCGATCATTGGGTCGGGAGCGCTGATACTGATTGGCCGTTCTCCTTCGAGAACATCTGTTCGTGCTTGATGATCGACCCAAACTACATTCGTTCCGGCCTCCACAAAATGAAAGAGAAGGCCTACCTTAGATCTGAGCCGCATATCCCGAAGGGGTGTCTGCGGCGCGAGCGGATCTACGCGCGTCGCGGCTGGCGCGGCCAGATCAAGTAGCCCTCCAGATTCTCATCCCCACGGCCTAACCGGCTGATCGCAACAAGGCGGTTCGTCGGTTTCGTCTTTGGCGCGGCTATTCGCGTCGAATCGTAGCGGCCGGCTCCGAACCCGCTTGCCCGAGTCGGCGCGTGCGGTTACCCTCCCTCCCCATGAGCAGCGCTAGTCCGGCGGTTATTACCGTCATCGGTCACGACCAAAAAGGTGTTGTGGCTCGGGTTTCGACTTACCTCGCCGAGCAGCAAATCAATATAGAACATATTGATCAGAAGGTGATGGAAGGTCTCTTCATCATGACAATGCTGGTCGACTTGAGCGACATATCGATCGGCCTCGATGCGTTGGTGTTGGAGCTCAAGGCTCTTGGTGAAGAGCTCAAGATGGAAACCCGCGTGCGTCTTCACGGTGAGAAGACGCGACGCAAGATCGCGGTGCTGGTCTCAAAGGAGGCGCACTGCCTGGAGCGGCTCGCGCGCGATCACCGCGAGGGGAATCTCGACGCTGATATCGCAGTCGTACTTTCTAACCACCAGGACCTGGCACCGCTTGCGGAGAAGTATTCTCTTCCGTTCCGCTACTTTCCATCGACCGACAAGAAAGCGCACACGGAGTTCCTCCTGCGCGAACTCGCCGAAGTGAAGCCCGATTTCGTGGTGCTCGCTCGTTATATGCAGGTTTTGACCTCGGAGGTTGTGGACGCGTTTACGTTCAAGGTCGTCAACATTCATCCCTCGTTGTTGCCCTATTATCCCGGTGCAAACGCTTACAAGCAGGCCTACGATGCGGGCATACGGGTATGCGGATGCACCGCGCACTTTGTCACCGAGGATTTGGATCAGGGGCCGATCATTCTTCAGGACGTGTTTCACATCCACGTCGGTGACGACACGCTCGATGACATCAAGAAGCAGGGAAGGAAACTGGAAGCCGAGGTGCTCGCCCGTGCCGTGCAACTCGTCGCCAGCGAACAGGTTGTTGTAGCCGATGGTAAGGTGTTGTTCCGACCCGGACGGCTTGAACGGCCGGCCTGATCTTCAACTCAGCTCTGTTGAGGGCTGAGACTGATCTCCACATCTAGCTGTTCGGCGGCAACCTCAAGGTCGCGTTGTAGGGCGTCAAGATCGACCGCTCGTTCCGCCGCGGCGCGGATCATCAGCGTGTAGACCGGAGTTCCGCTCTGCGCAGCCTCGGACACACTACCGCGCAAATCTTCGATGTCGACCGCGTGGTCGGCGAGGCAGCGCGAGACCCGGGCGACGATACCTGCGCGGTCGACGCCGACGGCCCTGACCTCGATAGGTCGCGCTCCCTTCGCCGTGCCCGTGCTCGGTTCTCCGTCGAGCCTGCGCAGGAAGACGGTCAGGTTCTTCTCCCACTCCAGGCGTTTGGTGGCCTCGGCCAGCCCGCGGTGGTCGTCGCCGCTGTCGTGACCACTGGCGAGCATGAGCACTGCGAACTCGTGTCCGAGCTGGCTCATGCTCGCGTTCTCGAGGTTGTAGCCGCATTCGAAAATGCAGCCACTCAGGTCTGCTACTATACCCGGCCTGTCACGCCCGAGGGCGATCACGGCGAACCATGTTCTCGTCGACATGGATGTATCCTAGCCGAGTCTAGCGGTCATGCTAGGGTGGCGAGCCGTGGCCGCGAAAATTTTTAAAGATCGCACCGGCGTTGCGACTGGGGCCGGTGGAGAACCGCTGCGCGTTTCGGTCGTTGTGCCAACCCTCAACGAAGAGCAGTCGATTGCCCATGTACTTGCGGCAGCATCCGAGGCCGACGAGATCGTCGTGGCCGACGGGGGCAGCTGCGACGGCACTGTGGTCGCAGCCCGCCAAGCAGGTGCACGCGTGATCGAAGCTCCGTGTGGGCGCGCTCGACAGATGAATGCGGGCGCCGCGGCGGCTTGCGGCGAGGTTCTTGTGTTTGTTCACGCCGACACGCTTCTGCCATCGGGCTTCGCAGACGAGGTTCGCGCCTTGCTCGGCGACGGGGGACATGGCTGGGGACGTTTTGACGTTCGCTTCGATCGTAGAGGTTTTCTGCTTGACCGCATCGCTTGGCTGATCTCGACTCGTTCGCGAATATCTCGCGGAGCGACGGGCGACCAAGCTATTTTCGTACGGCGGGATCTGTTTGAAGATCTAGGTGGCTATGGGGATCTGCCGTTGTTCGAAGACGTCGAGATTTGCCGGCGGCTTAAGCGCGTTGCACCGATGGGGATCCCCTCGCACCCGGTTGTGACCTCGGCGCGTCGTTGGCAAGCCGGCGGTGCGATCCGCACCTCGCTTCGAATGTGGACCCTGAAGGGCCTGTACCTGTTGGGCGTTTCGCCCGAGCGCTTGGCGGCGTTTTACCGCAATGTGAGGTAACGCTAATCGTCGTCGGCGATGCGTCCCACGATCGACGGGCTAAAGAGCGTCCGGTCGCTGAGGGGGTTGGTTGCTTCGGCTTCCCCGGAGATTTCGACGATACGTCCGGAAACCCGCACGCGTCCCGCGGCGAAGAGTCCGATCGCGAGCGGGTACAACACGTGTTCTTGGGTGAGGATGCGCCGCTGCAGCCGTTCGGCCGGCTCGCCCGGAAAAGCCGGTACGGCGACCTGTGCCACAATCGGGCCGTGGTCGACCTTGTCGTCGACCAGATGGACGGTCGCACCCGCGATCCTGACGCCGTAGTCAGCGGCTTGTGTTTGCGCATTGGTACCCGTGAACGCGGGCAGTAACGCCGGGTGGATGTTGAGCACGCGGTTGGGGAATCGCGAAAGAAGTGTCTCGGTTACGAGCCGGTCGAAGCCTGCCAACACGACGAGTTCGACGCCGTTGTCCGCGAGCGTAGCGGCAACCGCGGAGTCAAATGACATGCGATTGGCAAAGGTCCCGTGCTCGATGATTCGGGTGGGTACGTGTCGTCCTTGCGCTTTATCGATGACGGCGGCAGCAGGGCGGTTGCAGATTAGGACTTTGATCTCGGCCGCCAGAGAACCGCCGATGATTGCGTCGTGGACGGCCTCGAAGTTCGAGCCGCTTCCCGATGCCAAGACGCCGATCGGATAACCGGACACGCCCTCAGCCTTATCGCGCGTAACGGACGCCTCGGCGTCCGTTCGCTATCGTTCCAATGATACGCGTGGGTGTTCGTCGGAGTCCCATGAAGCGGCACAGTCGGTCGGCGTCGCGCGGTGTGGTGACGATCGTATAACCGATCCCGCAGTTAAATGTTCGTTCCATTTCAGTCTCCGAGATTTTGCCGGCGTCACGGATCTCGCGAAACAGTTCCGGCAGGGGCATGGCGCTTCGGTCGATCACTGCTACTGCCCCTTTAGGTAGCACCCGCGGAAGGTTCCCGGAGATCCCGCCGCCGGTAATGTGCGCCATGGCTTTGATCGTGAGTTTCTCTTTGAGTGCCGCGAGAACAGGTTTTACGTAGATCCTGGTGGGCTCCATGAGAATCTCTAGCCGTTCACGTTGCGCAGTCGTGAGTCGACCACCGCGGGACCCAGCCTTGCCGATTCCGAGCGCGCGTCGGGCCAGACTGAAGCCGTTGCTATGCAGGCCGGTGGACTCCAGTCCGACGATCACGTCGCCCGCGCGAACCCGCGAGCCGTCGATCAGCCGTTTGTGTTCGCTAATGCCGACGGCGAATCCCGCCAGGTCGTAGTCCCCGTCCGGGTACAGACCCGGCATCTCGGCAGTCTCGCCACCGACCAGGCTCATTCCGGCTCGTTTACAGCCCTCGGCGATACCGCTAACGATGGCGTCAGCGTCGATAGATGCGAGCTTGCCGGCCGACAGGTAGTCGAGAAACAGGAAGGGCTCGGCTCCGCAGGTCAGCAGGTCGTTAGCGTTCATGGCCACGAGGTCGATACCGACAGTGTCGTGGCGACCGGCGAGTTGGGCGACCAGTAGTTTGGTCCCGACTCCGTCAGCGGATGTCAGAAGAATCGGATTCTTATAGCCTTTAGGGATCTTAGCAGCGGCCGCAAACAGTCCGACCCCACTCAGTACCTCGCTGCGGTGGGTCGTCTTTGCAAGCCGTTTGATGCGGCCAACGAAGCGGTCGGCGGCGTCAATGTCGACGCCGGCCTGACGATAGGTGAGGCCTCGGGCCACGCTTGCGAGTAACCAAGAGACGATGGGATGTCAAAGCAGCCATCGGTTGAACGCATCGCACACGTCAATTGTCGGGGCGAAGATGGGCGCTGAGCATGACCAGTACGGAGATCGAGACCCCCCTGCGGCAGAGCACTTGAGTGCATGCGTCGAGCGTGGCCCCGGTGGTGCGCACGTCATCTACGAGTAGCACGCGCCGAGGGATCCGGCTGCGCCGACCGTCGCGGCCGAGAGCGAACGGATTGACTAGGGCAAGTCTTGCGCTGCGGCCACCGCGTACGGTTTGAGCGACGCTCGCGCCGGTACGAATCAGCAGCCGCGGCGCGGTGGGGACGCCGATGTGCGAAGCGACTGCACGGGCGAACCAACCGGCTTGGTTGAATCCGCGCATGCGCAGGCGCGCCGGGTGCAGCGGAACGGCGGTGACTGCGTCGAATCGTCCGCGCAGCGTCGCAGACGTCGTCCCCATGAGTGCCGCCAAGCGGTGGCCGGTCATGCGGTCGCCGCCATACTTGAATCTGATCAGCGCATCCCTCAACGGGTTCTCCGCACCCTTGCGGGCGTGGGTGGGGGTGTAGGGCGCCAAAGCGAAAAATTCCGGCTCGCTCGGGCTGACGGATGGAGCTTCGCGCCGTACCGTCCACGAGGCTTCGGCCAATCGGCGGCACCTGCCGCAAAGCCAAATCGGCGTGGTCCGACCGCAAGCGGCGCAGGCTCCACCGATGGAGCCCAGCGGGGCCGCAGCGATGGTGATCAGAAGCGGAAGCGCGGGACGCATCG
Organism: Deltaproteobacteria bacterium; assembly: GCA_029262415.1. GTDB lineage: Bacteria > Desulfobacterota > Binatia > UBA1149 > JAJCZL01 > JAJCZL01. The sequence goes on along the minus strand of JAJCZL010000060.1, from coordinate 29,144 downwards.
AGTTGGTTTTGTCCCATGTATTAGGGTGCCGTCAATAACTTATTCATCATGAGATCCCCCCCTTATAGGTGTGGGCCTGGTTGACGGTGTTTTCGGTTTGTAATAGCCGGTAGCGGATTGGCACGGATCCGAGAAGAGGGAGCGCGTACGGAAGAACCTGATTCGACACCGGATACGAGTGAAAAAGTAGCTTCTCTGGAACAACGACTCGAGGACCTGGCCGAAGATATGGCTGGGGTCATCGAGACCGGTGATCCGGCTGATCAAGAATCGCTGCACGACTACGCCGTGAGCCTTGTCAGGGAGAGGCTGCCTGTAGCGGCAGACCACGCGCGAACGGTTGGTGCAGCGAACGCATCGGGTACGGGTGCGAAGGCGGCCGAAGGCGGGAGCGGGGTTCACTCGGTCGGTCTCGGTTTCCTGTTGATACCGGTCGGCTTTCTCTTGGCGTGGATATTTCCGCCGGTCGGTCTTCTTTTGATGGTTGCCGGCACACTGATGGTTTGCTGGGGTTTAATTGCTGCGATGGTCGGTAAAGTGAGAGGCGAAAGCGACGCATCAGGGTCGGACGCATGAGCGACAGAGCCGGATACGCCGATGATCGCTCGGAGGACAAATGGCCAAGGTAGAGAAAACCTTTACCAAGGAAGAAGCGGACGCTCTTCACGCACGACGCCGCGAGGAGCAAAGTTCGGAGGTGAGCCGTCGTGCTCGCGACAAGGTGCAGATGCCGGGGGTTTGGTCGCGTCGCGACTTCTTCGGAAGGCTCGGCTGGGCCGGTTTTGGTTTGTTCGCGCTCACAACCGTGATGGCCGGCATGCGCTCGGCGTTTCCACGCGTGCTCTTCAAGCCCGATACCACATTCAAGGCCGGCCGTCCCGACGACTTTCCGATCGGCGAGGTCAGCGAGAAGTTCAAGAAAGACTTTCGCGTTTGGATCGTACGCAACGAGACTGGGATGTATGCGTTGTACGCTAAGTGCACGCACCTGGGTTGCACGCCGCGCTGGCTCAGTACAGAAAGCAAGTTCAAGTGTCCGTGCCACGGAAGCGGATTCTACCAGACCGGGATCAACTTCGAGGGGCCGGCACCGCGTCCGCTGGAACGCGTGCGGGTCGCAATGGCTGAGGACGGCCAACTCTTGATCGATGTCGGTGTTAGGTACCGGCAAGAAAACGGTGAATGGGAAAAGGCTGGCGCATTCTTGCGTGTATAAGTAACCTGCCGCGACAGTTCACGAGCTGACGGTGCGAAAGGGCGAGATTTTGCGATGAGTAAGTGGGAACAGTTTAAGGAACAGATTGTCAACAGTCCGGTATGGCAGTCGATGTTCCGTCATGGATACGACGACACTCCACGTAACCGCGTCCTGATGGTTTCGGGTAACGTGTGGCTGCACCTGCACCCCTCCAAGGTGCGGCGTCACGGTGTGCGTCTAAAGTTCACCTGGTGCATGGGCGGTATAACCTTCTTGATGTTCCTCATTACCATCGTGACCGGCGTGTACCTCATGTTCTACTATCGGCCGGTTGCCGAGTACGCGTACGCGGACATGAAGTACCTCGAATTCGACATGCCGTTCGGGATGGTCATGCGCAATATGCATCGCTGGGCTGCGCACGCCATGGTGATCGCGGTTTGGCTACACATGTTCCGGGTGTTCATGACCGGCTCTTACAAGCCGCCGCGCGAGTTCAACTGGGTAGTCGGTGTGATTCTGCTCGTGTTGACGTTGCTGCTCAGCTTCACCGGTTACCTTCTTCCGTGGGACCAGCTTTCGATCTGGGCCGTGACGGTCGGCTCGAACATGGCGCGCGCGACGCCTTTGCTCGGCCACGAAGGGCCGTTCCGCGAGTTCGTGGGTGTCAACGACGTCTACGACGCACGCGCGCTGCTCTTCGGTGGTGGCGAGATTGGACCGCATACGCTGCTGCGATTCTACATCTTGCACTGCGTGTTCATTCCGTTGGTTACAACCGTATTCCTGATCGTCCATTTTTGGCGTATTCGGCGTGACGGGTTGTCAGGGCCGCCCCTGTAGTCGTGGTGGAAGAGGAGGCACGCTAGGAAATGGCAGCACCCAACGAACCGAAAGTACTTGCCACGGTGGGCACGGCGCCGGCACAGCTCGATAAGGCCGTGCGCGTCGAGAACACCCTGCGCAAGGCCCGTGGGCCGGGCGATGACAAGATTCATACCTGGCCGCATCTGGTCCGAGTAGAGTTCCTGTGTCTGCTCTTGGTACTGGCGGGAATGATTATCTGGTCGCTGCTGGTCGATGCGCCGCTGGAAGAACCGGCTGCTCCCACGCGAACTCCGAATCCGTCAAAGGCACCGTGGTACTTCCTGGGTCTCCAGGAGATCCTGGTCTATTTCGATCCTTGGCACGCCGGTGTCGTGTTGCCTTCGTTCATCATCATCGGCCTGATGGTGTTGCCCTATATCGACATCAACCCTAAGGGGAATGGTTACTACACTTACAAAGAGCGGAAGTACGAGATTCAGACTTTCTTCATCGGGTTCCACGTTCTGTGGATTTCGCTGATTATCGTCGGAACATTTTTACGGGGTCCTGGTTGGAACTGGTTCTGGCCGTGGGACCCGTGGGATTCGCACAAGGTAGTGGCGCTCACCAGTGTCGATTTGCCCTACGTGTTCGGGCTGCGGGATTACTGGGTGTCTGCTGCCTTCGGGTTGGTTCTGACCAGCGCGTACTTCGTCCTCGGCACTATCCTCTTGTACGTGTGGGTCGTACGTAAGAAGGGTAAGGAATTCATGGCGCGCTGGGGCATGGCCCGCTTCGGTCTTGTGAGTTTCCTCTATCTGAACATGATTGCAGTCGTCCTGAAGATGGTGCTGCGCCTGGGCTTCAACGTGCAGTACATCATGGTGACACCATGGATTAACATTTAGGTCGTGGACGTTGCTTTTCTATATAGCCAAGGGCCTACAGGTGGCCGGATTGCTGGGGGTGGGTTTCGCGCTTTTCGCGGGACTGACATCGCAGGCCTCGTTGACGCGAGAACTCGCGATGGCAGTTTCGGGGATGGCGCTGTTTTACGGCGGAAGGATACTCGAGCCGTCATGATTGCAATGGAAGGAGTCGAAGGGTGATTGGTCGCGGCACCGTAGAGGCCGAGGAGAAACGTTCCTACGGCGCATTGTTCCTGCTTCTCATCGCCCTGTTGATCGGCTGCATGCTCTGGGCGCTTTGGCAGGACACTTTCTCCCGACACCTCTGGAAGAAGTACAAAACCGATTTCTATCGATTTGCGATCGGCAAGTACGAAGCGGAGTTGGTCAAGGACCGGCAAAAGCTGGAAGCCGACGAGACTTACGTCGCGCTTACGAAGGAACTCGGGGAGATCGAAGCAGGGGGCGCGGCGACGAACGAGACTGCCGCTCGTGTACGCGAACTGCAAAAGAAACTGACCGCCGCGGAGATCAGCGTATTTGAGGACGATCTCAACTTCCGCTTCGTCAAGGGCGAGATCGAGGAGGCCTGGTACTACTACGAGAAAGCCAGGCACGAAGGTAAAGACGGCCACAAAGAGAAAGCGCGGCTCGACAGTCTGCTCGAGAAGAAGATCGAAACCGAAAAGACCTACGATCATACCGTAGGAGAACGCGACGCGATCGTTGCCGAGCTTGCTCAGGCAGACGAGCGCAAGCTGGAGATCACCGAGAAACTACGACCCTACCACAAGACTCGCGAGCTTCTGGCGCTAAAACTCGACGCGGTTTCGCTGAGTGTCTTCGGCTACAGGGTCCCTAAGGTCCCGGTGATCGACCAGGTCGTTCTTCCCGGTTTCGAGCGCAACAATTTCGAGCAGTGGGTCGACCGCGTCGACCGGTGTCAGAACTGCCATGTCCCCATTGACACCGCCGGATTCGAAGAAGAAGAGAACCCGATCAAGACTCACCCCGACCGCGCCTACTATCTCGGCAACCACGAGAAGATGGGTTGTACGCCTTGCCACGGGGGGCAGGGGCCCTCGATCAACTCGGTCGAGCAGGCGCACGGCGAGGTTGCGCACTGGGAAGACCCTCTTCTTCCCAAGGCTGACAAGATTCAGGCAAAATGCCTGACCTGCCATCCCTCGGCGCTGGGCATGAAGGGCGCCGACGTCGCGGCGCGGGGCGAATCGCTGTTTCGCGAGATGGGATGCCACGGGTGCCATTTGCTCGAGGGCTTCGAGCACTTAGACAGTGCTGGGCCTTCGCTCAAGCGAATCGCCGCCAAGGCGAAACCGGAATGGCTGGTCGAGTGGGTCAACGAGCCGCACACCTTCAGGCCGCGTACACGTATGCCCGACTTCCTGTTCGACCGGGAGCAGGCCATCGACGTTGCGGCCTATCTTCTCGCGTCCTCTCTGGAGGACGGTCTTGCCTGGCTTGAGACCCACGAAGAACCCACCGGCGTCAACCCCGGCAAGGCGGCGCAGGTCGCCAGCGGCAAGGAGCTGACCCAGAGTCTCGGGTGCTTGGGGTGCCACGGGTTCGAGGAAGACCAGTTTGCGAGCCAGGTTGCCGAGAGTAAGGACACCGGGCCTAACCTGGCGCGCATAGCCGAGAAGACGGACGCGCGCTGGACGTTCCACTGGCTGCAAAACCCGCGCGCTTACTCAGAGGTTGCGCGTATGCCGAGCCTGCGCGTGAGCGACGAGGAGGCGAGCGCGATAACCTCCTACTTGATGACGCTCAAGAAAGAGAACCCGGCTGCGCCCGACCCGGCGTTGCGTAAGCGGTTGGCCGAGGAAGAAACGATTGCGCGCGGCGAGCAGCTGGTGCGCAGGTACGGCTGCGGCGGCTGCCACGTCGTCAACGGTATGCAAGGCGAATCACGCGTCAGTGTTGAGCTCTCGACCTTCGGCGGCAAACACCCCGACGAACTCGCCTTCGGCAACCGCGACGATCTCGAAAAGACGTGGGACGCGTGGACGTTCAACAAGATCCTGACGCCGCGCACATATGCGACCGAGCGCCTCGTGTCTGCCATGCCGATGTTCCGCTTCAGCGAGAGCGACGCGCGCGCGTTGACCGTGTTCTTGGCGAGCAAGGTCGAGTCAAAGCTCGGCGAGCACTACACCGCTCACAACGCTCCGGGAGCGATAGCGGCACTTGCCGGACGCGAGTCGATCACACGCTACAACTGCCAGGGTTGCCACAGCTTGGATGGTCTCGAAGGGGCGATTCGCAAGTACTACAAGGACGAGGACATCGTGAACGCCCCTCCGGTGCTGCGCGGTGAGGGCCTGAAGGTCCAATCCGACTGGTTTGTTGAGTTCCTCAAGGCGCCCGTCCGGATGCGTCCGTGGCTGAAGGTGCGCATGCCGACCTTCGGCCTCTCCGACGAGGAGGCCAGCAAGATCGTCGGTTACTTCGAGGCCGTCGAGGGCTACAATCTCGGCGGAGTTGTCGTGCAGGGGCCCGGCGAGGCAGACGCGCCGGCTTCGGGAGCGGAGCCCCAGCAGGTGCCCGAAGGCTACTTCGAGTGCGGTGCCTGCCACATGGAAGGGCCGGGTAGGGTGCCCGAGGACAAGTACTGGCTAAGCCGGGTCGGTCTGACCGACGAGGCCAAGGCCTCATGGCTTGCGCAGCATCTCGACATTAAACTGCCCGGAACTGGAGGTGACCACTCCCGGGCGGATGAGCTGCGTGAATTCCTCGGTACCGGTGTCGGCGGTCCTTGAAGGCGCAGCTATGCCTGTCCGCGCGCGGATCCGATGTCCGCGATGAAGCGAGTTATTCGCTCGCCCAAACGCGGACCCATCTCGGTTGGCACGTTGTGACCGGTGTCCTCAAGCAGTTCAAGTGTCGCATTCGGAAACGCACGCGATAAGAGGACCGAACCACCGATCGGGGTGATCCGGTCTGCCTTGCCTTGCAGTATGAGAACGGGCTCGTGGTAGGCAGCCAATGCCGCCGTGTAGTCGTATGAACTCGCAGCGCGCGCCTGCGCCGCGTACACGGCCGCGTCGGAGCGCGATGCCGCCTCGGCCTTGGCGGCAATGACATCTGGGTGCGCAGCGGCGAACGCCGTTGAGAAGCCGCGTTCTGCAGTTTCTGGTGAGTTGTGGACCTCTCCACGTGCCTCGACCACTTCGGCAAGGCGCAGCCAGCTCCGCGTGGCTTTCTCACCGACCTTATTGGAGGACGAAATAAGGACGGCGGAGAGGAATCTTTGCGGGAAGCGCGTGAGTAGTTCCTGTGCGATCACGCCGCCAAGCGAGTGGCCGACTAGGTGGCAGTTATCGACCCCCGCGACATCCAGCAGAGCGATGGTGTCGTCCGCAAGTTGCGCGAGACTGTAGTCGGCCGTACCGCGTTCAGACTCCCCACATCCCCGTAGATCCGGCGCGATGACGCGGTGCGCGGACTGGAGCCCCTCAGTTGCGCCACTCCAGACCTGCGCTGTATCGCCGAGGCCGTGTAGTGCGACGACCACCGATCCGGCGTCTCCTGCGGCCTGAGCACACAATACGGCGTCTTTTGTCCTGGTTTTCATCACCTCACCGAACATAAAGCAGTTGCGCTTACGATCATACGAAAAGATTGGGAAAATCGACCCACGCGACTATTGACGTAGGACTTATATCGAGCTTACTCTCGCGCTAATGAATGGAGTTTCGCCGCGGGGAGCGGGGGGGACGCCGAGGGAGCAAAGAGGATGAGTTACCCAAAGCTAGCTAGTTACGCCGTGAGAATCGTCGACAGAGTCCCCGCTGTCGTATGGGTCGGTTGGATTGTAGGCGTTGTTCTGGGAGTCGCGTTTCTGGCTCTGAATTCTCCGCGTATCAGCTGATCGTCGTTTCTGCGCCGCGCCACCTCCCCGTGCGCGCGCATCGGCCGGTTCTGCTCGGCATTGCCTTGTTTGCGGCCGCCTCCCGCCGCCGTTTCGCCCTCAAGAAAGCAGCCTCGACAACCGCTGTGATCAACCGCTGAGGCATTCTGCCGATACGCTTCTACCTGTATAGTATCCGCGCGGAGGGTTTCCATGAGTGGTGGTTCGCGAGGCAGTTGGAGTGGACACGCAGGCTTTATATTGGCCGCAGCCGGCTCGGCGGTAGGGCTGGGCAACGTCTGGCGTTTCCCTTATTCGACGAGTCAGAATGGCGGCGGAGCTTTTGTTCTGGTCTACATTGCAGCGGTGCTTGCGGTCGGCGTGCCGATCATGGTTGCCGAGGTATTGCTGGGGCGTTCGACGCAGCGCAACCCGGTTGGTGCACTGCGGGCGTTGGCACCCGGAGGGGGGTGGCCGCTTGTCGGCATGCTCGGCGTAGTGGCGGGGTTTGTTATCCTGTCCTACTACGGCGTAGTTGCCGGCTGGACTTTTGACTATCTGTTCATGTCGCTCACCGGAACGTTGCAGTCCGGCGCGTCGATGCAGTCTGTTTTCGAAAGTCTGACTGGGAGTCCGCTGCGCCAGATCTGCTGGCAAGCCGTCTTTATGCTAGCTACGGTCGCGGTAGTTGCGCGCGGGGTCGAGGCCGGTATCGAACGCGCGAGCAAAGTTCTGATGCCGCTGTTGGTGGCTTTCCTCCTGGTCTTGCTCGGCTACGCGCTTACCTCGGAAAAGGCCGCTGAAGGCCTTTCGTTCTTTCTGACCCCGCGTTTTACCGATCTTGGATGGGATGGTGTGCTGGCTGCATTGGGGCAGGCCTTCTTCTCCTTGAGTCTCGGAATGGGCGCGATGATTACCTACGGCAGTTATCTCGACAACGAGTACAGCGTCCTAAGGTCGGGGTGCCTGATCGCTTCGATGGATACCCTTATCGCAGTGCTCTCCGGGTTGGTGATCTTCCCGCTGGTGTTCAGCTTCGGGCTCGACTCGACCGTGTATGGCCCCGGCCTCGTCTTCGTCGTGGTTCCCGAGGCGCTTTTGCGAATGCCGGCCTCGGCGATGCTTTCGACGCTGTTCTTTGCGCTCCTCTTGTTTGCAGCGCTTACTTCGGCGATCTCACTTCTCGAGGTTGTGGTCGCGTTCTTGATCGATGAATTCGGCTGGTCCAGGTCGAGTGCCGCCTGGGGTGCCGGCGGGTTGATCTTCGCGTTAGGGATTCCGTCTGCGATGTCTGGTGACTTTCTTGGCTGGGCGGACAGGCTCGCGAGCGAAGTCATGTTGCCGGTCGGCGGATTGTTGATCGCACTATTCGTCGGTTGGAAGTTGCCGGTCGAGCGCGCGTTGGCCGGTTACAGCGGGGCGGGTGGAAGCGGCGGCTTTACGCTCTGGCGGCTGTGCGTGCGGTTTGTCGCACCGGTTGCCGTAGTTGTCATCTTACTTCAGAAGATCGGACTGTTTGGTTGAAGCTGAGTGGGTCTAACTAAGCACCGGGAGACGATGGCAAGCATGGGACTACTTGAAGGCAAAACGGCAATTATTACGGGTTCCGGACGCGGAATAGGCAGGGCAGTTGCGGAGCTGATGTCCGAGCACGGCGCCAACGTGGTGGTCAACGATCTTGAAGCCGAGGTGGCCGGAGACGCAGTTACTGCGATCCGAAAGAGCGGGGGCAAGGCCGAAGCGGCGGTTGGTTCGGTTACCGACCCCAAGTTCCCGCGCACTCTTATCTCAACGGCGATGGATGCATACGGCGGTTTCGACATCATTGTCAACAACGCCGGCTATACCTGGGACGGTGTCATTCACAAGATGTCGGACGAGCAGTGGGAGGCGATGCTTGATTGCCATCTGACCGCCCCGTTCCGGATCTTGCGCGAGGCGTCTAAGGTTTGGCGCGATCTTGCTAAATCGGAGGCTGAGAGCGGCAGCGTGAGTCACCGTAAAGTGGTTAATGTTTCATCGACCAGCGGTGTTGCGGGAAACGCCGGGCAGGTGAACTACGCGGCTGGAAAGATGGGGATCGTCGGTGTCACCAAATCTCTGGCGAAGGAGTGGGGCCGACTGGCGGTAAACGTCAACGCGGTTGCGTATGGGTTCATCGAAACGCGGCTAACCGCTTCGAAAGAGCCGGGCCAGAAGTCCGAAGTCGACGGCAAACAGGTCCAACTCGGCATCCCCGATCAGATGCGTGAGATGGCGATCAAAATGATTCCTATCGGTCGCCCGGGTACCCCACGCGATGCCGCGGGGCCGGTCCTTTTCCTGTCCTCGCCACTGGCCGACTACGTGACCGGCAACGTAGTGTTGGTCACCGGCGGTTCTTATATGTAGAGGGCGAGTCAGTTCGCCGTAGGCGAGGTGATACGGATTTCTCTGGCTTCGGCTTTGCCGCCGGGAAAGTTCGTGGCGAAAGTAATGTCGACCGTGTCGAGGGTAAGTGTACGCCCTGGCCGGACATCGACGAGCCGTTGGTCGGGATCATCAACGACGGCAACGGGGTCACCTGGGTCGGCGGTCCCGTCGGGGTCAGTCTCATCGAGCAAGAAGAGAACCGTTATATCTCCATCGGTGATATCGCCGACCTGGAACGACCCTGTGTCGCCGGCGATGATAAGCGTCTCCACGTCGACGAATTTCAAGTCAGCGAGTTCAACCGAGTCGAAAGGCGGAACGGTGAAGTTGATCAATCGGAATGGAGTGTTGGTGGCCGGGCTGAAGTTGGCGTTGCAGCAGCGCAGATCGGTATAGACCAACACAATCAGGTCGCGGCCGACCGGAGTTGCGGTAATCGTTCCACTGGCTGTCTGTAGGCGCGTGTCATCGACGTCACCGTTCACGTTGACGTCGTCGTTCTCCTCATTCAGGCGACCGCCGCCGAATGTCAGCGTGTCGCCGTCGCAGCCGAGAACGGTCGCAGCGATCAATCCGGCCAGCGCTGTGCACAGCAGTGTTCTCATGACGACCCGGGCGCGCTCTCTTCACGACGGAGTGCGGGACTGATCCCGGCCACGACGTAGCGTGGTCGGTGTTTGACCTCTTCGTAGATACGGCCGACGTACTCGCTCAAGATCCCGAGGCTCAACAGCTGCGTGCCGCTGAAGATCAAGACGATGAATACCAGTGAAGCCCAACCCGAAACCGTGCGAGAGAATAGCCATACGACCGCCGTGTAGATTCCGTAGATGGCACCGAGCGACATCGTGAAGATTCCCAAAAGGGTGATCAGGCGCAGTGGCACTGTCGAGAACGAGAAGATTCCGTCCAGGGCGAAACTCAGCATCCTACTCGCGACGTATTTGGTTTCGCCGCCGAAGCGTTCCTCGGCCTCGTAAGGGACGGCCTTGCGGCGGAAGCCGAGCCACGGGATCAGTCCGCGCACGAATACGAAGCGTTCTTCGCAGTCGTTGAAAGCATTGACGACTTTGCGGTCGAGCAGGCGAAAATCGGCTCCGCCGGTCGGGACCTCAACGCCGGTCAGCTTTCGCAGCAGCCAATAAAATGCTCGCGAGACGAACTCTTTGGCCCGATGTCCGCGGTTGGATACCCGCACTGTGTAGACGACTTCGTGACCTTGCTTCCAGTGCCGGATCAGCTCTGGGATCAACTCTGGGGGGTGCTGCATGTCACCGTCAAGTGAGATGACGGCGTTGCCGCGGGCGTGTTCAAGACCCGCCGAAAGCGCCATTTGGTGGCCAAAGTTTCGAGAAAAGCTGATGTAGTGAATACGGTCGTCTTCGGATGCGGCACGCTGAATCTCGGCAAGGGTGCCGTCACGGCTTCCGTCGTTTACGAAAATAAGCTCGTAATTAGCCTCGACCGCGGCCATCACAGCGCCGGCACGGGCGACCATCTGCGCGATGCAGGTCTCCTCGTTAAAAACGGGGACGACAAGAGAGTATTCAGGTGTGGCCATTAGCCGCGAATTCGAAAAGTGCGCCCGTGCACTGGAGGCTCGGCTAGTCTAAAGTCGGGATGTCAGCATGTCTAGCCGCGGTTGTTGGTAGAGTTGTCGCCGCGATCATCGCTTGCGGTGTATTGTGATGGGTTGGGCCTGGCTGGGAGCCTTTAGGTGCTAAACTACATCCTTCGATCTGCTGCGGTCCTTCTCGTCGCGGCCGCGCTTTTTCCGCGTGGCGGTGCACACCACCCGCGTTTGCTGGTAATTGCCTTTGAAGCCGCATTCGGGGCGGCAAGCGCGGGCACGGGTTTGCCGCTCGACTGGGGTCCAACCACCCGTTGGCTTTTTTCCGAGGGGCTCCAGGTCGACTTGCAGGGCTGGCGGAGCGCCACTTCCGAGGGTTTCTGGCGGAGTATCTTCGAAGGGCGCGAGGTGTTTACCTACGAGGCCGATCCTTCGGCAAGTGCCGGCGGTACCGGCCTCTGGCGCACGTCCTCTTTGGCCGGGCTACGCTCTGTCGCCGTCGGGGTCCCCGGAGTGGCTGCGGAGTCGAGTGCTACCCTTACAGTCGTCGGAATGCCATCGGCTGAGCATTTCATCGGCGGCAACTACGGCACCCTGCTCGATGAAGCCAGGATAGCCTCCGGGAGTGTGCTATGGCCGTATCCCGATGCGTTGGAGAGAATCGGTGCGGCTGTTCGCTCACTGGAGCGTCGGGAGTGGTCAGCCTGGATCCCCGTTTCGGTCGGTGACGCCTTTGGTACTTTCAAGGTTTTCCGAACCTCAAGATCGCGCTACTTTCTCTCTCCGGTTTACAAGGTCGGCAAAGCCGAGGATGGCGGGACCGCTCCCAACGATGCGCTGTTTTACGGCACACCGTTCTTTACGGTATCTGGCGAAGCGCCCGGGTTTCTCTACGATCTGACCGTAGAGACGTCCCAGCGGCTATATGCGCTTGCGAGTCGACTGGCCCGAGAGAAATGGGACGTGATGTTCTACTTCGATCCAGTCCCCGGCCTCGTCGCACGCGGTGAGCGCGGCTATCGGCACTCTCCTGAATTCGACGATGCGACCGATACGCAGATCAGGTGGAACGAAGAAGCGGTCGCCCGCGCTCATCGGGCTTTTGACGCACGTGTTGGCGCGCTCATTGAGGCGGCCGGGCCTGATGCCTGCGTGGCTGTGATTGTCGATCTTGAAGTGGCCGAGGCGCCCGCTGAGGCCGAAGGTGTTGCCGGCAGTGGCACCGCTCCGCTCGCGCAGATGGCGCTCCATTGCGGGCGCTCGCTGCGCGGGCATGCACGAGCTGATGCGACCGACGTGGCGCCGACGCTTGCGTTCCTGCTGGGAATCGATTCTCCCGCGCGTGCCACCGGCGCGGTGATCGCGGGCGTCCATTTGCCGGGCCGTCCATCTGCTGTCGCTGTCGCCGGCACGTCGGCAGCCGGCCGCGATCAAGACGCGGTCGAACTTACCGCTCGTGCAATTCTTAACGTCGTTGGCGAATCAGTCGATGCGCTCGTCGCGGCCGAATCCGCTGATCACGAATAACTCGACCTTGGGCTACCCCGCGAGATCGGGGAACTCTTTTTCCAACCTCTGTGTCCAGCCAGTGTTTGGGGCGAGTTCTTTTACTGCGCGTGCGTGCTCGAGGGCTTTGTCACGCATACCGAGATTGGCGTAGCTGCGGGCGAGATGGAATCGCGAACTGACTCCGTAGTTTATGTTCGGGAATTCGAACAGTAGCCGTTCCAGTACTGAAACCGCGGTGGCAAAATTGCCGATCTCGCTGTGGCTGACGCCAAGCTGAAACAGCCCGGTGGCCTGTCGGAAGGTATCCTTATCCTCGGCCGTGAGGTCTTCGAGTCGCCCGACGGCTTCGTCGAAGTTACGATCGCGGTAGGCAGTTTGCGCTTCAGAGTAGCCGAGGTCGGGCGCACGTAGTGAGGTCCGGATCGACCAACTGGCGAGAGTACCAACAGCAACGAACACGACCGCGATTGGGAACCGATAGCGCTCGTAGGCGGGAAGCAACCCTGAGAAAGGACGCAGGGTCGCATCGGCGACTGCAGCGGCGGTGCGAGGACGAATCAGGCAGACGATCGCCAGAAGGATCCCGGTCAGGGTGAGGATGACTCCGATCCAGTCGACCATCTCCCGTCCGAAATACAGCTCAAACTCTTTTCCGCTCGGTGTCACCAGCATGAAGCCCGGGCTCACCAGCTGGACAGCTGAGCCGTCGCGGGTCTTCCACTGAGGGAAGTACGAGACTTTGACAATGTGGGGACGGCCCGGGCAGTCGGTCGTGAAATGTATGCGGTGTTGCTCGAGCTCGCTGGTCACTTTGCACGCATGGTCGTAGGGTTTCTCGGGGATACGTGTGACGGAGTCGGTTCGCTGTACGAATTTGCGACGCTCATCTTCGCTGAGCAGATCCGCAGGCACCAACGGCGTATCGAGCAGCTCGGGATGCTTGTACCAGCGTATGAACGCGAGCTTCCACTTCGGGCCCTCGTACAGCACCGGTTCGTTCTCGGCGGCTACGACGTAGCCGGTATCGCCTCCCTTGACGGCATAGACCTCGTAGGCCCCTTCGCTGAACGTCAGCTCGTAGTCCGGATGCTCGCCATATGCCTTTTTCGCCGCATCGGAGACCACGACGACGTCACTGACGTTGAAGAGTCGGAAGTGCGGTAGTGCGAGCCCGGGGTTGAGCCGCGTGTAGGTGTACTGGCGGAAAGGCCCCGACGCTTTCTCCGAGGCCTCAGACTGCAGGTAGAAAATAAAAGGGGAGTTCGGCGAGGCTTGGTGGAAGACCCCCTCCAGGGTTGAACGTCCTGCAAACAACGGCAGGTTTTCGAAAGCGCGTGATCCCCCGAATCGGTTGTGGGCTTCAGAGTGCTCGAACACTACGCGCGGGTCGTTACGGTCTCCGCGGATGTGGTCGTTGATCGACTTGAACAGATCCCAGGTCGGCTTGCGCTCATAGCCCGAGTAGTTCCATGCCAGCCATGAAGGTACGTATCCGATGTGTGCCTCCGTCCAGGCCAGTCCTGCCAATACGCAGGCAATTGCGATCATCGGGCGCTGCCCGATCTTTCCGGCAGCCCAATAGATGACGTCCGCCGCCATAAGTCCGATGAAGATCTGACCGATCGGAATGAAACGGATATCGGGAAAGCCGATTGCCGGTGTGACGAAGTAAAAGAGCACCATCCCAGCCAGCACAAAGAGCATGAAGCCGTCGCGTTCAAGAACAAACGGCTTCATGCCGGCCATGGCCCGTCCGACCGCACCGAGGATGCCGCCGACCCCAAGTCGCCCGCAGGCGCGACCGACGAAGTGCATCAGCATCAGCGCCATGTCGACAAGCGCGAGAACCGCTGCCGGCCAGAGCGGTTTCGGAACCACTTCCATCCAGCTCTTGATGTTCCAGATGACACTGAACTCGGTGGTGAATTTGAGCCGGGCAGGGACCGGCAGGCCCCAAAAACACAGCAGCAGGAACGCGAGGATGTAGGCGGGGAGGAGGATGCGCCATAGCGGCTGGGGGTTGCTACGTGGCCATAGGAAAAACAGCGAGTACCAAACCGCAGCAGCGAAGGCGAAGGTGTGGCACAGACCGATTACGGCCAGGAGTATCCCCGGCCAAACCCAGGACATGCGTCCATCGTGCGCCCGGTAGAGCATTCCGATGAACACTAGCGACAACGAGATGCCGATGGCGTGGTTGAACTCACCTGCGAGGACCGACGGGATGTTACCGCCCCACATCGAGTTGCCCTGCTGGAACAAGAAGGGGAGCGTTGAAGCTGCGGCTATCGCTCCGGCTCCGCGGCCGTATCCTAGCGAGCGCATGAGGTAGGCCGCGCAGCCCGGAAGGATCGTGGGTCCGAGCAGGGTTACCAGCTTGAACGCCACCTCCATCGGCATCACGTGACCGAGCCAGGCGATCAAAGCGAAAGGGAAGGTGGAGTAGAAGTGAAAGATGGGGAAGCCTGCATAGTTGCCCATCGTCCAGCCGGTCCAACGCCAGGTCGGCAGCAGGTCTTCCGCCATGACCTTTGTCGGATAGTACAAGGACGCCATGTCGCCGCCTGCTGTCGTGGTAGCGGCCAGCAGGTGATCCCATGGATAGTGGTACAACAGGATCCCGGTGGTGGCGCTGACGCAGGCGTATTCCAGCCATCGTGCCCAGGCGCCGTCGTGGTGGTCTTCGTCGCCGTGAAGTCCCGTAACCACCATCAAAGCGGCGGTGAACAGCAATAGCGCCGTCAAAAGCGCAGAGAACGCGTCGGTGTCTAGGTTAGCGGTCGGTTCGACCACGGTGACACGCCCGCGAATAGTGTCGCTTTGTTGAATGTTCTCGTCTAGCGATGTGACGATTGCGTAAAGCGGAGTCGCACTTCCCGGCAGCAAGGACTCGACCTTGAGGTTGATCGGTATACTGGCTTGGCGCTCTTTGGAGAGTTGCACGCGGCGCTTTAGGTAGGTCGGAGATACACCGCGCGGGGCGTAGATCTCGACCTCGAGTTCGCGGGCCACCCGCCCCCTTGGCATCCTCAGGTTTAGCCTGGCGTTGGTGGTCGCTCCCGGTGCGGTCGGCGATACAGAGAAATGGCCGGCGATCCGTGGCTTGGGCGCAACTCCGGCGTTGAAGGGGGCTGCAGTCAGAACTTCGAAGGGGTACTGGTTGGCGTCCTGGTAGTCGAGTTTGACGATTAGGCTGTAGATGCCCACATTTGGCGGGGTGGTAGTGAGCCGGACAGGCCAGCTATGGGTCTTGCCGGGATCCAGGCTATTGATCGCGGCTCCTTTGGCTGTGAGATCTTTAAACGCGGCGGTCGGATACAGTCCGTAGGCCGCCTCGTCGCCGCGATTCGTGACCGTGACGTAGGCGGCAATCCCACTGGCCACGTCGACGGTGGTTTTGACTTCGAGAGTGATCGAGCCCGCATGCACCTGCGAGACCGGAATGCAGACCAGCAGGCCGACGGCAATCGCCGTCGCGACTTTAATGTGTGCCACGAGCATCAGGCGGCAACCACATCGTATTGCTCCTGATGATACTTCTCGGCCACCCGGAGCGTGACGCTTCGCCCTAGGCGCTCTTGCAACGCGCGAATTGCGTCTTCCTCATCGTTATAAAGATACGAGATCACGTCCCGGTTCGCACGCACCGATACGCGCCCCTGTTTGCGGTTCGAACTCGCGGCTTCTTTTTGGATGCGTCGGAGAATTTCGTTGGCCACCGTCTCGACCGATTTGATACGTCCGCGACCGTCACAGTAGGGGCAAGGGCTGGAGAGCAACCGCTCGAGGTTCTCCCTGGTACGCTTTCGCGTCATCTGTACGAGCCCGAGTTCCGAAATACGCAGAATCGTCGTCCGCGCCTTGTCGTTAGCGAGCGCTTTTTCGAGTGCATCGGTTACCGCTCGACGGTTGGAGTGCTCCTCCATGTCGATGAAGTCGATGATGATTATGCCGCCGATGTTGCGAAGCCTCAGTTGGCTGACGCACTCATCGGCTGCCTCGAGGTTAGTTCGGAACACTGTTTCTTCTTGGCTCCGTTTTCCAACGAAGCGTCCGGTGTTGACGTCGATCATTGTCAACGCCTCGCCCTGATCGATGACCAGGTAGCCACCCGACTTCAGCCAGACCTTAGCGTCAGTTGCCCGCGTGATCTGTTCTTCGACCCCGTAGCGGTCAAACACGGGAACCATCCCCTCGTAGAGCTCGATGCGCTCGGAGAGGTGCGGCATGAAACCGGAAACATAACGCTTGATCCGTTCGAAATCGCCAGGTTCGTCGACTGCGATTTCATCGACGTCTTCGGTCAGCATGTCGCGTACGCTTCGGAGGACAAGGTCGAGTTCGCTGTAAAGCAGGGCAGGAGCTTTGGCCTTTTCGGCCTTCTCACGCACAGTACTCCAGGTCTGCTCGACACCAACCACGTCTTCGCTGATGTCGCCTTTGGGGAGTCCCTGACAGGCGGTGCGGACGATGATTCCACCTTCTTTGGTCCGTGCGGAGGAGACGGTTTCGCGTAGACGCCGCCGTTCTTTCTCGTCGGCGATCCGCTTCGAGACGCCGATCTGGTGGCCGGTCGGCATGTAGACTATATAGCGTCCGGGGATTGAAACGTGGGAGGTTATGCGCGCGCCCTTGGTCCCTATCGGTTCCTTTGCTATCTGGACGATCAGAACATCCCCTTTCTTGATCTTCTTCTCGATCGACGAGTCGTCGCGCTTGCGCTTGGGCTCGTCGTACTGAATCTCTTCGTCGCTGTCACCTGCATCGGTCGAGAAGTCGACAATGTCGGAGGAGTGGAGAAAGGCTGCCTTCTCCAGGCCTATATCGACGAATGCGGCCTGCATCCCGGGCAAGACGCGTAGCACTTTGCCCAGGTAAATGTTCCCCGCGGCGGCTTCCTCACCGCTGCGTTCAATGTGGACCTCGGCGAGGTTGCCGTTCTCAAGCAGGGCCACGCGGACCTCGCTCTTGGCCGAATTAATGATGATCTGTTTTCGCAATGGTGAACTCCGGCTTCGAGGGCGCGGCTAATGCGGTGGAGGCTTTGCACGCCGCCCTCGGAAAATTTTGCTTGATCGCGACGCTGGTAGTGTGGCCCCGGCGCGCCCGGATGGGGGGCTCCGATGTTTGGGGTGGGTCGCATTTGCCCGGGAAAACTACCACAATAGCGCAGCTTATCAACGAGCGGAGCTGGTAGAGAACGCGGATGAGAGTGACAGCGGCGTTGCGGGAGCCTTTTATAGAGTGCCCGTCGCCCGGCGAGCGAGCGGCGGAGGCGGAGCGAGGTTTCCGATAGGCACGACGAGCTATGACTGCCGCCACGACTTCCACGCTACAGGGGGCGAAGGCCCTGGTTCTTAACCGCTCGTATCTGCCCATTCATGTGACCTCGGCCAGGCGTGCCTTCTCCCTCATGTACCGTGGGGTGGCTAGGGCGGTAGATGAAGAATACCGCACTTTCGCCTTCGCCGAGTGGCATCGGCTCGAGTGCAACGGACACCCCTCGATTGGCATGGTTGCTTCTCATGTGCGGGTCCCCCGCGTTATTCTACTCACCGGGTTTGATCGGCTCCCGCGCCGCGAAGTCCGATTCAGTCGCCACAATATCTTCGTCCGCGACGGTTCCACCTGCCAGTACTGTGGTTTGCGGCATCACCCGAGTCTGCTCAACCTGGACCATGTCATCCCGCGTACGCAGGGTGGCCTGACGACGTGGGAGAACGTCGTTTGCGCCTGCATCGAGTGCAACCGTCGCAAAGGCGGGCGCCGTCCCGAACAGGCGCGGATGCGTCTTCGTAAGAAACCCACGCGTCCGAGTTGGACGCCGTTCGTCGCCCGGAGCCTGGTTTCACCGCCCTACATTGAGTGGCGGCCTTTCCTCGGTGGCATCGACTTATGGGAAACCGACACCGAGACGCAACTCCTCTGACCTTGACGTTCGTAGGGGTTCTGAGCGCAACATCTTGTGTGTCGCGCACGGCCCAACCACGATCCTTTTGGGTGCGCAGACTTGAACGCTCCGGCGGCGGGGTGGATACTAGACCTTCGGAACCGCACCGGGCGGTTCGAATGCGGCCAAGGAGTGGGTGAGCGGTGAGGATCAAGCGTTTAGAGCTGTCCGGATTCAAGTCCTGTATGGAGAGGACCGTCCTCGATTTCGACGAGGGCATAACTGGGATCGTCGGTCCCAACGGTTGCGGCAAATCGAACATCGTCGATGCGATTCGCTGGGTTCTGGGCGAGCAGAGTGCGAAGCACTTACGCGGTCAGGCCATGGGCGACGTGATCTTCTCCGGCAACGAGAAATTCGGCCCTCTTGGGATGGCCGAGGTCACCGTTGCGTTCGACAACGAGGATCCACCCGAAATTCCTGAAGAGGGGACACAGGATGACGAAGGCCTTGCGCCGTCCTTTCAGTCGCTTCTGCGCGAAGCGCCGGAGATCCAGCTGACCCGTCGCCTGTATCGATCCGGCGAGTCGGAGTACCGGATCAACGGCAACACCTGTCGATTGCGAGATATCACTGAGCTGTTTCTCGGGACCGGGGTCGGCAGCAAAGCATATTCCATCATTGAGCAAGGTCGCGTTGGACACGTAGTAGCTGCGAAGCCCGAAGAGTTGCGACTCCTGATTGAGGAGGCCGCGGGCACCACGCTCTACCGCAGTCGAAAACTTGCGGCTGAACGCAAAATCGACCGTACCCGCGACAACCTGCTGCGCGTCAACGACATCGTCCACGAGTTGGAGCGGCAAGCGAATTCGTTGCGCCGTCAGGCCAGAGGGGCCGTCCGTTTCCAGGAACTCAAGGTCGAGGAGACCGAGATCGACAAGGCGATATCCGCATTCAAGCTGCGCGGCATCCAGGAACGAACCGCAACGGTAGCCTTGGAACTCAATGCGGCGCGGACGAGAGAGGCCGAGATCAAGACGGGATCGGCGGCCAAGGAACAAGAGTGTGATGAACTGCGGGTGGCATTGGGACGGCATACCGACACTGTCGAACGTGCACGCCAGGCGCACTACGAAGCAAAAGGAGAACTCGCGCGGCTTGAGCAAGAGAAGGAGTTCTTGACCAACCGTTCGGCAGAACTGCACAGGATCGTTGCCGAGGCGAGCAACGAACTTTCCGGTCTTGAAGTAAAGATCGGCGAGCGCAAGAGCGAACAGGGACGCGCCGAGACCGAGGCAGGTATATTCTCGACCGACCTCGAGGCGATGGCAGGGCAGCGCACCGAGAGGCGTGAGGCTGTCGAGTCTCTGGAGCGCGAGATCCACGAAGGACTCGAGGGCACCGAGCAGCTGCGTTCTGAGATCGTCGGCAAGCTTGCGGCTGAAGCCGCTGCGGCCAACGAACGTCAGGCGCTCACCGGCCAAATTCGCCAGGTTGAGGGCCGCATCAGCAGGCTGGCTGAAGAAGCGGAACTGCTACGGTCGAGTGGAGATACGCTTAGGCATGAGCTCGAACAGAGCCAGGCGACTGTCAGGCGTGTTACATCACAACTCCGCGACGCCGAGCAGGGCAAAGAAGCTACCGCTGCTCAGTTGCGCGAGGCATTGCAGGCCAAGGCCAAAATTGAAGCCTGTTTCGCCGAAATGCGCGACGAGCTGTCGACCCTACGCTCGAGGCGAGAGTCGTTGCGAGAACTGGAGGAGTCCTTCGCCGGTTTCGATGACAGCGTGCGTTCTTTTATGCAGAACGGTGGCCGTGAATTGACCGGCGCTCGGGCGGTTCTCGCCGATATCATCAAGATTGAAGGCGGCTACGAACGTGCAGTCGCAGCAGTTCTCCAAGACCAGCTACAACACGTCGTTGTCCCCGACTCCGATTCGGGAGCAGCGGGCGTGACTTACATGCGCGAACGCGGGATCGGGCGAGCAGGCTTTATTCCAATGAACCCGCGCGGACGCAGCGGCGTAGTGGCCGCGTCCGGCAGCTACGAGATGCTCGTCGGCCACGTAGAGGCCGATGGCCGCTATGAGACGTTAGTGTCTACGTTGCTCGAGAACGTAGTGGTCGTGAACTCACTTGAGGAAGCGACGCAAAGTTGGAAAGCCAACGGTGCAGACCTTACCTTCGTGACACGAGAGGGTGAGGTCGTCGAGGCCTGCGGCACGGTTTGTGGTGGCAGCGGGAAGCCGGTTGACGAAGGTATTCTCACGCGAAAAGCGGAACTGGGCCGTCTGGCTCACGCAGTCGATGACGCGGAGGTCCGTGTACGTCGCGAACAGTCTGCGCTGGATGGGGCGACGGTCCTAGCCAAGCGCATCGGCGATGAGCTGAGTGGACTGGATACGCGTATGCACGAACTAACGGTCGAGCGTGTCTCGGCCGAAGGCGACGTTGAGCTGAAGAAACAGGCTATGATGCGCGCCGACGAACGGCTCAAGGCTGTCGGTTTGGAGAGCGCGTCGTTACGCGAAGAGCTAGGTAGCCACCGCACGCGGTTGACGCTACTCGAGGCTACGTTGACTGAAACCTCACGCCGGCGAAATGCGCTGGAGGAACGGCTCAAGGAATCCGATTCCGCAAACGCTACGCTGCAGGCGCGCCGCCGTGAAGCGGTGCAGTCGCTCGAAGATCTGAAAGTACTCGAGGCTGAAGTCCGGCAAAAACGCGAGGCTTGCGTGCACCGACTGACGGTGATTCGCACAGACCTTGCCGAGCTCGAAAGTCGGATCGAGGCTATGCGCCGGAGAATCGGTCGTGACAAGGCCGACCTCGATGGTGTTACAGAGAGACTTGCGGACCCCGCGCTGTGTATGGATACACTTCGAGCGAGCGTCGATGAGCGTGGCGAGAAGTTAAAGCAGGCCGCGGATAATAGTCACGGAGCCAAAGCCCAGCTCGAAGCGGCTGAACGCGATCTTAAAAGCGTCGCGGTCAAGCTTGAGACGTTGCGTGAGGGACGCGCGAAACTTGAGATCTCACTTAAAGAAGGGGAATTGGAGTGGGCTTCGCTCAACGAGAGCATCAACGAAAGGATAGGCCTGGATGCGGAAGGCCTTCTTGGGGAGGTTCCCGATGAGGAGATCGACGTTGCCGAGGCCAGGGAGCGGCTCGATAACACGCGCGATCGTATTCGCAAGCTGGGGACCGTCAACGTCGGTGCCGTTGCGGAACTCGAGGAACTTGATAGTCGGTTGACCGAGCTGACTGGACAGAGGGACGACTTGGAAAAATCGATCGAGGATCTGCGTGGCACGATCGCGCGACTCAACAAGATGTCGCGCGATCGCTTCAAAGAGACCTTCGATGCTGTCAACGGAATTTTCAAAGAGACATTCCCCAAGCTCTTCCCCGGTGGCGACGCGCACTTGTCGCTGACCGACGAAACCAACCTGTTGGACAGCGGCGTCGAGATCTATGTCCAGCCGCCAGGAAAGAAACTCGGCAACCTAAACCTGCTTTCCGGCGGTGAGAAGGCCTTGACCGCGGTGAGCCTGATCTTCTCGCTGTTCCTTCACAAGCCGAGTCCGTTCTGCATACTTGACGAGGTGGATGCACCGCTCGACGAGGCCAACGTGAAGCGGTTTACGAATATGGTTAGCGAAATGAGTGACCGCTCACAGTTCGTGATTATCACCCACAACAAGCGGACAATGGACTCGTGCCGGACGCTGTATGGCGTAACGATGAGCCAGCCGGGTGTTTCGCGGATTGTCTCGGTCGACCTCGGTCAGCAGCAGCTGGAGGCAGCAATCTGAGGCCCTCGACGGCATCGCTTGGGAGGCGCGGAGTTTGCACTTTCTTGGAACGACCGGGGACTCCGGGCTTGACACTTGTGGTGGCTGGACACTAAACTCTCGCAACGCGTGGTTGGACCTCAACTTTGCGAGGCTAAGTGTATGGAAATACAGGCTTTACGGCGTTTAGAAGATGCCCTCCATCGTTTTAAACAACAGCACGGGCGCGCCCTGCAGAGGCAGACACAACTAAGCGAGGCGCTCGGCAAGAGCCGAGAGGAGATGGAGTCGTTGCGGGCTGAGCTGCTGCGTTACAAGTCTGAGCGCACTGACACGCGTAAGAAAATTGATACATTGCTGAAACGCTTCGAGAAGTTGGGTCTAAAATGAGGAGTTCCTTAGGGGACAACCGATGAAGCGTGAAGTAAAAATCGCCGTCGCCGGCCAAAATTTGACCATCCGCACCGACGAGAGTGAAAGGTACGTCAAGGAACTGGCCGAATACGTTGACGGACACATGGGCGAGTTGACCCGTGGTCAGAAAGGAACGACGACGCTTAGTATTGCGATCCTCGCGGCTTTGAACATCGCCGACGAATACCGCAAGCTTCGTGACGTCCATGAACAGGTGACACAAGGAATCGACTTACTGACGGGTGAACTGGAGACCTCGCTGCAGGGCGAGGTCAGTTGAGCCCGCACTGGCGTCCCCTGCGGTGTTCGTGATGAACGCATTTGCTCTAACCTTTAATGATGTACGAAAGGGAGCTTACTTCCGCTCGCGCCGAGATCCGCGAAAGCCTCTCGGTTCAGGTGGGCCGGACACCAAGCACCCACCTGGTAAACCAGGTTTGAGCATCCCGTTCACACGGCACTAGCGGGGGTACTCGCGGATGCCGGTCCCCGGCAAGCAACAGATACGAAAACTGGCAGTTGCGCGTATCCGCGAGCTGCCAGGTGACGTGCGTTCGGCGATGGACGCTGCGATCTGCGTACACATCCTCGGCTCGCCAGCCTATCGGAAGGCGCACCAAATACTTTCTTACGCGGCTCTGGCCGACGAAGTCGATCTGAGCGCAGTGAGGCTGGCCGCATACGCTGACGGTAAGCGCTTGTTTCTCCCCGCAGTCACACCCGGCGAGCCTACCGTTACGTTCCACGAGGTTCGCTTAGGTGAAGAACTACGGGAGGGCTTCCAGGGCGTTCCTGAGCCGCTTTGCGGCGATCCACCTGCCGCAGGGCAGAGCCTTACCTTAGTTCCCGGCCGTGCATTTACCGCCGAGGGCGGCCGCGTCGGAAGAGGCATGGGGTGCTATGACCGTGTATTAGTCGATTTGAAGAAGTTGGGGCCGACGGCCGGAGTCGCGTACGATTGCCAACTAATGGATATGGTACCTGTTATGGAATTCGACCAAGATGTCGACTTTGTTGTCACCGAAAGCGGGTTCAGGACCACTGCGGGACCCGGCAGGGTACGTTGATGGAGATGGAATGGCGTCCGTAGACGAACAGCTTGCTTTGATCCGGCGCGGAGTAGTCGAGGTCATCGACGAAAAGGAGCTTCGAAAAAAACTCGAACGCGGCAAGCCCTTGAGGGTAAAAGCCGGGTTCGATCCGACCGCGGCCGACCTTCATTTGGGTCACACCGTGTTGATCGAGAAGCTACGACATTTCCAGGAGCTCGGACATCAGGTCGTCTTTCTGATCGGCGACTTTACAGCGCGTATCGGCGACCCGACCGGCCGCTCCGACATACGTCCGATGCTCACCGAGGAAGAGATCAGGACGAACGCTGCTACCTACCAGGAGCAGGCATTCAAAATCTTGGACCGCGACAAGACCGAAGTCGCGTGGAACGGGGCGTGGTGCAATACGCTGGGCGCAGACGGTCTGTTGCGGCTGGCAAGCGAGCACACTGTGGCCCGTATGCTCGAACGCGACGATTTTGAAAAGCGCTACAGACACCTGCAGCCGATCGGCATTCACGAGTTGTTGTACCCGCTCCTGCAAGGCTACGACTCGGTAGAGTTGCGTGCCGATGTCGAACTGGGCGGTACGGATCAGAAGTTCAACCTTCTCGTCGGCCGTGATTTGCAGCGCAAGCGCGGTCAAGAGCCCCAGGTCGTCCTCACGATGCCGCTGCTTGAAGGTCTTGACGGCGTCAACAAGATGAGTAAATCGCTCGGCAACGCGGTGGGAGTGACCGAGCCCGCATCGGAGATCTATGGCAAGATCATGTCGATCTCAGACGATCTGATGATGCGCTATTACCAACTTTTGAGCACGGTCGATTTCGCCCGTTTCGAGGAGATTCGATCGGGCGCGATGCATCCGATGGAGGCCAAGAAAGCCCTGGCTGCGGAGATTACTACGCGCTTCGCGGGAGCCGAGGCCGCGGCTGGAGCTGCGTCGGATTTCGTGAAGCGATTTCAGAAGCATTTATTGCCAGACGAGATACCCGAGTTTGGATGGACAGGTGGCGGTGATGATGTCTTGGTGTGTGATCTGCTGATGGTTACCGAACTTGCGGGGGCTGTGTTAGCCAAGTCAAAGGGGGAGGCACGACGCCTCGTTGCGCAAGGAGGGGTCAAGATCGACGGAAACCGAGTCGATGATGTCGAATCACGTGTGCGAGCGACTGGAGCAGTGCTGGTACAAGTAGGAAAGCGACGGCTCGTTCGCGTCGTATTCGGCTGACCGTGACCCAATCACGCGCCGTGGACAATGTGCACGCCGTGAACCGCGCCCGCTTGGTTTCAGGTCCGAGCGCTACGCAGGAGTTCCAGGTTGATTCGGTAGATGTCGCTTTGACCGGCGTGGGGCAAAACGAGCTTCTCCAACGCACCTGGGTAAGTCTCGATGACGGAGTAGACCTGGTCCATTAAGAGCGGAAGTTCGCTTAAACACCTGCTTGGCGTAATCACCAAGTAATCGCCGTTTGCGACCAAAATCCGTTCGACCAATGCCGAGGGAGGACCGAGAGGTTCACGCCCAGGTCTCGCGTCGTAGAACAATGTGACCGGCTTCGTGACAAATGCGCGGTCGGACTTACGATCGGTATAAAGGTAAAGCAGCGGATCTAGGTTACCGATCAACACGGCATCTTCTGCTGTGTTCTCGCGTACCCACGCAACCACGGTTTCAAACTCGCTCCAGTCTTCGGCACACTTGGACACCGGCCAGGCCAGCCCATAGCGTGCGGCTTGTATCGACGCGTTCGCCGAAGCGTGCAAGCTGATCAGGCATGCCATCGCTGTTGTGGCTATGCCGATCCGATGCCGAGGGATTTCGGGCACGCGTAGATTTGTGGCGAGCCAAAGTGCGCCGCTACGGCAGAACAGAAGGGTCAGCGGATAGAGCGGAACAAGGAAACGCGTCGGTGGCCATGCCCACATGACAACCAGGCCAACGTAGCAGACGTAGAATACCTCGAGCACTTTGATCCCTGCGCGTAACCGCACGAAGAAGCCGACGGTCGCCACAAGACCCACGACTGCAGCGATCGGTAGCCACCACGCCGGAAACATTCCCATCACGAGACCGGGAGCCAAGACCGTGCGGATCGAGTTTCCGAAGAATACCGTCGCTTTTTCCGTCCACTCGAAATTCCACAGAATATTCCATCCCATATAGTTGTCGTAGGAGTAGTATCCGGCTTCAGCCGGGATCTGCTTCGCTACGGTTCGCGCCCAAAGAAACCACGGTGCTGCGACCGTGGACGCTGATGCGCAGAAAATGACTGCTGCACGGATCCGCGCTCTCAACAGGAAAGAGCCGGTTCCGGCTGCGATAATGGAAATCCCGATCGACCTGGTCAGGACCGCACATCCGGCAACCACACCTGCAAGGACCAGCGCGACCATGGTTTCTCTTCGCGGGTCGTCCTCCATCCGCCGTATCAGAAGCAAGCCCCACCAGCAGAACGCAGCGAACATGGTTTCCGACATTAGCGACGTCGACAAGAACCAGACCCAAGGCGAAGCGAGGGTCAACCAAGCGACCACGAGTGCGGGGTAGGGAGGCATTTCATCGCGCGCGACTTTGTAGGCGAAGTGCGCCCAGACGAGTGTTGCCAAAGCAGGTACGAGTTTGAGCAGTAAAGCGTTTTCCGGAAATCTCGGAACGAGTCGCCAGAGAAGCGAAAGAACGAAGGGAAACAGGATCGGATACTTCGTTTGAGGAATGTCGACGGGGAGGGAGCCGATTCGATAGCCCTCGCCGCTTGCTAGCGCCTCGGCGGTGACGAGGTAGAGACCGTCGTCGTGATACATGCCCACGGCAGCGGCGCTCAGAGCCACCCCGTACAGAGCGAGGAGTGTTGCGAATGCGGCGAAGACACACATCCTGGCGTTCATCTCGATCTTCACCCGACCCATCCTAGCAGGCGCTATGCGGGTCGGTCTCCGCAATATGGCCAGCCGGATGGAGGATTCTGCCGCTATTGGCGCTGTGCCGTGCGAGAATCGAGGTGGCCCTGCGCGCTCTAAAAAGCGGTGAGCAGCCGCAATTGCCCTTGAAAAGCGTTACTCAAAGCGCCTGGGTTCGCCCAGCCATTGCGATGTTCGCCATGCTCAGCGTTGCTGTGTGGTTGCCTTCGCTGGTCGTGGGTTCGCAACGTCCGAATCTGATCATTATCTCGATCGATACGTTACGTGCCGACCATGTCGGCGCATACGGGTATCCACGTCCAACCACTCCGACACTCGACGCGCTTGCCGCCGGTTCGGTCGTTTTTGAGCAGGCGTTCGCGCACGCTCCCAAGACCGCGATCTCGCATATGTCGCTGTTCACGTCGCTGGTACCCGAGGCGCACGGTGTAGAGCAATGGACGAAGGATGGCGGGACACGCCTGAGCGAGGACATTCCGACGCTTGCTACACTGTTCGCGCGCAGCGGCTATCGAACGGTTGCCCATACCGCGGGGGGGGCACATGCGGAGAGAACTGGGGTTCGACCAGGGCTTCGCGTTTTTTGACGAGATCGGAGACCTCCCCAATTCAGTGAAACTGGCCGCGACCCGGTTGTCGAACTGGCGGCGGATCAACACACACCGTACTTCTTTTTCCTGCATACTTACGCTGCGCACGACCCCTATTTGTCCAAGCCTGCGACCCGGGCGCTATTCGCGGACGAAGACTACGACGGCGCGGTAATTGGTGACGCTGAGCAGCTAAGGCGGGTATCGGGGGAAAACTGGCCCGAACAGCATAACGTTTTCTGGTCACGTGTTGAACGTAATCGTGCTTCCGACCGAAAGCACTTGGTCGACCTGTACGACGCGGGGATTCGCGACACGGACACTCAGATTGGCATTCTCTTGGATGACTTGAGAGCACGCGGACTGTTGGAGAACACGATCGTCGTGGTGGTCTCCGACCACGGCGAAGAGTTCCTCGAACACGGACAGTATCTTCACGAACAGCTCTACGAGGAGTTGCTGCACGTCCCGTTGATTATTTCTTTCCCCGGGGACAAGGGTGCGCGCTACAGAGGGCGTCGCGAGAAGTCGCTGGTGCGGCTGGTGGACGTCGCACCGACGCTGCTCGACTTCCTGGGCCTACCCATTCCTGAGGGATTCGATGGTTTGTCATTGGTCCCGCTTCTGGAGGGCGGAACCGGACCGCCCAGGCTCGTCTCAAGCAGTTGGCTCAAGGCCGGTAAGAGGGCGCTGCGGCTAGGCGACTGGAAGCTCGTCGTGGACGAGCGCGGTCCTGAACTCTACGACCTCGCGGCTGACCCGCTTGAGACCCGCAATTTGGCAGCTGTCGAGACCGCTCGGCTTGAGTCTCTGGCTAGCGAATTGCGGCGCGTGACCACCGCTGCCGACGAGTTTCGCTATGAGCTTCGCGGCGGGGTGGCTGTCCAAGCCAGCCAAGAAGCACTCGACCAGCTGCGCGCTCTAGGTTACCTGAACTAGCAAAAAAGCTCCGTCCTGGAGCTTTTCTGATTTCTTTTACTGATCCCCCCGGCGGTGCCTTGACACCCCGCGTAGCGACACCTATAACTCTCGGGCTGATTAGGCCTTCCCGGTCTTTGAAAACTGAATGGTGGCGGATTTCGACTGTCGCGTAAGCGAACGGTCGCGATCGACGCGTTCGATTAGGATCGAAGCGGGCTCTGATAGAGCAAATCCAAAATGTGAATGCCTTCGGGCATTGACATCAATGTGGGTGCCTTCGGGCATCGACATCAATCAAACTGGAGAGTTTGATCCTGGCTCAGAACGAACGCTGGCGGCGTGCCTAACACATGCAAGTCGAGCGAGAAAGTTCTCTTCGGAGAGCGAGTAAAGCGGCGCACGGGTGAGTAATACGTAGGTAACCTACCCCCTAGTCTGGGACAACCGACTGAAAAGTCTGCTAATACCGGATAAGACCACGACCACTCCGGTGGTTGCGGTCAAAGATGGCCTCTACATGTAAGCTATTGCTAGAGGATGGGCCTACGCACCATTAGCTTGTTGGTGGGGTAATGGCCTACCAAGGCTCTGATGGTTAGCTGGTCTGAGAGGATGATCAGCCACACTGGGACTGAGACACGGCCCAGACTCCTACGGGAGGCAGCAGTGGGGAATTTTGCGCAATGGGGGAAACCCTGACGCAGCGACGCCGCGTGGGTGATGAAGGCCTTCGGGTCGTAAAGCCCTGTCGGAGGGGAAGAAACGGATACGTGGGTAATATTCGCGTATTTTGACGGTACCCTCCAAGGAAGCACCGGCTAACTCCGTGCCAGCAGCCGCGGTAATACGGAGGGTGCAAGCGTTGTTCGGAATTACTGGGCGTAAAGGGCGTGTAGGCGGCTGGCTAAGTCTGGTGTGAAAGCCCGGGGCTCACCCCCGGAAGTGCGCTGGAAACTGGTCAGCTAGAGTATGGGAGAGGAAAGCAGAATTCCTGGTGTAGCGGTGAAATGCGTAGATATCAGGAGGAACACCGGCGGCGAAGGCGGCTTTCTGGACCAATACTGACGCTGAGACGCGAAAGCGTGGGGAGCAAACAGGATTAGATACCCTGGTAGTCCACGCTGTAAACGATGGGTACTAGATGTCGGGGGTGTTGACCCCTCCGGTGTCGCAGCTAACGCATTAAGTACCCCGCCTGGGGACTACGGTCGCAAGACTAAAACTCAAAGGAATTGACGGGGGCCCGCACAAGCGGTGGAGCATGTGGTTTAATTCGACGCAACGCG
>JAJCZL010000059.1 GCA_029262415.1 Deltaproteobacteria bacterium | reverse complement strand
TCTGAACTCTCCCCTTCCCGATCCGGAGGTCGCGCCTTTTCATTACCAGCAGAGGGCGAGATGATAGCACGCACATCATTGGTTCTTTTTGTGGCGACCATGACAGCTTGCAGCGCTGCTGAAGACCAGCCAGCGCCACATATGCAGCAAGCCTCGCCCGTGAATACTGAACCCAGCCCCACAACACAAAATACAGACACGCTCACTGAGGATATTCGCGCCGGCGAAAAGCTCTACGCATCGCGCTGCGGCGCGTGCCACTCCGTTGACGCCAACCGCATCGGCCCCATGCATCGCGGTGTTTACGGGCGCATCGCGGGCAGTGTTGCGGAGTACAATTATTCAGACGCACTTGCCCAGTCTAACATTGTCTGGAATGAGCAAACCCTGGATCAGTGGCTTACCAACCCCCAGGATTTTATCCCCGGTCAGAAAATGGGCTACAGGCTAACTAAAGAAACTGACCGCAGAGCCATCATTGCGTTGTTAAAAACGCTAACGCCGACAGATGCAACGCCATAGCCCTTATTATATTTTCAGCTTCACAAATCCGTCCGGCTATAGTGTAGGGCGGATTTTTTTAGAGCGCTGCGTGTCCAACGAATCCAATAACCACAACATATAAACCCCGCTCTTCCCGGCGAAAGCCAGGAAGAGCGGGGGCAAGTGTATGCGATATATTTGATTGTCAGCCGCTCCCCAATATGAGGTGAAAAACTGGGACGCATACAAAATTCTTAACATCTCGACTGCGAAGACGGTCGAATTTTTTTACGCACTTTCGCGCGCAGACCAAAGCGCCAATAAAAATCTAGGCGCCAATAATCCGCTGGACGATGCGGGCGACTATTCCAAGCGGAATTGTCGGCTTTTCGGAAACCACCAGCGCGATACATTCCCCGCCTTGTTCGACGATCGGCTGGTGCGCCGCTATTTCAGGGACGCACTGGACGTCGCCAGTCTGGTACCGGTCCGCGCCATCGCGATAAGCACCCTTGAGAACGAGTGTCAATTCATCCGACCCGTGTCGGTGGGCGGGAAAAGCCGCGCCCGGACGCGACCGCAACAGCCTTATGCTCGCGCCATCGGGGCCTCGAAACAGCACCGCCCGTTTAATCCCTGGGCCATAGAACTTCCATGGCAACGCATCGATGTCTGTGGCGCCAAGCTGGTCAAACACGTAACGCAACAAAGGGCGCGGTGCGATATCGCTGAAGGTTCCTTGCGTGTATGCGGCGTGATCGGTTCCGTTTGCTTCCGCATTTAACACAGGCAGGCTTGCGACTGCGTCTTTCGGCGTATCCGGGAAGCCTTCCAGCTCTTCTACATTCATACCGTCAAGCAGCGCGCCGCCAATGGCTTCAAGCTCGCGCACGGTCTTGCGGCAGGCTGAACAAAATGTCAGATGCGTTGCGATCAGGACGCTGGTCGCCTCATCACCGGCGCCGCTTGCATAAGCGGTCAGCCAGTCTTCACTCGGGTGATAACGCGCCATCAAACACTCTCCATCGCGCCGCGCAGCTTTTGAAGCGCCAGTCGTAGTCTAGACTTCACGGTGTTCAACGGAATGTCCAGCCTTTCAGCAACGTCGGTTTGTTTAATGCCCTCGATGTAGATCATCGAGACAACTTCTGCCTGGGATTGCGGTAGTCCGGCGAGCGCATCTTTCAGCGTGCGCTGTTCGTCCGCACGGGTTAATCCAGCATCCGCTGGCGCCGGCGCATTGCCCGCCAATAATGGATCGTCCAAATCGACGACGCTGCGGCGCTCTTTGCGCACAAGATCGACATAGCGGTTGCGCGCAATCGTAAAAATCCAGGTCGATGCATTGGCGCATCGCGGGTCGAATTGATGAGCCTTTTCCCAAACGCTTGCCATGACTTCCTGCGTAATCTCTTGGGATATACGGTCTGGCACGCCCTTTTGGCGCAAAAATCCACGCAAGCGCGGCGAATAATATTCATAGAGGCGGTTAAAAGATTGCTCGCAACGTCCGGTCTTCACCTGCGCCAGCAGCACCGTGCGCGGATCGGCGGCGCGTTGCAGCTCTCCCGCTAACCGGCGCTTCTGCGGTGATTTCACTAAATCTGGCGCAATCTGCATCGCGATCCCCTTTACTCTCCTATCCCACAATACGGGCGAGGCACGTAAATAGATGCCTGGTGTTGCAATTGTTTCGATCACATAAAGGTGTGCTTGCATGAGCGGCGTTCGGATGAGGGTTTGTGCGAGGGGAACGGAATTATCCTTTGTTGCCGGCTTTATTGGGGCGTCGGCTTTTATTACACAAAATCGGTGAGGCCTTGTCCCGAAAAGTCAGATTGTAGATTTTTAAGGCCGCGCCGGATCCAGCTTTTGGTGGTGTTCAGCGGCGCCTGCATGATTTCAGCAACTTCCAGCAGGGTGCGTTCTTCAAGATAGAATAGCCGGACCGCATGACGCTGTTTTTCAGGCAATCCATCAAGGTGTCGCGATATCGCCCGCTCTGCGTGTTCTCTTTTCATCGCCTCATAGGCGGACGGCGCGTCGCTGCGCAATTCAGCACAGCACTCATCGCTGACATGATTTGGCCGGCGGCGCCTGAGCGCGTCAATGCCGGCATTGCGGGTAATCACCCCCAGCCATGTCATCGGGTGGCCTTTTGACGGGTCAAACTGCCCGGCGCGCCGCCAGATGGCGAGATAGACCTCTTGCAAGACGTCGGCGGCTTCTTCTTTGTTGTGCAGAACGCGGATCAGAACCGCGAAAAGCTTGGGCGAAGTTTCGCGGTAAAGCTCGCGGAAAGCCTCCCGATTTTGCCGGCCCGTCGCCGCCAGCAGCGCTTCCAGATAGCGTTTTTGTTGAGCTTTTTGATCTACCGCATTCATGGCCCGTCCACTTCCCATCATGGTCTATGGGTGTGTTTACGACGGGCGCGGCAAAAGGTTCATGGCTGCGGGCGATGCGCGTTCACACTGCCGTGAATGCGCATATAACCAAGGCTCAAGCTCAAGTTTCTTGTCGCGCCGCCAATAACCGTGCGTCCAGCGCCATGTCCTCCAGCCCTGTAGCTTTGGCCCAGGCGGCGACCTCCTCTACTACGCCCATATTTCCGAGCGCCGTGGCGACGTCCACAAGAATGTGCGCATCCACCGGCTCTTTTTGTACGCTCCAATTTCGCCGGGCATAGTCAAACGCTGTTTGCGGGTCTTCAAGAATGGCCAGTGCATAGCGCGCATATTCCCGCGCATGGCTATAATCACCGCGGACAAGGTCATCGGCCATGCGGGTATTGATTTTGGAAGCGGCAAGGTGTGCGGCTTCATCAGCCTCGCCGGCGCTTGCAAGCGTTCTTAACAGCAGCATCGCTTCGGTGTGGGGTTTGTCGCCGAGGATTTGACGGGCTTGCCGGTTGCGGCCTTGATCAATCAAAAAATCTGCATAGGCGGCGCGCGCATAAACCGAACGCGGGTCAGCCGCTAAAAGCTCTGTAAGAAACGCATCCGCCTTTTCAGCCTCGCCCAGTCTTGCCGCGATTTCAGCCGCTACAGACAGCGCGAAAGCTTTTTCGCCTGGCGAATTTGACCGGATGACCTGAAGAGACGCTTCAAGACGCTCCAGCGACTTTCTTGCGCGACCGCTGAGGCTTAACATGCGTGCAGCGCATGTCTCTCTGATGATCAGTGAGACATTCGGCAGAATGCGCACACAATCACGCGCCGCATCGCGCGCCTTGCCCGTTGTCGCTAATACAAATGCGCGCGAAAGACGGGCTTGCGGATTTTTCGGCTCACGCGCGATCACCTTATCAAGATCGGCCAGCGCTATATCAAAACGGTGATCGATTTGCCGAACATTGGCGCGAATGATGAGGATTTCTGTCGGCGGCTCGTCGATATTATCCCATGGCGCCAGCGTTTTGCCGGCAAGTTTCAATAGGTTTGTGTTGCCGTCGCGGCGCGCCAGACCTACCGCATAACGCGCAAGGGCGATGCTGGCGGCGGCGTCTTTGGGCCTGTCGGCTTTGTCATGTTGCAGGGCCTCAAGCTTGGCGGTTTCTGCGCTTGAAAGCGCGGGAAAAATTGTGCGGCTGTCCGGTGCAGCCGGTTGGCTGCGCGGATGCGCAAAGGCGGTTCCCATCACGCTGCTCGCCGCCTGCATGGCACAGCCAGCCAGCAGGACAATCACGCCGCGCCTTATTGTCGGTTTTTTAGAGTGCAGTCCCATAACTTGTCTCCTCCGCAAGAATAATGAAGTGCGTTTTGTCAAAAAAATGAAGCGGGCGGGAAATTCCCCGCCCGCTTCGGCCAGACTAGTTGTCTAGCATGGTGCTTTCATCGTGATGACCATGGTTACGGCCATTCAGCGGCGTCGCCGCATACGGAAACACCTGGTTGAAGGTGATGTCGTTTTCATCGATGCCATCAATATTAACGTCAGCGAAGAACTCGGTGATCGCATCGTCCGGACCCGGACGTCCGGCAAGGCCGAGTGCAATCACAGCAATATCGACAACATCATCGCCAAACCGCCGGCCGTTTGGCCAACCGCCCGGAATGAACCCGCCATTGGCGAACGGGTCTTGAAACTGGCTCTTCAAGATATCGCCGCCGAATACGCCCAGGCGGTCAAAGTCTGCTTCGCCAGCAAGACGCGACGGTCCAGTGGTGAGGTCAACTTTGATCAAATCCGGAATGTAAATCGATTCCAAAAGACCCGGGAGCAATGGCCCCGGACCGAAGCCGGAAAGCTCCGGCGTTTGCGCAAACTGACGCAGTGCGAAATCTGTCTCTGGCTCACGCTGGTTGTAAGCATCCTTTTCGCCGATCGGCAGAAGCGCTTCGACAAATAGCGGGTTGCCCTGACGGCCTACTTGGCGGTAGTCGCCACGTGCATTGCCAAAGCGTTCGTATGACGAAGGCTTATCGCCACTATTCGAGCGACGACGGCTTGTCGTGGCGTAAACGCCAGCGAGTTGCGCGCCGTTCAGTTCTTCAATC
>JAJCZL010000058.1 GCA_029262415.1 Deltaproteobacteria bacterium | reverse complement strand
CAGGATTTGCTAAGCCACCAGTCGCCGAGCGCAGACCCCGCGCTGATCGTCAGCCGCGCGATCGAGTTGCTTCTCGATGATACGCTGAAGAAGAAGGCGGCGGTCACCAATGCTTCCGTCACCGGAGAGGTTGTCACCGGAACGGCCGTCACCAGGGCGGCGCGACCCAGCGGCCGGCTGAGCACTAAGCGAACACGCGCGATCCCGGCAGCGATCAGGCGCGAAGTATGGAAACGCGACGCCGGCCGTTGCACGTTCGTCGATCAACAGGGACGGCGCTGCCGAGCGACGAGCTGTATCGAGTACCATCACGAGATCCCGTACGGCAAAGGCGGCCGCCACGAGGCAGAGAATATCGCGCTACGTTGCCGCGCCCACAACCAGTATCAGGCAGACCTGGACTTCGGACTAGATTTCATGCTGAGCAAGCGTCACGGCGCGGGTATACATTCTGCGCAGAATGTTCGGCGGCTATCCGATGAATAGTGCTTGGTGCTTGGTGCTTAACGCTTGGTGCTTAGCGGTTGGTGGGTAACGCTTGGCGGTGTCGATCATCTCCGAATACAACGTCGAGACCTCGCCGAGCGCGATCGAAGTTACGCCGACGCGACTGGCTCGCCCGCGTGTATCGCGCCAGTAGTTGACATACTAGAGTAGTTAGGGGTCGGTTGAGATACTTCGGGGATGGGGGCCTTGGATGCCCTAACCCAATCACCGGATATCGTGCTGCTGAGGATGGGAGGTTCGAAGTGCCGATGATCTATCCTACGCTCGCCGCAATCGTTCTCGCGTTCATCGCCGCGGCTGTCACTACCGTTGTGTAAGTTTTTCAGATTGACACTCTGAAATTGCACACCGCATCGGTATGGGCACGGCGCCGGACTGCTGCGCGCGCGCTTTCCTTGATCGGCCTCGGCGGCGCCCTCATCGGGATCGGTTACGCCTACCAGCGGCTTGTCTTGCACGACCAACCCGACGCGAGATGGTAAGCCCACTTCGGCGGAACGCTCAAAGGTTCATGAACGGGAAATCCGTCAAATCCGGCTTCGCGACCTTGGTTGCGGACGCTCGCTAGCTCGCGTCCTCAGCAAGCCACGCCAGTGGGACCCCCGAGACGGGCTCGTGCAGGCTGAGGATTCGGCCTCCTTGGATGGCGGGCTTGGGTCCGGCGGCTGCGAAGCCTGAGGCTGCGAGACGAGCGGCCGTAGCGTCGATATCGGAGCTACGAAGTGCGAGTCCCCACAGACGCGGCGGCGGGGCTGCAGAGTCGGGCTGGTTTGGGCCGACGATCTCGATCACGACGTCTCCTACTTTGAGGAAACTGTAGCGTCGGCCCTTCATTTCACGGCCCCGGGCGCGAAGGCCGAATGCGATCTCGTAGGCGTGTGCAGTCGCCTCGACATTGCCGGATGCGACAACCAGGTGATCGATTCCGATGGTGAGGTTCTCCGCTTTGGTTGAGTCCGCCCGGTAAGTCTTTTCCAGGAAGGTCACTGCTCCGGGAGTTGCCGAAGCCGGAAGCCTGCGTGAGGCCCCCGGACCTTCCTGGGAGGTAGACGTGGCTTCTCCGTCAGCCCAGGCAGCGGCGGCGAGAACCCGTTGCGCGGAGCGGGCAGGGTCGGCGCAGGACCAAATCCAGCCGAACAGACCTTCATCGCCGGGGCGCTCGACCAGGACGATACCGCCGCTGCCGAACTCTATCCGCGCGCACGCCTGGCCGAACCACATGTGCGTGTCGCCGACCGGGAAGCCGAGCGACACCCACGTCGATACGCCGCTGTCGATCGAGCCGACTGCGACCAGCGCGTAGCCGATTGAATTTACGATCCTGTCCTCGCGCTGCTCGGTGTTCTCCACGCAGGCACTGTTGCAGAAGCGGCAGGTCTGATACAAACGCGGGCATGTCGATGGATGCCGGAAAGATGCGTGGGCAGCTGCAGGAGTTCATTCGCAGTCAGGCCCACGCCGAAGAGGGGGCGCGGGCCGAGGTCAATTCGTTGAAACGCTTGGCTGGTGGGGCGTCATGCGATGTCTATGCTTTTGAAGTAACGCTTTCGCGCGGCCAGGCGCCACGCCGTCTGGTGCTGCGCATCGATCGTGAAGGCAACGCGATCGGATCGGATCGCAGGCGTGAGTTCGATCTGTTCCGCGCTGCCGCTCAAGCGGGCGTAACCGTTCCGCGTGTTTATTGGTACGGCGATCAACGTTGCGGTTTGGGGCGGCCGTTCTTTGTCATGGAGTACGTCGAAGGCGAAGCGATCGCACGCCGCTTGCTCCGCGACGATGCTTACAGCGGCACGCGTAAGGTCTTGCCCTCCGACCTGGCGCGCGAGCTTGCCCGCGCCCACCAGTGTCCGCTCGACGCCCCGGGTGTTGCGGAGTACGCGAAAGAAGCGCCGCTTGGCGGTCGTCAGGCCGATGCCGTGATTGACTACTGGTACGGAGTTTTCGAACAGATCGGTGCCGGACACCCGTGGCCGGTTCTTGAGATGGTTGCGCGTTGGCTGCGAAGCCAGGCACCGTCCGACAGTGAGCGCACGCTGGTTCACGGAGACTTCCGTATCGGAAACATCATGTTCGACCGTGTCGGACTGACCGCGGTCCTTGACTGGGAGCTCGCCCACGTCGGTGATCCGATCGAAGACTTAGGTTGGTTCTGTGTGCGTTCGTGGCGATTCGGCGTTGAAGGCAAGGACGCAGGGGGTCTTTGCTCACGGGAGGAGTTCGCCGCGCTGTACGAGCAAGCCTCCGGGCGCAGGGTACCGCCCGAGCGGTTACGCTATTGGGAGATATTCGGCAATTGGAAGTGGGCAATCGCATGTATTGGGCAAGAGCGTGCCCACAAGGGTGGCGCCTACCCCAGCATTGAGCTTGCGAGCATCGGGCGTCGCGTCGCCGAAATGGAGTACGAGATGCTCCAACTCATGGAGGAAGTCTGATGCAAGACCGGCCGAGCGCGCGCGAACTTCTAGATGCCGTATCCGCGTTTCTCAAAGAAGAAGTGATCGATGGCCTCGAGGGCCGCAAGCGCTTTCACGCTCTGGTTGCCGCCAACGTGTGTAAGATCGTCGGACGCGAGATCGACCTCGGACCTTCGCAACTGGTGCGAGATGCGGCCGGGCTTTGGGCGTTGCTCGATCGCGATGGAGAACCGCCGACGGCTCCCGGCGAGTACGAGATTAGAGCGCTTAACGAAGAGCTTTGCGGTCTCATCCGTGAAGGCAAGGGTGACACCGGGCCTTGGCGTCGCGCGCTGCTCGCGCACCTCAAGGCGCATGTCGAAGACAAGCTACGGGTGGCCAATCCGAAGCTGTTGGCCGGTTGAGAGGCTACCCATGCCTCAGTTGCTGCCGCAGTGACACCCGACGAACAATTCACCCCACAGACTCTTGGTGGTCGAGCATGCGTTCCGGCGGAGAACGGCTTGGTGTCACGGAATACGCGACGGATGCCGCGGTGAAGCGGGCTCTAGCGCGGGGCGGATGTTGCCGCCACCGAATGATGCTTGGTTGGCACGGCTGTTGCTCACCCTGGCAGTAGGTATTCCCTATGCATGAACCCAAACATACGGTCCGAGTCGACAAAACCAATCTGCAACGAGGCTCGGCGATGCTCATGTTCGTCATGTCCGTAGTGACCGTACTCCTGGTCGTCGGTATGGCGGTCGACCTCGGCAACGCCTACTTGACACGTGGTCGGCTCTCCAAGGCTATCGACGCAAGCGTTCTCGCAGCCAGCCGCAACACCGGCGTCGGGGACCAACAGATGGAAGCCTTGGCCCTCAAAGTCGCCGCCGCCAACTGGGGCACCGCAGTGCCTACGCCAACTTATAATGTCGTGATTGATAGGCCCTCGCAGGACACCACTCGCGTTACGGTCAACGGCGTGGCGACATCGACAGCGTGGTTCTCTAAGCTCATAGGTCGCGCAAACTTTGAACTAGCGACCGAAGCACAAGCAGTCCGAGTTCCATTGGACATGAGCCTGGTGCTCGATCTCTCATACTCCCTACAGAGAAACAACGCCTTCGACGACTTGCAGAGCGCTGCGGTCCACTTCGTCGGCGAGTTCGACGACAGTGTAGATCAGGTCGGTGTAGTGACGTACTCGACCTGGGCGGAGAACCGCCAAGCACTCCAGAAGAATTTCAAATCCTCGACGACGAGCCTTATCAATAGTCTCAGCGCGATTTCCGATACCAACATAGCCGAAGGTCTGCGCGTGGGCCGTGACCAACTCAACGCGGCCGCGACCCGGCCCGATGCGCTTCGACTGATGGTGCTGTTTACTGACGGACGCCCAACCGCGTACTCCGACAACTTCCGCATGGACTGGTCTAATGATGGTTGCGGCGACAGAAGACCCTACTACTACAATTCGACCGTCGCGGCCTACATCAACGGATCGACGTTCCGGGGACTTTTCCGGACCTCGGACGGACGAAAGATAACGAGTTTCGCGCGCTATAGCTGCAACGTGAACACCACGACCAACGGCTCCTACTCGCAATCACCGCAGCCGGTCGTTTTGCCCAACGGCAACTCGGTGAACGGCGACAACATTCGTTGGGCGGGCGTGGCGGCGGCCGAGAGTTGGGCTAACGAGGTGCGCGCTGCCGGTTACGCGATCTATGTGGTCGGGCTCGGCAACCCGCAAGCCAGCTACGAATGGGACCAGCCGGACCTCGATTTCCTCACCCGCATCGCAAATGTGGGTGGCAACGAGAACAGCAGCCAGCCGCGAGGGGTGATGTTGTTCGCGCCCGACCCTGCTCAGCTTGACTCGACTTTCGCAGAACTTGCGCAGCGAATCACGACGCGCCTGACGCGCTGAGGTAGCGATCGGATCACCTACGGAGAAACGCTTCAGGTGGTTCCGATCGTCCAGGACGCCAGGTACTCTTTTTGTTCCGGGGTAAGCTTGTCGATCTTGAAACCCATGCTTGCGAGCTTCAGCGTTGAGACGCTTGCTTCGATGGATTCAGGCACGTCGTGCACCTTGACCTCGAGACTACCCTTTGCCGACTTGCGTATCGCCCACTCGGCGGCGAGCGCCTGCGTTGCGAAGCTCATGTCCATTACCGATGCCGGGTGGCCCTCGGCGGCCGATAGGTTGACGAGACGGCCTTCGGCCAGGACGTAGATCGATTTGCCGCCCTTCATTATGTACTCATCGACACAGTTACGGACGTTGCGGTTGATACGCTTGGCCTGCTTGGTGAGCGCGACCAGGTCGATCTCGAGATCGAAGTGGCCCGAGTTACAGACCGTCGCGCCGTGCTTCATGACGGCGAAGTGCTGGCCGGCAATCACGTGTCGGTTGCCGGTCACGGTGATGAAAACGTCGCCTTCCTTGGCGGCCTTCGCCATCGGCATTACGCGATAGCCGTCCATGGCGGCTTCCAAGCCGCGAATCGGGTTAACCTCGGTCACGATCACGTGGGAACCCATACCGGCCGCTCGTGAGGCGACGCCGCGTCCGCACCAGCCGTAACCGACGACGACGACGGTCTTACCGGCCAACAAAACGTCGGTTGCGCGGATGATACCGTCGAGCGTCGACTGGCCGGTACCATAACGATTGTCGAACATGTGCTTGGTGTCGGCGTCGTTGACGGCTATCACGGGGATGGTCAGGTTGCCTTCCTTCTCCAGCGCTTTGAGGCGGATGACGCCGGTCGTGGTTTCTTCCATCGACGCCCGAACTGCGGGCGCGTACTTGGCGAGATCGGTGTGCAAGAGGCTGACGAGATCGGCACCGTCGTCCATGGTGAGCTGTGGCCCACGCTCGATCACCAGTCGCAGGTGCGAGTAGTAAGTCTTGCTGTCCTCGCCGCGGATCGCATAGGTGGCGACCTTGTCGTCAACGGCGAGGCTCGCAGCTACGTCGTCCTGCGTGGTGAGGGGATTTGATGCACACAACGCAACGTCGGCACCTCCCGCTTTCAGCGTGCGCATAAGGTTGGCGGTTTCGGCGGTGACGTGCATGCAGGCCGACATCTTGCTGCCGCGGAAGGGCTTCTCCTTCCTGAATCGCTCGGCTATAGCACTCAGAACCGGCATGTCGCGCGCCGCCCAATCGACGCGCTTCTTGCCTGCTTTTGCCAGTTTGGTGTCTTTGACGTGATGCGATTTCGCTTTTGCCATCTTAGTACTCTCTTCCTTACTTAGTCGCCTATGCGCGACGATATGCCGCGTAAGTGCGACGGTTTCGATTGTGTCGAACTGCCAATCCAGGCGGATCGAGATCAGCCCAGTTGTGATGCCAGATCGGTTTTTTCCCACGGGAAGAGGCCGTCGACGGCCTCTCGGCCGAAATGCCCGTAGGCTGCGGTTGGACGGTAGATCGGGCGCTTCAGTTCAAAACGCTCCACGATTGAGGCGGGGCGGAGGTCTACGTGTTCACGCAATTTGGCCGAGATTGCCTCGGCAGCAAGCGTGCTCGACCCGAACGTATCGACGAGGACCGATACCGGCTGTGCTACACCGATCGCGTATGCGAGTTGCACTTCACAGTCGGTTGCGAGGCCCGATGCGACCACGTTCTTGGCTAGATATCGGGCCATGTACGCGGCCGAGCGATCGACTTTAGACGGATCCTTGCCCGAGAATGCACCTCCGCCGTGTCGGCTCCAGCCGCCGTAGGTATCGACGATGATTTTGCGACCGGTAAGCCCGCAGTCTCCGGTGGGGCCACCGACGACGAAGCGTCCAGTCGGGTTGATGTGCATGACGGTCTCGGCGTCAACTAGTTCGGTCGGCAGCACCGGCTTGATGATCTTCTCGCTGATGTCGCGGTGGATCTCTTCATTCGATGCTGAGTCGGCGTGTTGTGATGAAATGACGACCGTCGAAATTCGTTTCGGCTTGCCATCGACGTAGTCGATGCTCACCTGACTCTTCGAATCCGGTTTCAAGTAGCCGACCTCTCCGGACTCACGTGCTTCGTGCATGCGGTGCGTGAGGCGGTGCGAGAGAGCGATCGGGAGCGGCATTAGCTCGGGCGTCTGGTTGCAAGCGTAACCGAACATCAGCCCCTGGTCGCCGGCGCCTTGTTCTTCGTGCCTGCCTTGTCCGACGGTGACACCCTGAGAAATATCGGGCGATTGTTTGCCGAGGCGAACAAAAATGCTGATTGCATCGGCGTCGAAACCGTCTACGCCGACGTACCCGATCTCGGCGACGACACGGCGGATGAGTGCTTCGTGATCGACCTTGCCCTTGCTGGTGATCTCACCGGCGACGACGCACAGGTTGGTCGCGACGAGGGTTTCGCACGCGACGCGACTGTCGGGATCCTGGGCCAGGTAGGCGTCCAAAACTGCATCGGAAACCTGGTCGCAAAGCTTGTCGGGGTGCCCCGCCGAAACCGACTCCGAAGTGAAGGTGAATTCTTTTTTACTCATAGATATTTTCGCGTTGCCCGCCGTTCCGTCCTCTGAAAATCACGGGTCGATCCGCCTGAATATCGCAGCACCCCTACCGGCGCAATCTTGAGGAGGGTGTGAGGAGGGCGAGCCGGCGAGCCCGACGGAACCAAGGCGGCCCCTGGCCGCCGCGGAGCGCAACGGTGTCTCCCTGGCCGCCGCAAAGCAGCGCCATCTTCGGCCGCTGCAAAGCAGCGCCATCTTCGGCCGCTGCGAAGCAGCGCCGCTTCCTCTTCTCGAACTCCCCCGCCAAGCCCCGCCCTCACTCTGCGAAATGCCGATTGATCAGGGCTCCTAATGCCTCAACCGCGTCGACCGCATCGTCGCCCTCGGCGCTGATGGTCACTGTGGTTCCGCGCGTCGCGGCCAGGGTGAGAAGGTCGAGCACGCTACTAGCCGAGGCTTTGGCTGAGCCGTTCGATATGGTCGCGCGGCTCTTAAACGCGCCCGCAGTACGGACCACCATCGCGGCGGCGCGAAAGTGTAGGCCGAGTTCGTTGGAGATCGTAAACTGTCCGGCGGCCTTGCCCTGTTTGGTCACGACACATTCCGTTCGACGTCGCGGTGCCGGAGCATCACGGAATATCCTTCGTCGTGCAGGCCTCTGGCCAGAACCTCGGCGATCGCGACACTGCGGTGGCGCCCGCCGGTGCAGCCGGTAGCCAGGGTTAGGTAGGCCTTTCCTTCGGCTGCGTACAAAGGAAGCAGGAAATCCAGCAGCGATCCCACGTGTTTGAGGAATTTCTGGGTTTCCTCGCGTTCGAGGACGTACTTGGCGACCGCGGCGTCCAAACCGGTCAGCGGTCTGAGTTCTTCGACGAAGTAGGGATTCGGGACGAAGCGCACGTCGAAGACCAGGTCGGCGTCGGTCGGGTTGCCGTACTTGAAGCCGAAGCTGCGCACGGTGATTGCGGGTTTTTTCCCAAGCGCCGTGGCTGTCTGCGCGACGGTTTCGATCATGCGGCGTTTGAGCTCGCGGGCGTTGTAATCGCTGGTGTCGACTACCATATCTGCCGCTTCACGCACGCCGTCGAGCAGTTCGCGTTCCTTGGCGATGGCCTCCGGTAGGTCGTAGTTGGCACCGAGGGGGTGCGACCGGCGGGTCTCGGAGAAACGGCGCAGTAAGACACCGTCGGAGGCGTCGAGGAATACGACGAAGACCTTGTGTCCGGCGGCTTCCAGCGTACGGCGCACTTCGGGCCAACCGGCAATATAGGTTTCGTCGCGCAGGTCGAGGCCAAGACCTACGTGCGACATCTCCTCGCCCGACTCCGCACATACCTCGATGAAGCGTTCGGCCAGAACCGTTGGAAGGTTGTCAACGCAGTAGTATCGCTGGTCTTCGAGAGCCGTGATCGCCGAGCTTTTTCCGGAGCCCGACATCCCCGTAACGACGATAACGTCGACGGGTTTTGCGGCGCGCCCGGCGATCACTGTGCCTCGCTCAGAGCCTGTTCTTCCTTCTTGAGGGTCTCGAAAATCTCCACGATCGTGTCCGCTTCGCGCAGTGACGTGCGCAGATCCGGGTTTTTCAGTAGAACAGCCAGGTGGGCCAGCCAGCGTAGGTGCAGCGACGGGTGGTCGTTGGGCGATACCAAGAGGAAGAACAAGTGGGTCGGGCTGCCGTCGATCGACTCGAAGTTCAGTCCTTGTTTTGAGCGGCCGAACGCCGCGATGACTTCTTCACCGAGCGTGACCTTACCGTGAGGTATGGCGATGCCATCGGCGATTGCCGTAGTGCTCGCTTCCTCACGCGCGACAAGCGCATCGACGAGACTCTCGAGGTCGATCTCAGGGTGGGTGTCAATGACGGTACGCGAGAGTTGCTCGATGATCTCGCGCTTATTAGTCCCGTGGATGTCGAGCACGACCCTGCGGGGGTCGAGGATGTCACATGCGTTCATCGGCCTAGAGTCACGTGTTGGGGGCGATCAAGCCGTAGTTGCCGTCGCGGCGTTTGTAGATCACGGAGATTCGGTCGCGCTCGGCGTCGTGGAAAACTAAGAACTCGTTGTTGCTGAGTTCCAGTTGCAGGATCGCATCATCGACGGTCAGGGGCTTCGCCGGGATCGCGTCGGTCTCGATCACTTTCCGCGCCGCGTCGGAGCCTTTCAGACCTTCGGCGTCGAACACATCGACGTGCACAGGAAAGGATTTTCTCGC
Organism: Deltaproteobacteria bacterium; assembly: GCA_029262415.1. Lineage (GTDB taxonomy): Bacteria > Desulfobacterota > Binatia > UBA1149 > JAJCZL01 > JAJCZL01. The sequence continues at coordinate 192,756 of JAJCZL010000058.1, read as the reverse complement.
TACGGAGTTACGTCCCTTATGGTGGTTGAGTCTGTCGTTGTGCTTGCGCAGCTGCCTTTCGAGCTTGTTGAGCGTCAGATCAATCGCCGAATACAGATCGTCGGTGACCTCGTGCGCTGAGATATCGAAGTGCGAGGCGTGAATGTTGATCTCGGCCTGGTGGCGGTGCTTGTTGACCGAAAGTATGGCGTGGGCCGATTCGGTATTCTTTAGGTACTTGGCTGCAAGTTTTCCGATTTTCTCGGTCGCGTAGTCAGAAAGCGCATCTGAAGAGTCTATGTGGCGGAAGGTTACGGATATTTGCACGGCAGTATGTTCCTCTCGCCGGAGCAAAACAGTACCGGCGTCAGTCTGCGTCTTTATACCTCTTTCGCTTTGACGACGGTAGTATGCCCAGGAATTCTCGGTATTTGGCCACCGTTCGTCGTGCGATGTCAACATGTTCCTTGGCCAACTGGGCGGCGATTACCTGGTCGCTCAGAGGTTTGCGCGGGTCCTCTTTGCCAATGATCTCCTGGATCTTTTCCTTCACGCTCTCAGAAGAAAAATCGCTGCCGTCGGTACCCTTCAGACTGCTGGTGAAGAAGTATTTCAGCTCGTAGAGGCCGCGGTCCACTTGCACGTATTTGTTGGACGTGGCGCGGCTAACCGTGGACTCGTGCATGCCGATGTCGTTGGCGACGTCCTTGAGGACCATTGGCTTGAGATGCTGGACACCGTGGAGGAAGAATTCGCGCTGATGGCTGACGATGCTTTCAGTGACTTTGCGGAGGGTGCGCTGGCGCTGTTCGATCGAGCGGATCATCCACACCGCCGCACGGACCTTTTCCTGGATATAGCCGCGAGCATCGCCGGGCGGTAGCTCGGTCTTGAGGAGTTTTTCGTAGTACGGGCTCACACGCAGGGCCGGGAGCCCTTCTTCGTTGAGGGTGACGACCAGATCGTCGCCGACTTTGTGTACGTAGCAGTCCGGTTGAATGAACCGGGTTTCGCCCTGGCCGTAATTGCTGCCCGGTTTGGGTTCCAGGCTACGGATGATCTTGTGGGCTTCGACGACCTCATCTTCGTTACAGCCGAGGGTCTTGGCGATCCTGTCGTAGCGGCGTGCCTCGAGTTCCTTGAGTTGCCCGTTGACGATGGCAATGACGTAGTCGTCGGGCTCGTAACCCTGCAGCTTTAACTGGATGAGCAGGCATTCGCGTAGATTGATGCACCCGCAGCCGACCGGCTCGAGTTCTTGGACGATCTCGCGAACCTCGTCGATCATCTCCACGGTGGTTTGTGCCATAAATGCGAGTTCTTCGGTCGAGCAAGAAAGGTAGCCGTCGCTGTTAAGATTGTTGACGATCACGCGGCCGATCCGGCGCTCTTCTTCGCTCATCGCGATAATGTTGAGCTCGTCTTCCAAGACCTCGGTCAGCGTTTCTTCGGTCTTCGCGGTGTTTTCGAAAATGCTCGTGCGACCGTCGTCGCGGTCCGATCCGCCGGAAACCGAACCGTGGAAGTCACCGGAGTAGCGGTCTACGTAGTCGTCCCAGTCGATCTTCTCCATCTGGGTAGAGTCGCCGGTGTCGGCGTTCGAGGTGGGTTCGGCGACCGGCTCGGACTCGCTGGTCTCGATGTCGCCGGTGCGCGATGCATACTCACCCGCATCGGGCATTCCCTCGGCTTCTTCGAGCGTAGGATTCTGGCAGAGTTCGTCTGAGACCATGCTCTCAAGCTCTGGGCGCGACACCTGCAGGATTTTGATCGCCTGCCGGAGTTGCGGGGTCATGCGCAGATTCAGGGTCTGCTTGACCGATAGATTTAGCCTTTGCTCAAGTGCCATGTGGTGTGCGGCCCTACTTGCACGGGCCTGAGATCAGAGCCTGAAGCGCTCGCCTAAGTAGATCTCGCGAGCCTTCTTGCTTGAGGCGATGTACTCCGGTGGGCCTTCCTCTAGGACGCGTCCCTGGTTCAGTATGTAGGCTCGATCGCAAATTCCCAGTGTTTCCCGCACGTTGTGGTCAGTTATCAGAATACCAATTCCGTGGCTTTTCAACTGAGAAATGATTGCCTGAATCTCGATCACCGCAATCGGGTCGATTCCGGCAAAAGGCTCATCGAGTAGAACGAACTTGGGTTGAGTCACCAGGGATCGGGCGATCTCGACCCTGCGCCGCTCGCCACCTGACAGCGCTGCTCCGCGGGTAGTCCTCAGGTGCGAGACCCCGAACTCCTCGAGCAGGTCCTCGAGCCGTTTGCTGCCCTCGTCAGCCGGAACCCCGAGGCCTTCGATGATGGCCATGATGTTCTCTTCGACCGTCAGGCCACGGAACACCGAGGCTTCTTGCGGCAGGTAGGAGATGCCGAGACGCGCGCGCTCGTACATAGGCAACCCAGCCAGGCTGCGGTTGCCGAGCAGTATATCGCCCTCGTCAGGGCGCTCGAAGCCGACGATCATATGGAAGGACGTGGTCTTACCCGCGCCGTTGGGTCCAAGTAAGCCGACGATTTCGCCCTGGTCGACGTTGAGTGACAGCCGATCAACGACGCGACGGCGTCCGTAGGACTTGATCAGCTCCTCGGCACGGAGTTCGACTGTTTCGCTCACCGGTTTCCGTCTCCGAAATCGTCGAGTTCGTCTAAGGGCGGATCGCCGCTTCCAACGCCGGTGTCGATCACCGCACGGACCGGGCCTTGCGTGCTGCGGACCTCGGCGCGACCTTCGTCAAGATTGAAAACAACTTTTTCGCCGCTGACAGTTTTATTGCCCGAGCTGAGTCGTGCGTCACCGGTGAGCGTAATCGTGGCGCTGCCCTGGTCGTAGACAGCGCGGTCTCCGGTTGCGGTTTCTTTTCCTTTGGACACTTTTACTCTGCCTAGCGCCGTAATGCGTCGGAAGGTGAGCTTCCCGGCAGTGATAGAGACTACCCTCAGTTCTCCGGCGTACAAGCGTACCTCGCCTTGCTTCACGGTGACGTTACCGCTGCAGCGAAGGGCCCCGGTCTGGTAGTCGTACTCGAAATGGTCGGCTTCAACTTCGAGCGCTTCGGGCAGCCCGGAGAGTTCAAGTACGCCGATCGAGCCGGAAATGGCATCGATCACGTCATTGGCGCGTCGTGTGTTGTCCTGGGCCTCCGCCTCATGTGCGGCGGGTAGGGCAGCAAACAGAAGCGCTAGCCCGATGACCACTGCCGACGGCACTTGCGAGGCACGTGCGCGGGTTGATTCACCGGCGTCGATGGCTCGTTGGTCTTTCATCCGGCAGGGCTCACGGTATCTTTGGACGGAGCCATCGAGGGCGGAGCCGCGCCTGTGCCGCCCGTCGCGGGCGCGGTGTCCGGGACGGCGTCCGCGTTGCTGTAGGTTTTCGTGGCCGGCGCCGCGGCTGTCTGAACGACGTGTAGCCGTACGTTGTGGTCGGCAATCAAGCGTCGCGTGGCGATGTCGATCCGCAGTCTATCGCCGCGCAAGCTGAGTTCGGGCGACTTCAGGTTGACCTTTCCGCTCGCGTCGATTGTCGCATTCAGGGTGCTGAAGACCACGTAGTCGGCGGTCAGTTGGAAACGGTCGAGTTCGAACTCGACGCCACCCTGGAGCCGGACCTCGTCAACATCGGCACTTGTGAAGAAGATGCGCGCCTCGTCGGAACGCACCACGGCGAACTTCTGGCCACCGTCGTAGAAGATAATCCTCGGCTCTTTGACGACCACCGCACGATCGTCTTTGAAAAAGCTTGCTTCTTTCGCTGATACCTCGAGCAGGCGACGGCCGTCGCGGGTGACGATTCGGTGAAAGTTACGGATGCGTTGCAGGAGTTCGGGTAGACGGTCGATACCGCCCGAGGTGAGATCGAGGACGCTTTCCAGCGAAATCTTGTCGCCGCCGCGGATAAAGGCCAGTGGTACTCCGACCAAGATAATCACCGCTAAAAAGGCGCGGACGAGGTTTCGTTTCACCGCGTGGTTCTCAGGCCACGCCGGCCCGCAACAAATCGTGAAGGTGGACAATACCCGCCGGCGTGCGGTCGGGGTTGACGATGAAGAGGCTTGTGATCGAGTGCTGTTCCATGATCGCGAGCGCTCCGGCTGCTAGGCTGCTGCCGTCGATGGTCTTGGGTGCGGCTGTCATGATGTCGTCGGCTTTCAATCCCGACAGGTCGCCGTGTTTGATCGTTGCACGGCGCAGATCTCCGTCTGTGACTACGCCGATGAGTGCGCCGCTTGGGTCGACGACGCCGGCAGCGCCCATGCGGCCGTTGGTCATCGTATCGAGGGTTGTTGCCAGCGCGGTGCCTGATTTCACCAGTGGGATGTCAACGGAGGCGTGCATGACGTCGGAAACCCGCATCAGTTTGCGCCCGAGCGCGCCCCCGGGGTGAAGCACTGCAAAGTCGCGATCGGTAAAACCCTTGGCTTCGAAAACAGCGACCGCAAGTGCGTCTCCCATCGCCAGCGTTGCCGCGGTGCTTGCCGTCGGTGCGAGGTTGAGCGGGCACGCTTCACGATCCACGCGGATATCGAGCAACACATCAGCGGCTTGGGCAAGCGGCGAGTCGAGACCGCCGGTCATCGCTATCAACGGAATTCCGAAACGCTTGATCGACGGTAGAAGAGTGACGAGTTCTTCGGTCGTTCCGCTGTTCGAAACCGCGATGCATACGTCGCCGCGCGTGAACATTCCGAGGTCGCCGTGTGCGGCCTCGGCTGCGTGGACGAATAAAGCTGAGGTTCCGGTCGAGGACAACGTCGCTGCGAGCTTGCGGCATATCTGACCCGACTTGCCCATACCGGTGATCACCGTGCGAGCTTTGCAGTCCTTGACGAGCACAACCGCGCGCTCAAAGCTCTCGCCCAGGCGTGCGCGGATACCGCGCAGTGCCTCTATCTCGATGTCGATGACCCGTCGGGCGGTTTCGATCGCGGCGCTTACGTTAGGCGTTCGTGCCCCGGTCACGAGGGGCTCCGATGCGTATGCGACGCTTCGTGCAGCGCGCGTAGGTTGTTAAGGAGTGCTTCGAGGTCTTCGAGGTGGAGTGAGTTCGGTCCATCGCTTTTCGCGTTGTCTGGATCCACGTGGCACTCGATGAACAACCCATCCACGCCGACTGCCACTGCGGCACGCGCAAGCGGCGCGATAAACCGACGTTCGCCTTTGGATACTCCGTCGCCTGCGCTCGGCAATTGCACTGAGTGTGTGGCGTCAAAGACCACCGGTGCCCCGAAGTTGGCCATGATCTCGAGTCCGCGGAAGTCATTGACGAGATTACCGTAGCCGAAGCTTGTGCCGCGCTCGCACAGTGAGATCTTAGCGCCGCCCGCTTGGCGGGCTTTTGCGAGCACGTGTTTCATGTCCCACGGTGCCATGAACTGACCTTTCTTGATGTTGACGCCACGCCCGCTTGCAGCGCACGCTTCGATCAAGTCGGTCTGCCGCGAGAGCAGGGCGGGTATCTGCAGGAACTCGCAGACCTCGGCTGCCGTCGCGACTTGGCAGGTTTCGTGCACGTCGGTAAGCACCGGCATTCCGGTCGCGGCTTTGACGTCGGAGAGGATGCGCAGCCCTTCGTCGATGCCGATACCGCGAAACGATTTACCCGAGGTGCGGTTGGCCTTGTCGAACGATGATTTGAAAACAATGCCGACACCGGTTGCGTCCGAGATCGCTGCGAGGCGTTCAGCATGCAGCATCGATGAGTCTCGTGACTCGATCACGCACGGCCCCGCGATCAAAAACAGGCTGCCGCCGCCGGCCTCAACCGTGCGTGCGCCGTCGCCTACGCGAAAGCTCGTCGTCGCGCTCAACTCTCGCCCTCGCCGCCCTTGACCACGCGCAAACCTTTCAGGGGCGGGGTCGAGGAACGACGGCGTTTGAAGTTCAGGCCCGCCTTTATGAACCCCTTAAACAGCGGATGACAGGCAAGCGGCTTAGATTTGAACTCGGGGTGGAACTGCGAAGCGATGAACCAGGGGTGGTCGGGGATCTCGACTATTTCAACGAGCGAGCCGTCCGGTGAGAGTCCGCTGAACACCATCCCCGCCTCTTCGAGTTGGCGACGGTATTTGTTGTTGAACTCATAGCGGTGACGGTGGCGCTCGCTGATCTTCTTCTTGCCGTACACTTGGTACGCGAGCGTCCCCTCGGCGATCTGACACGGGTAGGCGCCGAGGCGCATCGTGCCGCCCATCTCGTCCAGTCCGCGCTGCTCGAGCATCAAGTCGATGACGGGGTGCGGAGTTTTGTCGTCGATTTCGACGGAGTTGGCGCCCTTCAGTCCGCATACATTGCGCGCAAACTCGACCACCGCCATCTGCATCCCGTAACAAATGCCGAGCATCGGTACCTGGTTCTCGCGCGCGTACCGTATGGCTCTGATCTTGCCTTCGGTGCCGCGCGGACCGAAGCCCATCGGTACCATGATCGCATCGGCACCTTTGACTTCAGCCGGCATGGCCTTAGTTTCGATTGCCTCAGAGTCGACGTGAACGATCTTCACCTCGCACTCGCTGGCAATGCCACCGTGCGCGAGCGCTTCGTTCAGTGACTTGTAGGAGTCAGCCAGTTCGACGTACTTGCCGACCATCGCAACGCGCACCTTGTCTTTCGGGTTCTGCACCGTCTGTGCGACTTTCTCCCATGCCACCAGCTTGGGCGCACCGGTCCAGATTTGCAGCTTTTCGGTGATGCGGCTGTGTAGGCCTTCTTCCTGGAGCGCGAGGGGTAGGCAATAGATGTTAGGCAGGTCACGTGCGGTGATCACCGACTTGCTCTCGACGTTACAGAAAAGTCCTACCTTGTTCTTCAAGCTAACGTCGAGATCGCGGTCGCAGCGCAGCAGCAAAATATCGGGTTGGATGCCGAGCCCGGTGAGCTCTTTGACGCTGTGCTGCGTCGGTTTGGTTTTCAGCTCTCCAGCCGCACTGATGTAGGGAACCAGTGTCAGGTGGATGAACAGTACGTTCTCGCTGCCGCACTCGATGCGCATCTGACGGATCGCTTCGAGGAATGGCAGGCTTTCGATGTCGCCGACGGTTCCGCCGACCTCGCCGATCAATACATCGTAGCCTTCGGCAGCTGCCAGGATGCGTCGCTTGATCTCATCGGTGATATGCGGGATCACCTGCACGGTTGCGCCAAGGTAATCGCCGCGGCGTTCCTTGGTGATGACCTCGTTGTAGACCGCGCCTGTAGTGATGTTGTTCTTTCTTCCCATCGGCGTGGAGATGAAGCGCTCGTAGTGGCCGAGATCGAGGTCAGCCTCATAGCCGTCGTCGGTAACGTAGACCTCGCCGTGCTGGAACGGACTCATGGTCCCCGGGTCTACATTTATGTACGGGTCCATTTTCAGCATCGTCACGCGTAGGCCCGAGCTTTCGAGCAACGCGCCGATCGATGCCGATGCGAGTCCCTTGCCGAGTGCTGAGGCGACGCCTCCGGTGGTGAAAATATATTTTGTCGGCCTGCTCTCGCTCACGATCTCCCCTCCCGGTTCCGCGCTACGTTAGCAAAACGCGGCTGCGCAGTCTTGCCGTCAACGCCGTGCTCGCGCCGTTGCCTGCCTACAAACGCGTAATGGCTTCGCGCGCACGTTCCAGATCTTCGCTGGTATCTACTTCCAGCGGAGTTCCCTCAACAGTCACCACACCAATCGCGATACCGTTCTCAAGTGCCCGTAGTTGTTCGAGTTTTTCTGCGCACTCTAGCGGTGTGGGGGCCAGTGAGGCGAGCCGAAGCAGGGTTTCTTTACGGTAAGCATAGATACCTACGTGGTGCAGTGCGCCGGCGGTCCCGCCTGCTGTATCACGGTGGTGGGGTATCGCTGCGCGCGAGAAATAGAGCGCGCGCCCGGCAGCGTCGCAGACGACTTTGACGACCGAGGGGTCATCGATTTCGGCACGGTTGGCCACCGCTACGGCCAATGTCGCCATCCCCAGCGTTACATCCATCCGCAGCGCTACGACCAGCGCGTCAATCATCGCCGGATCCAGTAGCGGGAGATCCCCCTGAACATTCACGGCTATGTCGGTCTCCAGGTTCATCACGACCTCGGCAACGCGATCGGTGCCGCTGGGGTGATCAGCGCGCGTCATCGCGACCTCGGCGATACCGTCCAGTGCCTGCGCGATGCGTTCGTCGTCGGTTGCTACGATTACACGGTCAAGGGTTGTCGCGAGGAGCGTGCGGCGGTAGACGTGCTCGATCATCGGCTTGCCGCCGATATCTGCCAGGGGTTTTCCCGGCACCCGTGTCGATCCGTACCTTGCGGGTATTACTGCGACCGCGGCGTTGCCGGAATCGGGCATAAAAAAACCGTGGGAGCGCCTACGCGCGACCACGGGAGTTCGTTATAGACCTGCGCGCACCGATGTCAAAGCGGCACGACGGCAACGCCCGAACAGCGAAGTTATGCGCTTAGGGTGGCATTTTTTCAGTAAATCCGGGCAGATGTGCTTGGCACCGTTCGTGCATCGGGTCAGGCATGGCCGAAGTTTTACATACCCATGCACGGTACTCGCCTGGTACCGAACCGTCGCTTCCCGAAGAAGAACTCGAAAGCGTCGCGGGGGAGGTTGAGCACGACATCGCCAACCTGGTCCACCGGATGTATTTCTGGTGCGAGGTGCTCGAGGAGAAGGTCAGCGGCGATCCCACCGGCCTGGAGGCCGCCGAGAGTATGCGGGCCTCGATCGGTGACACCCACAAGCTTATTAGTCGTGCGGCCGATCTCCTGCGCCCGGTCCACGTTCGCACTTTCAATGTCCCGGCCGCTGACCTACTCGAACGTATTCTCGCACGCCTCGGTGCCCGGTCGATTTTTGATCCCACTGTGCTCGGCGATGCCGCATCGCGCGAGATTCCCGTCGATCCCATGCCATTGGATCGCGCCCTCGACATGCTCGGCGACGCCATCGGTTGCGGGACTGGCGAAGACGTCATGAAGGCTGAGGTCAGCGTGACGTCCGAGTGTTTTGGCGCTGGTACGTGCGTACGTCTACGCCTTCAAGCTCCCGCGTTAGAGGTGTTCTCGATCGCCGAGCAGACCTGGTCGCCGGGCTCCGCTCTGGAAGACGTATCGGCCAAACTCGGTGCTCGAATTCTCGCCCGCTTCGGCTGGCTAGTCGAAGCGAATGTTGAAGCCGCACGGCCCGAGTGTTCGATTCTGATTCCGCTCTAGGGAAGCTCTGCACAAGTGACTGAGCGGACCGATCATCGTGCCGCCGGTGTACTTTGCGCCGGTTATGCACATTCCGCGCGGAATGTAGCGCGGTTTCAGCTCGCGGAAGCTAGCCGGCCGGCGCTACCCGGCCTGTCTTGCGGCTTCACAACCGGCACGGGGCACCCCCTTGGGAAGTAGCTGACGGCGCACGCTGTACAGACTTGCCAGTCCGAACATGGTGTGGGCTCGGGCCAGGTTCTTGGCCAGACCTCGATGGCGCACCTTCCTCCCCGTGCAGCAGATGCGGCAGTTGCCTGATGTCATGAGTCGCCGCATGGGTCGCCGTCACGTGATGCACCCGGCCTTTGCAGTCCGTCCCCACGTGCAGCTTCACGCCGAAATACCAGGCTTTGCCCTTCATCGCCTGCTTCATCTCGGGATCGCGTCCAGCAACGGCTTCCACGGTATCACCGCGTCCATCTCGGCGAGAAATCGCTCCCGGCGCGTTACCTTTCCTTTCCGACTCCACGCTACCGACGCGAACCTACGCTGCTCACCCATCGCCCAACCTCCTCACGAGTCGCTCGACTTACGTACTTATCTCATTTTGAAAGACTCGTGCAGAGCTTCCCTAGCCGGCTAGCACGGCAGTTAGTAGCTCCTTTGCCCAGTTGCGGTGGTAGTGTTCGGGGGCTATCGACCTAGGCTAGTCAGGAGTTAGGCAAATGGATACGGCTGCGCTTCGCGATCCGAGCGATCGGGGTCCTCTCGCTTCGGGCTCGGTGCCGATGCTGGTGCAGGTGTGTACGCTTGGCTGCATGCTCACCTTGGCCTCGATATCGTGCGTCTCCGGCGGCGCTCGCCGGGCCCACGACCACAGTGTTGCACCCCACGGTGGCGCACTCGGTATGGCTGGCGACCTCCACTTGGAACTGGTTGCCGCAGGCAACGGTGCCTTTCGTCTCTACCTCCTTGATTCGTTCATGGAGGTACGGCCGGTCGACGGTGTACAGGGTACGGTTGAGGACAGCACCAAAACGACCGATTTAACCGTCGGCCCGGGAGGGCGCTACCTCACCGCAGAAAACTACCTTCTTGCGCCCGGCGAGAGCGAACTTACCTTCGAACTCAGGATCGGCTCAGAGGAGCTCTCGATGAGCCTGCCCGTTTTACGGCCGGCGCCGGGTGTCGACGACGAGGGTGGCCATGAACACATATCCGGATCACCCCAACACGGGCACTGAGTGCTGCGGCGGGGCGCTTACGCCCTGGGGCCCTCGATCTCGTCGCCGCACGCCAACTCGACGCGAAACTCCGCGCCCCCGCCCGCGCGCGGGCGGTGCGAGATTGTTCCGCCATGTGCGGAGACGATTTGTTTGGCTACTGCCAGCCCAATGCCGGTTCCACCGGGTTTAGTAGTTTCGAACAGGTGAAACACATCGACGTTGGCCGGGACACCGGGACCGTCGTCGCAGACAGAGACGGCTACGCGTCCATCGGACAGCTCGGCCGAGACGCGAACGGTTTTGCCGCAACCACCTGCCACTGCCTCGACGCCGTTGCGAATTAAGTTGTGAAACACGCGCTGCAGCTGTTCAGCATCGGCGTGCACGAAGAGCAATCCCTGTCCGGTGTCCAAGACTATCGATGCGTTTGATTGTGCGGCAACCGGCGCCCACAAGTCGACGATCACCGAGAGTAACGCCGCGATGTCGACTTTGCTGCGCTGCAAGCGCTGCCCGCGTGCGAAATCCATGAAGCCGCGGATCAATGCGTTCATCGATGCGGCGGCGTTTCGCACGTGGTCGAGCGACGCGCGTAGTTTCTCGGGCGGGAGCCCATCGGGGGTATCGGCTAAGCGTCGCATATGCTCGACGCGCATGGTCAAACCTGAAAGAGGGTTGCCAATATCATGTACGAGTTTCGCGGCTATAGCACCTAACTCGGCGAGGCGCTCCCGTTCGCGCACAACTTCTGTGGCGTGACGTAGCGCTGTAACGTCGCGGATGATCGCGGTGTAGATCGGGTTAGGTCCACTGATGACCTCTGCCACCGACAGTTCCATCGGAAATACTTCTCCACCGGCACGTTGCCCGTGCACGTCGCGGATGCGACCGATCGCTTTTGGTACACCGCTGTCACGGTATGCGCCGATGTAGCGGGTGTGTTCGCTCCGGTATGGCTCGGGCATCAGTTCGCTGACGTTTGCGCCGATGGTGTCGGCGGCCTTACGCTCAAACATCGTCTCGGCAGCCCGGTTGAAATGGGTGATGGTGCCATCCCCATCGATGGTTATAATCGCGTCGCGCACGTTATCGAGGATCGCGCGTGCGTGTGCATGGCCCGGGTAGTCTTTGTCGGCGTCGGTCACTGCTGCCTTTGCTCAGCGTAGCAGCAACTCTGCCTGGCAAAGCGGCTCGGTACAAGCCGCGTCTACCAGTGACGGTTGATAATCTGTTGGTAGCCTTCACGGCCATATCCACGATCGCCGGGGTGCCGCGCCATGCGCATGACCCCGCGTACGTCTTTGACGCCGTTGCACTCGTGCCTGTCGAGCCATCGACTCAGGTCTGCGCGGATCTTGCGGAACACCCCGTTGCCCTCGCGCAAGACCGCCGAGCATAGCTGCGTTACTGTGGCTCCCGCCATCAACATGCGGATGACGTCCTCGGCCGATCCAATGCCTCCGCTAGCCGCGAGGTCGGCATGTACTTGCCCGGTCAGGATGGCTATCCAGATCATCGGCAGGCGGCTGTCGGCGCTATCAGAAGGATCGAAGCTCATCGATAAGGTGCGGTGCTCGATATCGATGGTCGGCTGGTAGAACCGGTTAAAGAGGACCAGTGCGTCGGCGCCCGCGTCATCGAAGGCTGAGGCGGCGGCCGCCATGCTCGTGAAATAGGGCGCCAGCTTGAGCGCGACCGGCACATCAACGCGGGTTTTCACCCGACGTAGGCACTCGATGTACGTGCCGAGCACCAGGGCGTCGTCGCAGCCGGGATCGGTAACTATCTTGTAAACGTCGAGTTCGATCGCCGCGACGCCGACCTCCGCGATAGCCGGGACATAGTCTTCCCAGGGACCCGGCCGCGAAACGTTGAGGCTTGCGATCACCGGGATATCGACCGCCTCGACGACACGGCTCAGGTGTTCGATGTAGGCCTCGGGCCCAAAGATGAAATTGCCGCTCTTGGACCTGTAGACGTCGGTTTCCTCGCCCGCCGCCACCGCAGTCACGGACTCTGCGAAGAGAGAGCACATGACGATTGCCGCGGCCCCAGCTTCTTCTAGGGCGCAGCACCCGTCAACAGTCCGTGACCCAGGGGATGCGGCGGCGACGAGCGGGGAATCCAAGTCGACGCCCATATAACGGGTCGTTAGGTCCGCCATCGGTAACTCCTTCGGTGTCGGCCCCTACCATGCAGCTTCCGTGCCGAAGCGAGGCGTGCGAGACGCAGCGTATCGACGGCTCGCTTCTGGTATCTGAGAAAACACCCGGACTGCTCTCCCGGATGCGAGAACCGGCCCAATCCAAACCGGTGCTAGAGATCGACAAACAGCAGGCAAAACCCGTGCTTTTGTAGACCCGGGTGGACTGGCAGACCTATTGCTGGGTAGCTGATCGATGCCACGCCTTGACTCTCATCCGTATCCCTCGCCTATTTGTAGCGCGATGGGGAGTGCGATCTTAGTAGTTGATGACGAGCCGGCCAGCCGTATGGCTTTGGCCGAGGTGCTTGGGGATGCGGGCCACGTCGTCTCAACCGCGGTCGATGGTCGCGAGGCGCTTTCTGCATTGGGTCAGAGCGATTTTGAGTTGGTGCTCACCGACCTGCGGATGCCCAATGTCGATGGGCTGTCCTTGCTGCGGCAGATCCGCGAGAGCTACCCACAAACCCTGGTCGTGATGATGACCGCGCACGCGAGTATCGAGTCGGCCGTGTCTGCGCTGCACGAGGGTGCCCACGACTTCATGCTCAAGCCTCTCGTCTATGACGAGGTGCTGACCAAAGTTGAACGGCTGCTGCAGCACCGGCGCGAGGCCTGGGAGCGCCAGGATCTGCGTCGAAAAGTCGAAGACCGGTATCACTTCGATAGCTTGGTCGGTCGCAGCGTGGCGACGCGCGAGATCGCGCGTCGCGTCGAACAGGTCGCCCGAACGTCATCGACGGTGCTCATCACCGGCGAGAGCGGGGTTGGCAAAGAAGTCGTGGCGCGCGCGATTCACCGCCATAGCCCACGTGCTGATGCGATCTTCTTGCCGGTCAACTGCGGGGCGATCCCCGAGAACCTGCTCGAAAGCCAACTGTTTGGCTACGTGCGCGGTGCCTTTACCGATGCCAAGCAGTCGAGCGAGGGACTGTTCTCGCGTGCACGCGGCGGGACGCTGTTTCTCGACGAAATCAGCGATTTGCCACTTGGCTTGCAGGTCAAGGTGCTACGCGCGATCGAGGAAAAGGAGTTCCTGCCGCTCGGTGCCGCCAAGCCGCAGAAAGTCGATCTCCGGATCATTACTGCGACCAATCGGGATCTCGAAAAGCAGTGCGCAGAGGGCACTTTCCGTGAAGACCTGTACTACCGTCTCAACGTATTTGGCATTCAGATTCCGCCCCTACGCGAACGACGAGAAGACATACCGTTGCTGGTGGATTTCTTGGTGGGACGCCACAACACCGAAATGAATCGTCATTTTCAAGGTGTAGATAACGCTGCGCTCAAGCTTTTGTCCGTTCATCCTTGGAAGGGCAACGTCCGTGAGCTCGAGAATGCGATTGAGCATGCGATGATCGTCGGTACTGAGCCGTGGCTGACTTCGGAGGATCTCCCCAGCGGAGTCGAAGGGTCAGGGCGAGCTGCGGGCAACCATGGTGAAGACGTTGGCGACGAACTCAAAGGTGCGATGCGCACGTACGAGTCACACCACGTTTCGTCCATTCTGCACGCGTGCGAGGGCGACAAGAAGCAGGCTGCCGAGCGGCTCGGTATCGGGTTGTCCTCGCTTTATCGTAAGATCGAAGAACTCGGTATAGACGCTGACTGAAGTCCCCCTTCGCTCTCTCGCTTTCAAGAATACGCGGCGCTCAGATTTTCTCACGGCTAGGAAATCGTGAACGTAAGTGCTTGGATTTGCTGCGGCCATCCTGGCACAGGCTGTGCTCTGCCACTAGTGGAAGTGCCGGAACCTGACCCGACATCGGAGGTGTGCCCAATGAGAGCCACGAATGTCGCGACGAAAAAGTCCCGCGCGGTCGCAGCAGGGGTCGTGATCGCCGCAGCGGTGGCCATCTTTGTTTGCGCTGCAGAGCCGGCTGCGGCTGGGGGCGCTGATGGCCTAGGCGAAATCTTACAAGGACTACGTCGTAACCTTGCCCCCGCGACGCCTAGCGTCCGCAATGTCGAAATGACGATACGCTCGGGAGACGGAGTTGTCGTTAAGTGGGCCGGCCGTCAAGCCTATAAAGTGTTGCCCGAGGGGCCTGCGTTACTTACCGTCCTGACCGGACCTCCCGAAGTGAAAGGCTTCGCAGTGTTGATCCGCGAAGTTGGCGGCGGTGACCCTGAGATCTGGAGCTACGTGCCGCCGGTCAGGCGCGTGCGTCGGCTTACCCGAGTCGGCGGCGAGCAGTTCTTTCTCGGCAGCGATCTGACGGTGTCTGACCTCGGTTTCTGGACCCGCAGTAGCGGAAACGTCAGACTGCACGGACTCGGAAACTACAGGCTACAACCTGCCTACGAACTCCACGAAACGCCTGCCGGAGCCGGGCCCTTCAAGCGCATCACTACTTGGGTTCATCAACATGACTTGCGTCCGCTTGAGCGGCGTTTCTTCGATCCCTCGGGCCGCCTGTGGCGCACCCAGCACTTCTCGGACTTTAAGCAGGTCGGCAAGTCGATGTTGCCGATGGCCGTGCGTGTGATCGACGTCCAGGAGGGCGGCACAAGTGAGCTACGTATCCTCGAACTTGAGGAAGGGACCATGCCTGAGGACGGACTCTTCGACCCTAAGCTGTTGGCGAAGAATGCGGACCCCGCGACTTGGTAAGTAACGAAACGGAGGCATCAAAATGAGACAATTCAAAAGAATCCTGACCACCACCGATCTGTCTAAGCCTTCGTGGTCGGCTGTTCAGTTCGCTGCGCACCTTGCCAAGCAGGCTGGCGCCAAACTGACCGTGCTGCACGTCCAGCAGACGATGGCGATCGCTTATTCGCACTGGACGGGTGAGATCGCTGCCGAGCTCGATCGGGCGATCTTGCAGCAGGTGCGAGAAGAGGCAGAGGGCTGGGTGTCCAGGCATATCAAAAACCAGGATGTCGAGGTGCTGGTGCGCTCGGGTTCGGTCGAGGAATCGATTCTCCGTGTTGCCCAGGAGATCGACGCCGACCTGATCGTCATGGCCACCCATGGCCACACCGGCCTCAAGCACTTGATGATGGGCAGCGTAACCGAGCACGTTATGCGTAACGCTACCTGCCCGATGATGGTGGTCAACCCCGCCAAGATGGAGGAGGCGCGAAATGCGAAAAGCAAAAAAGATAAGGAGAAGGCGGCGTGATCCGTTCGTGAGCACCCGACTTTCTCTGTTGACCGTACTAGTGGCTATCGCTCTTGTCGCAGCGTCATTGGTACCGGCAACGGCGTCGGCGGCTGGTGCGGTCGTGCGTCCTGGGGACGGCGAGGAGCGTCCCCAGTTCAAGAAGCTGCGTTTTCAGGAGGACTGGTCGGTGCTTGCGAACTCCGGTCGCGCAGGAGTCGACGAACTTAAGTACATCGAGCTGAGCGATGGCGGTACGGTGTGGCTGAGTTTGGGGGGGCAGGTGCGCGAGCGCATCGAGAGTTGGACAGATTTCGCCTTCGGCGCGCCGGCCAATCACGACGACATTTACCTGCTCAGCCGCTTCTTCGCCCATGCCGATCTCCACATCGGCGAGCACTGGCGGGTGTTTGTCGAGGCCAAAACCGCGCTCGCGTCGGGGCGCGATCTCCCCGGTGGTCGCCGTAGTCTCGAGGCAGACTACCTCGATCTGCAAAACGGTTTCGTCGAGTACACGACACCGATTGCCGGCGGCACGCTCTCGTTGCGTGGTGGGCGTGAGGAGTTACTGCTCGGCAAACAACGGCTGGTGAGTCCGTTGGACTGGTCGAACACGCGCCGCACGTTTGAAGGCGGCAGCGCTCACCTCGCTTCGGGGCCGTGGAAAGCAACCGCGTTTTTTACAAAGCCGGTTATAATTGAACTCCGCGATTTCAATGAGGCTGGTGACAATGAGTTTTATGGTATCTACCTGAACCGCAGCTGCTCAACTACTTCAGGCGTAGACGTATATGCGTTCGGCCTTGACAACGAGACGGCCACTTTCAATGGCAGCAGCGGTCGGGAAGAGCGCTATACGATTGGAACCCGCGGATACGGCGCCTCGGGAGCCAACGATATCGACGCCGAGGTTGCATACCAGTTTGGTGATCTAGGCACCGGCGACATCTCCGCGTATATGGGGTCGGTCGAATTGGGCCGCAAGGTCGAGATCATCGGTAACCCCGGTCGGCTCGCTCTTGGGGTGGACTACGCAAGTGGTGACGATCGAGCCGGCGACGGCGATGTTGAGACCTTCAACCAGCTGTTTCCGCTCGGACATGCGTTCTTAGGGTTCATCGATTTCGTCGGCCGCCAGAACATCGCGGCTGCCCGTCTTACCGGCACTGTTACTCTCGCACCCGGTCTGGTTTTTCGCGCGGATCTTCACCATTTCCGGCGCGCCGAAGAAGAAGACGCCTTGTATAACGCAGGCGGCTCCGTCGTGCGCGCGGGTTCACCGGGGAGCGCAAAGGAGGTCGGCACCGAAGTTGACCTGACGCTGACCAAGGTGCTTTGTCCATATGCCAAAGTTGCGTTAGGGCTCAGTCGCTTGTTCACCGGAGATTTCATCGAACAGACCGGCCCGGCCAAAGACATCACCTTCGGGTACCTGTCGCTGGAGTTGACGCTGTAAGGGAGGCGAGCCGATCTAGGCTCGCTGTCGTAGTTGTTTGCTGTCTTGGCGCCGGCGAGACAGGATTTGTTACTTCCTATGAGCGACAACGGTTCAGTACGCGGCGGACTCGGCCTGGTCTTCGATGCGGTCGATGGTGTCACCAACATCGTCGAGGGCATGCATCGCAACATTGTATGGCCGCCTTTCCTCGCGATACCGCGCGGGCGCGCTCCAGGGATAGCAGGGTTTGTTTACGCGTGCGTGCGCGGCGTGAACAAAGTTTTACGCGGTGGTGTGGGCTACGCGCTCGCGCCCTCGGTCGCGTCGAACACCGCTGGCGAGGCCCTCGGTGACACCTCGAACGAGGTTTCGCACGAGCCGTTCGTTTCGATCTTGAACGGCGTGATCGGCGATCATCTCGAGGGCACGGACAATGCGCTTGCGATCTCGATGTCGCTTCGAGTTGGGGGTCGTGCGCTTCGACTCGAACGTGACGCGTTGATGGCGACACTCCCGGATGCTCGCGAACACGTGCTCATCCTCGTCCACGGCTTATGTATGAACGACCTGCAGTGGACGCGCACGCGTACGGACGGTAGAGCGCATAGCCACGGGGACGCCCTTGCGTCTGCCCTCGGCTGCACGTCGCTCTACCTGCGCTACAACAGCGGCCGTCACGTCTCGCACAACGGTGACGACCTTGCTGGGCAGCTCACCCAGCTGAACGAGCAGTGGCCGGTTCCGCTAAAAAAGATCACCTTAGTCGGTCACAGTCTGGGCGGGTTGGTAATCCGCAGTGCGCTCCACGCGGCGGCGCTGAGCAGTGCAGCTTGGCTGCCGAAAGTCGCTTGCGCTGTCTACCTCGGTACGCCTCACCACGGTGCGGTGCTCGAACGCGCGGGCAATCGATTCCAAGCGCTCGCGGCCTGGAGTCGCTACACAGCGCCGCTCGCCCGGCTTGGGGCGATTCGAAGCGCAGCCGTCACCGACCTTCGCTATGGTAACGTCGTCGATGCCGATTGGAACGGTGCAGAGCGTTTCGAGCGCCACGACGATTGCCGATGCGCAACACCGCTGACCGAAGGCCCACAGCACTTCGCGATTGCCGGCACCCTGTCGCCCGCACATGCAGGGCTCGCGGGTACGCTTCTTGGGGACGGACTCGTGCATCCGTCGAGCGCGATTGGGCGCCACGACGACCCGGCCCGTACGCTGGGCTTCCGCCCGGAAAACATACGCATCTTCCCCGCGACCGGGCATATGGAGCTGTTGGCCGACCCGGACGTCTATGCACAGCTAGAGGCCTGGCTCTGCACTTGAACTCTAACCAGGGCCCCGACCGGTCGAGCGCAATCCGCTCGGCCAGGGACCTTGTCCTGTTGCCCACGCGCCGTCGATAGCGCGGCAGCCGCGCGCCACTCGCCGGCAGAAACCGCGCAACATCTTTGCTTTGCTTACGTTTCTTGCGCGTTGGGAAACTTGCGGGGCGGCGTCTATCCAGTTAACTTGAACCTCGGCGCTTTATGCGCTGGTGCTGTCTATGGTGTGCTCCGGCACGGGGCTCGGTTAGCCGGGTCTGCAAATGGGCGGTGGTTGTTGTGGTAGTGGTGGATGAGCGACTTTCCCAGGGGGGCAGTCGCCGGAAGTTGGATAGAGGAGGAGGCTGCCATGCGGCTAAGAGGTCTCGGAGTACAGTCAATCGCACCCGTGGCGGCGTTCGCGCTGGTACTTGCCGCGGTCGTTCCGGCTGCGGCTGTTAACCCCATTTTCGGAACTGTTCAGGTAAACGGACCGGTTTTCTTAGCCGACCAGGGCGCCTGGAACGCGGTAGAGTTGACCCGTCCAATGGTCGCCGGCGACCACCTCAAAACCGGTGTCGAAGGCTATCTTCTTGCCGACCTCGGCTCCGAGGGCATTGTCGGGATGTACAGCAATACCGAGATTTCGGCAGCCGGTACCGACGAAGGACCGACCATCGAAGTGCGCTCGGGTAAACTCGCGTTTCACCTCGCGGCCTTCTCCGGCCTGCGGATTACCGCGGCTGATGCTGAGATATTGCCGACCAAGAATGCTAATGAGCAAGCTGCCGACGGCTACGTTGAGATCAACGACCACGGTGACGCAGTGGTTGTCGTGGAAGAGGGCGAACTCGCGGTGCGCATCGCGGGCTTGGATCGTACCCTGCAAAAAGGCGAGCGCTTGCTGCTCAACCATGAGGCTCTCGGCGGTTCCTTCAACGAAGGCGACCGGCTTGCGGCGTTGACCGACGCAGCTGCAGCCCCCGCGGCCGGTATTCGACTTGCGTCGCTCGACGGTGAGCCGACGGCGGAAGACCAAGCCGCGGGGCTTGCCGAGAGCAGTGAGCGTTCCGGCGACGAGGGTGCGGCGGCGGCCGCTGCAGGCGGATACGGAACCACACTGCGCGCCGGCCTTGCGCAGGTTCCGGTCGAAGCTGCCGCAGGCGGCGCGTTTGCGCTGATCACAGCGGGCGTGATCATAGCCGATAGCAACAGTAATGACACGAACGGAAGCCCGAATTGAGCAGTTCGGGTGCAACGTGGCCGTCACCGCGAGCGACGGCCACGTCGCGCAGTAACATGAGGGCGAGAGGCGAATCACAATGACACCTACAGCCGTACGCAGCGCTCTTCTCGGGTCGATTGTGTGTGGGTTGGTGTCGGCGTGTTCGATCTCCCCTGCTTTCCGTGACCACAACATCGATGCGGATGAAAACGCAGAGATTAACAACTCTATCGCACTCATGGCCGGCCAAACCGCGGCCGCCGGCGAGTACAAGATCGGCCCCGAAGATCTACTCGAAGTCACTCTTTTTGACATCGAGGACAACCAGGGTCCGCGCATCGTCCCGGTGCGGGTTTCCAACGTCGGCCACGTAACGCTTCCCTTCGTAGGTAAGGTCGAGGCGGGCGGACTCAGTTCCTACGAACTCGAACGGAGTCTCGTCACGCACTACAAGAAGTTCATCCACGACCCTCAGGTCGCGGTGTTCATTAAGGAGTACCGCAGTTATCAGATTTCAATCGTGGGGTTTGTCCAGCAGCCGGGGGTCTTTGAATTACGCGGTCGCAAGAGTCTTCTCGAAGGCCTGGCGATGGCGGGTGGTTTGAACGAAGACGCCGGTCGAAACATCCGCATAACACGCCAAACGGACGCGGGCATAGAGACCGCACTTATCGACCTGGAGCGCATCACCGGCGGCGGCGAGTTGCAGTTGAATGTCGCATTGGTGCCGGGCGACGTGATCAACGTCCCCCAGGCCGGGACATTCTACGTAGAAGGGATGGTCAACAAACCCGGTGCCTACCCGCTCCAGCAACCGACGACCGTCAGTCAGGCAGTCGCCACCGCAGGCGGCGCGGACCTCACACTGGCCAACATTTCCGGTGCCGTTCTGTTGCGCAAGCTTGACGACGGTCAGCGTGAGAAAATCCCGGTTAGGCTTGCGGCCATTCGAGACGGGCGCGCCGAGGATTTCTTCGTACAAGAGGACGACGTTGTGGTTGTCCCGATGTCCGGAGCGAAGTACTTCTTTGACCGCGCACTCGGAATTCTCCGCTTCGACAGAAAGCTCTGAAGACGTAGCCATGGCCGACCGTAAGGACACTTCACCCTCACTTCCGCCGGGAATGTTCGTTCCGGCAGAAATCCGTGCGCAGGAACGTGCCGGAACGATCAGCGACCGCGACCGGCCTGCGTACGGTACGCCGGCCGACCCAGGAGGGTTCGGCGGCCGAGAGACGCACCTCTGGGATTTCCTGCAGGTGATTTTGCGGCGGCGTTGGACAGCCGCTGCGGTGTTTGGTTTTTGTGCGCTGAGTGCACTGATTTTCACGCTCGCAGCTACCCCGCTTTACCGCTCGACAGCTCTTCTTCAGATCCGTCCGGGTGGACCCAACGTGGTCGGATTCGACGAGGTCGAACAATCCTCGCAAGGCGCGCAGGCTTACAGCGACTTCTTTCAGACCCAGTACGATTTGCTCGCCAGTCGCCGCTTAGCCAAGCGCACCATTGAGAAGGTCGGCTTAGAAAACGACCCTTGGTTGAACGGCGACAGCATGGGCGAGTCGACGGTGTTAAGGATGGTCTCATCGCTCAAATCGATCGTTTCCGGTGAGCCTGATCCTGAGCTCATCGCACGTGAGAAAGAACAGGAACTTCTGGAGAAGTTCGGTGAAAGCATCGCGGTTCGACCGCGTCGCAAGTCGTTTTTGGTCGAGCTGAGTTTTTATAACCCCGACCCTGAGACCGCCGCCAAGGTCGCCGATGCGATGGCGCGCGAGTACATCGACTTGACGTTGGACCAGCGCATCGAAGCAGCGGCGCAGGGTCGTAACTTTATCTCTAAGCAACTCGACGTCACCAAGGCTCGGCTGGAAGAGACAGAGCTGGAACTCCACGCCTTTGCCAAGGGCCGTGAGATCTACGCGATCGACCAAGAAGAAGAGGTAATCCACGAGCGCCTTGCCGACATCAACAACCGGCTGACAAACGGGGAGTCGGAACGCATAAAGTTGGAAGCGCTGCACAACCAGATGCTGGGCCCCGATCGCTGGTCGTTGCCGATCATCGTCAACGATCCGTTGGTCGGTAAGTTGAAAGAAGAATTGGCGACTTCGCGTGCCGAGCGCGCGCAGCTTGGTGGGCGGTTTACGGCCGAGTACCCGCCGGTCAAGGTGCTCGACGCACGCATCGCCGATATCGAGAACACGATTCAGGAGCAGGCCGACACGATTGTGGCCAGCGTCGCTGCGGATTTCCGTACAGCGTTGGATCGTGAAGCCTTGCTTCGCTTCCAACTCGAGAGCCAGCGCAAGGTCATCCAGATATACGAAGACAAGGCGATCGACTTTAAGATCATGCGCCGTGAGGTTGATACCAACCGGCAGATCTACGAAGACCTGCTCCGTCGCATGAAAGAAGTCGAGGTCACCGAGGCTATCCGGTCCTCGAATATTACCCTCGTCGATATTCCCGAGGTTCCGCTCAACCCGGATACGCCGGATTTGCCGCTTAATATGGCGATGGCGATGATGCTCGGGCTATTTGGCGGAGTCGGCCTAGCCTTCTTCCAAGAGTACATGGACGACTCGATGAGCACGCCTGGGGATGTCGAGCGTTCCTTGCGCTTGCCGGTACTCGGCACAGTGCCTGAGTTTGCCGTTGCAGACGCGGAGGATGGCCGCGAGGCGACCTCGCCGGACATGCAAGTCTCACTGCAGCCGACCTCGGCAGGTGCCGAAGCGATCCGCACGTTACGCGCGTCGCTGTTCCTCGCCGCTGTAGGTGGTCTGCCGACGCGGTTGCTGATCACGAGTGCACGACCGAGCGAGGGCAAGACCTGTATTGCCACAAACCTTGCGGCCGCACTTGCGCAGATGGGCAAGCGTGTCGTTATCATCGATTGCGATCTTCGGAAGCCACGAGTTCATTGCGCGCTCGAGGTCCCGCAATCGCCCGGGGTTACCAACTACATCGCCGGTAACATGGGGATCGACCAGATCATCCACGGGACGCACCAGCCTGGGTTAGACGTCGTGGCGGCAGGACCGGTTTCGCCCAACCCGGTAGATTTGCTCGACTCTGCACGTATGGGTGCGATGCTCAGCGAACTCGACGATCGCTACGATCACATCATAGTTGATGCTCCGCCGACGCTCGGCTTCGCCGATGTGCCGGTGCTGAGCAACCGGCTCGGTGGTGGTTGCCTGCTGGTAACCCGTGCGGGTATGACGCCGCGTAGAGTCGCGCAACAAGCCTGCGACTACATGACGCGCATGCAGTCGAAACTTCTCGGCGTCGTTCTCAACCGTGTTTCGACGCGATCAGACCGCTTCTCCTACTACGGCTACTACGGGTACTATGGCCGCCCCGGCGCGCAGGACGACGGTGTGACCGACGTCGAACGTGCGGCCTGAGTCGGCGTGGAGCCGGTTCGCGACGCCGCTAAGCGTGCGGCAATTTCACTACTCGCGGTATTCGCCGCTGTAACGGTTGTTGTAAGCGGAGCTGAGTTGGCCGCCCAACTGCGTTCGAGGTCCGGCGACTCCGGGCGGCTCGAGGCACTCAGGGCTGCAGCACGTACCGCGCCGTTGGACTGGGAGAACACGTTTAAACTGGCCGAGGTCAGCCGTACGCTGCGGCGTTCGCAAGAGGCGGAGTCGCTATATCTCGAAACGCTTTCGCGCAACCCGGCTTGCGCGTTTTGCTATTTAGGCCTGGCCGAGCTTGCTGCCGACCGGGGCGAGGACCCCAGCAAGTACCTGAACCGCGCCTTTCAGTACGGTCGGTCAAACACCGATGTACGGTTAAGGGCCGCAGTGCTACTCGCGCGAACCGACCGTCACCAGGAGGCCGCAGCGGAGTTTGGTGCGGCGTTGGCCGGCCGTCGAAGCGATCGCCACGAACTCTTTGCTCTGCTGCACCGTATCTACATCGATGACTTCGTCATCAACGAGGTCATCACCGACTCGGTCCTCGAAGAGTACTTCACGTTCGCGCGTCGCAACTTGGGGGTTGCGACGACGCGGATAGCGTGGAAGCGCATTGTCGCCGGAGGCGAACCTGCTGACTACGTCACCCCAGCTTTTGTCGACCTCTTGCTCAGGCGCGGCCTTGCTCAGGAGGCATGGGAGATCGTAACCGATCGCCGTTTCGTGTCCGACGCGTCTGTATTGAACGGTGACTTCGAAGAGGCGGTGCCGGTGGGCGCCATGTATGGTGGCTTCGGTTGGCGCATCTTCAACAAACACCCCGATAGTGTGCGCGTCGATGTGCCGTTGTGCCGCGATTGTACCGAAGGAGCGCGCGCTTTGCGTATCGTGTTTGACGGCGAGCACAACCCAGACTTTGCAGGGGTCACGCAATACTTACCGGTGCAACCGGGTGGACGCTATCGGGTCGATGCTTACGTGAAAGCGGTCGAAATCACGTCAGCAGGCGGGCCTGTCTTGGCCGTCCAGGGGTTGCGCGGCGAAGCCGGAGCCGTCAACGAGCGTTGTCGTTTATACGCCGCGACCAACCCGGTGCGCGGGACCGAATATTGGCATCCGGTGGCGCTCGAGTTTGCAGTACCTGAGGCTTGCCTCGGTATTCGGATCGCAGTTTTGCGTCACGAGGTGAAGTCTCTTAATCGTTTTATAGGTGGTGAGTTTTGGCTCGACGAAGTTAAGTTGACCCGTCTTACCGACGGGTCCGAAAACGGAGTCGAGCCCGGCCCCGGGCGGTCCTTACCTTCCGATGCTTTTGAACAATCGACCGAGCAAACCGCGCTGCCGTTTGCCGCGGGCGTCCCTAGTGCGGGTAGCCTGGATCTGTTGAGTCGCAGGTTCGGTGAGGCAGGCGCCTGGGCTGAGCCCTCCGACGATCGCGCGCGGGCCGTCTCCGGTGAGCTTGACGGCCGAGTCGCCGATCAAGGTGACGGCACGCTCGAGCGCGCGGGTCAGACGGGGAGGGCGTTTGGTGGTCGAGTGGGCGTCGCTGGCGATAGCGTGGGCGAGCCCGGCGCACAGTAATTCTTCACCGCAGCGCTGCGTGCGGTTGCCCCAGAGTCCCAACAGCGAATCGCCGTCCAATTGTAGAAGCGCACCCGCTTCGATCCAACTGTGTGCGATCCGGAAATTGTCTTGCAAGACTTCGTTGCGTTCGGGGTGGGCGATGACGGCGATGCCGCCGCGGGAGCGGATCGCGAAGATTGTTTCTAAAATAGCCGGCGGTACGACGGTCATCGGCATCTCGAGTAACACCGCACCTGCTCCGGCGAGACTCGGCAGTCCGGCGCCACCGTCGGTCGCAAAGCGCGATGAGAAGTCGACCTCGGCTCCCGGTAGAACACGCAGCGCCACGCCGGCGTCGCCGAGCCGTTGGTTGAGTTCGATGGTCAATGGCTCGACCACCGAGCGGGTATTTTCATAGACGCCGTCGATCAGATGCGGAGTTGCCACTGATAGCTGGATTCCGTCGTCGACGATCGCGCGGCAAAGGTCGAGCGACTGCGCCCAGGTCTTGGGGCCATCGTCGATACCCGGCAACAAATGCGAATGTATGTCGATCATTGCGGCTCAGACCGACGCGGAGGTGATCGCTCGCGGCGGGCGAGAAGTACCCGGTTGATGTGTCGTGGCCCATTTTTCAGTAAGCCGTGAGTACACGGCAAGGACGACCATAAAGGTGAAGGCGACGCCGGGTGTTCGCAGCCCGAAGTCGGCTGCCGAATGGATGAGCACAGAAACGATTGCGACGGTGCTCCAAAAGACCGCCGCCCTGTCGGCCGGCTCCCAGCGTGCAGAGAGTGCGTGTACGGCGCGCCGTCCGAATAAGAACAGGAGCCATGCGAGCAGGCCTAGGCCGATGATCCCCGACTCAGCGAAGACCTCCAAGTATTCATTGTGGGCGTGGTCGTAGTAAAACCCGGTCGGCTCGGAACGGTAACCCGGCAGCAGCGCCTCGAATGTCCCCCAGCCGTGCCCGAGGATAGGAGCATCGGCGATCATATTTGCGGTTGCCGTCCAGATCGGCATTCGTCCGTTCTCGAGGTCCTGGGGCAAGTGCAAGAACCGTTCGATGACCGGCTCCAGCCCGATCACGGCGGCATAGGCCGCAACCAGCGCGATCGCGAGCAGCGGCGCGGCGCGTCGTTTGCGCTCAGCGGTGCGACGTCTGTTGTCGGGACGCAGTAACCGATCGGCGGCAGTAACCGTCAGCCAGGCGAGGCCGAGGCTCGCGATGCCCATTCTTGAGCGCGAAAACACCAGCGCGAGCCCCATCATGACTACAACCGCGATCATCATCCCCCGTTGCGCACTGACTTCGCTCGAGATCGGTGCTTTCTCGCGCGAGAGTCGGCGCGCGGAGCGTCCGACCGTGCTGGCTCCAGTCAACGCGGTACACGCGATGCCGAACGGCAACAGCATTTCCATTAAGAATGCGAAGTGGTTTCGCGACACCAGTGTGCCGGTAGCCGAGTTCAAATAGGCCCAACGTTCATAAATGAGCAGCCGTTCATTGCCTGCAAGCAGGTTAAGGACGGCGTAGCCGGCCTGCAGTCCGCCGACCGCGAAAAGAAAGAAAAACATTCGCCGAACGGCGTTCTCGTCGTTCACTGTCAAGCGCACTATCAGGTAGAATGTTGCCAGAGCGGACAGCAGCAAAAGCGACTGCAGCATCTCGTGCGACGGGCCGTGGCTGAGGCCCGGTCCGAGTTGCCAAGCGAGTTGGAACGCAACGATGAGCGGGAATCCAATGAGCGCGAGCGGGGTACTTCCCTCGAGCAGCGCCTGCGGGGTCGAGTCGAGTCCGTAGCGAACTACGCAGGCGCCGATCGCGACGAGCGATCCGGCGCCGACCAAGAGAAGCAGAAGGCTGAGTGCCGCTTGTGAGCGTGCTCCCAGGGGGAGCAGCGCGGCTGTAAGGACGAGGGCCGCGAACCATGCGCCCGGGGCGGCACCCGATGTGGCCGCTACGACGGTGGTGAGGAGGTGGGGAATGTTCCTTGAACGAGCGCGAATGCTGCGGGTCGTATCGGTTACGTTGGACGTTGCTTTAATAGGTTTGGCATTCGGTGCCGCGCTGGTCTTGCGCGCCTTCCACGCCGAGCTTCCAATTCTCAACCGCATCTCCGTCATCCCCTGGACCTCCGAGAACCTCGTCCCCTCAGACTATTTCGTCCTGCTCATGGTTTCGACCCTAGCCTGGATCTCCGCGCTTGCAGTCTCTGGGGCCTACCACCAACCACGTTCGAAAAGCCTGATCGGCATGTTAGCCGCTTACGCTTGGGCGCTGCTGCTGGCCGCGGGGGCATCGGCCGCTGCCGGCTTCATACTCAAAATGGGCGCCGTCAGTCGCGTATTCTTCGGCTATTACTTCGCGCTTTCCGTCTTGCTGCTGATCGGAAAACATATTGCAGTTATAGCCTTCCTGGGTCGCGCGCGCCACGGCAAAGCGCGCGCCCGCCAAGCTTTGGTAGTCGGCAACGGCAAGCCTGCTTTCTCGTTCGCCGATGTGCTCTCGCGTGCGAGCGGAAGCGGCTACAACCTGGTCGGAGTGTTGTTGACGAAAAAGATCGTCTCGGCAGAGGCCTTATCGGTACCGGTGCTCGGTACGGTCGCCGACATCGACGGTGTGCTCGAGCGACACGGAGTCGATGAAGTGTTCCTGGTCGGCGGTGCACGCGACCTGGCTGAAATGGCTCCGCTGGCACAGGCGCTGATCGAACGCGGCAACCTAGTCTCGATGATCACTGCGATGAAGTCAGGCGTGCACGGAGTCCGCGGGCGCGTGACCGAGTTTTCGGGTGTCCCGATGCTCTCGTTCGGGCCGATGCCGCGCGATGAGGTCAACGACAGTCTCAAGCGCGCTCTCGACGTAACCGTCTCGGGTGTGGCGGCCATGCTCGCGCTCCCGGTCGGTTTGCTCGTAGTCCTTGCGATTAAGATCTTCGATCCGGGACCCGTGTTGTTCAGTCAAGAACGGCTTGGGCGCGGCGGGCGGTGTTTTCGGGTTCTCAAGTTCCGTACGATGCGCGTTGACGCAGAGGAGAGGCTGCGATCGGATAAACAGCTTTACGCTAAGTACGTAGCCAACGACTTCAAACTGCCGTCGGGCGAAGATCCGCGCGTAACGCGGCTCGGAGCGTTTCTCCGCAGGAGCAGTCTGGACGAGCTCCCGCAGCTTTGGAACGTGTTGCGCGGTGACATGGCCGTGGTCGGGCCGCGGCCGATCATTCCCGGCGAGTTGGCGAGCTACGGCGTCTACGCTGAGATGTTCCTATCGGCGCGTCCAGGGTTGACCGGACTTTGGCAGGTCAGTGGCCGAAGTTCGGTTGCATATCCTGAACGCGCGTTCATGGATCTCGACTATATCGCGAGTTACAACGTCTTCCGCGATGTCTCGCTGCTTGCGCGTACCGTGCCTGCAGTCGTGCAACGAACCGGCGCGCACTGAGCGGAAAGAGAACCAATGAACCGTATTCTTTTTCTAGCCGTTAACTACCGTAGCAACGACGATGCGCTGCGTCTGGCCGAGTCGATCGACCGGCTCGAGGACCGCGAAAGAATCGACCTATTAATCGTCGACAACAGCGATCCACCCGACCGTGAGCACCTGATCTACCGACGTGAACGCACCGGGTTCGCGCTCGTCGGTGACGGCCGTAACCGTGGATACTTCGGCGGTGCATACTACGGCTTGTGTGCCTACGAATCTGGGGGCGGCGAACGGCCCGAGTGGGTGATCGTCGGCAACTGCGACCTCCAACCAGCCGCCGATGACTTGGTTGCACGGCTGGACGCACTTGCACCGCAGTGCGCGCGCGAGAAGATCGGTGTTCTCGCGCCGACAATCCGATCGGCGCGCAGTGGGGCCGACCAGAACCCTTTTTACCCAGAGGCGCCCTCCGCACGCCGATACCTTGGGCTGTCGATGTTGTTTCGCAGCTATCCGCTCGCGATCGCTTATCGCTTACTGGCGCACGGGAGGCAGCGACTCAAGACCAAGTCGGACGTCGGTGCCGCGGGTGTCCTCGAAGCTCGCGACCCCCGAGCCCGCGACATCTTTGCCGGACATGGCTCGTGCATGCTCTTTCACCGGTGTTTTTTTGAGGCGGGTGGCACTCTGGAATACCAACCGTTCTTGTACTGCGAAGAAGTCCACGTTGGCGCACAGGCCCGGCGGCTCGGCGTCCGTGTCCGTTACGAACCTACGCTCAGTTTTGACCACCGCGAGCATGGGGCGATCCGTCTTTTTCCCAACAAGCAGGTGATCGCACACCTGGCTGATGCGCACTACTACGCTTACCGGAACTACTTGCGCGACGACGAGGCTGTGGGCACTGCTTTACCCGACAGTGCGTCGCTTGCTGCGAGGCAACTGCGGTGAAACGACCGTCGTGAGGCAACTATGGTGATACTCGAACTCGTAGTTTGGGGCGGAGCAGTCCTGTTGGTCTACACATACTTTGGCTACCCCGCGTTGGTTTCGCTGTGGGCGAAGGTTGACCCTGTCGGCGACTATCCGCAGCCCTGCGTACAGCCTCCGAAGGTTACCGTTGTGATTCCGGCACACAACGAAGCTTCGGTGATAGCGAAGAAGATCGAAAACACACGCGCGCTCGTTTACGAAGGAAGTCTCGAAGTGGTTGTCGCCTCCGACGGTTCGACTGACGCAACCAACGAGATTGTCCGGGAGGCACTGGCCGATGGTGGCGTGTTTATTCAGGGCGAACCACGGCGCGGTAAGACGGCGATCGTCAACGACTCCGCCGCCGCGGCGAACGGTGATATATTATTATTTACCGACGCGAACGTGATGCTTGCGCCTGACGCAGTCACCTACATGGTACGGCCGTTCGAGGATCTATCGGTTGGCTGCGTGCAGGGGCAACTCAACTACACGAACGAGGGCGAATCCGAGAACGCGGCCAACGGCGGTCTTTACTGGCGTTACGAAGAAGCGATCAAGCGCGCCGAGTCCGAGACTGGATCGCTGATGGGCGCCGACGGCTCAATCTTTGCGGTGCGCCGCCGGCTGTTTCGTCCGCTGCCCGAGCATGTGCTCGACGATTTTTGCACATCGATGGGCGTCATCGCACAGGGGGCCAGGATTGTGTTCGCGCCGGAGGCGAAAGCGTACGAGCGGGCTACGGTGCACAGCAGCGAAGAGTTCCGCCGCAAGATCCGAATCGCGAACCGATCGATGACGAGTTTCTTGCATATCGTGCCGCAGTTGCGCGGAGTAGGACGCCGCAACTGGTTCAAACTGGTTTCGCACAAGGTCCTGCGTTGGGCGAGCGGGTTCGTCATGCTCGCGGTGCTTGCCGCGAACACCGCCCTTGCCGCCGCCGAGCCGCAGGGCTTGTACGGTTGGACGCTGGCCGCACAGATCTTGTTCTTCGGGGCCGCGGGAGTGGCGTTGGTTGGCGGCCGCGGTCGTCTGGTACGAGTGCTTTCGATTCCTGGCTACTTTCTGATAACAGTAGCTGCAACCACCGTGGGGGTGGCGCGCGGACTGATCGGCACGCGAGTGCCTTTCTGGACGCAGATGGAGACGACGCGGTAGGGACGTAGGCGAGTGGCGGTGCGGTGAATTTCCTCATTATATTGGCCTACTTGCTCACCTTGGGGGTCGGTTGGCGGATGCTCGGCTACAGTATCAAGCCGGCCCTGGCGCTCGCGGTTATCTGGACCGGCGTGATCCTTGCGTCGCTGATCCTCGTCCCCGGATACAACTTCAGTCCTCGGGCGTCGATGTTCCTGTTGCTGATGATTGTCTTGACGCTCATCGGTTCTGTGGCGGTCGAACAACGCGGCGGCGGGTCACAAACCGTCGATGAGGCGCGCATCCCGCGTTACGAGCTAACGAAGTACTCGACCTACTGGATCCTCGCTGGAACCGCGTCAGGGATGATCTCGTCTCTTATCGTTATGTACACCTCGGGCTACGGGATCGCCTACTTCTTCGATCTAGATTTGTACCTGAAGATGGCCAACGCGATGACACGCGAGCGTTACATCTACGGATACACCATGCCGATTACAGCACGTATCTTGATGGCCCCTGCGCACTGTGCAGTCATGATCGCCGCCGTCCGTACCGCTGCGCAGGTCAACGTAAATCGCAAACAGTCGATGCTCAGCGTCCTACCCTTCATTCCGGCTTTGTTGATAGCAGCTATCTTAACCACACGCGCCTCGGTCTTGTTTGATATCGTTTTATACTTCAGTTCGTTCTTATCCGCTTGGGTGTACTACCACCCTGCGAGAATCGGAACGACACTAAGCCGTCGTACCGTTGTGCGTGGTATCGTGGGTCTCAGTGCAACCGCCGCCATGTTTATCGCCCTACAGTTCGCGCGTATCGGCGAGATTGATGTGGGCCGCGTTGGCGAAGTGGTTATGCATCTTCGGAAGTGGCCGCTCGGAACGGTGGCGGGGTTCACGTCGTGGTTTGACGCTCATCAGTTCGGAGGGGAAACACTGAATTACGGCTACTTTACTTTCATGGGTCTTTTTGCACTTTCCGGACTTCGTTCCCGCGTACTGGGAGTCCACGACGATTTCGTCGACTTAGGAGGCGGAGAGTTTTCGAATATCTTCTCTGTTTACCGGGGCCTCATTATGGACTACGGGGTGATCGGTTGTTGCGTTGTGATGCTCGCGCTCGGCGTGATCGGGGCGATCGCGTTCCGACGCGCTCGCGCGGGTAGTGCCTACGCCGTGGGCGTTCTGCTGTGTGTGTACACATTCATCGTGTGGTCGCCGATTGTGAGTATTTGGGCTTACACGTCGCAGATAACTGCGGTCGCAATGTTTTTCGTTTACCTAAGGCTCGAAACCGTGCGATACGGTCGTGTCTTTGCTTGAGGCCGGCTACTCGCCGGCCGCTGCCGCGAGCCGGCGCGCTGCGGCAGTGCGGGCCCGAGCGGCCGTAGCGCCTCAACTTGGGCCGACGCAGTCGATCCCGCTGGTCCTGATGGCCAGGGCCATCGGGTTGCCCGCGGCTTTCCTGTTCAATGTCGCGGTCTCCCGCCTGCTCGGCGCGGCGGGTGCGGGAGTATTCCAGTTCTCGGTCGCCGTCGGTTTGGTCGCCGCGACCTTCGCCCGATTCGGCGTCGGTATGCGGCTGCTGCGAGATACCGCGCGGGCGCTTTCCGAGGGGCGGACGCAGCAGGTTCGTCGGGTTTATGCGGGCTCGGTCGCGGTTGTCGCTCTCGTGGGGTTTGCCGCATCTGCACTCATGATGGCCGCAGAGCCGCTGTTTTCGCCGTCCGCTGCTGATGGTGGCATGTTCACGCCGGTGTACCGTACGATCGCTCTATCGGTTGTGCCGCTTTCGCTTTTGGTCGTGAACTGCCGGTTCCTCGCCGGAACCGGTGCTGCGGCTGGCTCAACCTTCTTCGAGAATGCTGCGGTGCCTACACTGGCATTGGCATTGGTCCCATTCGCGGCTATCGGCGGCGATCCCCGCGGCGCGGCGCTGGTGTACACGCTAGCGGTGACCTTAGCGTGCGCCTTCACGTTCGTGTTCGCGCTGAGTAGGCTACCGGGGCCGTCTGCCGCCACTGCAGCAGGGTGGGGTTCCGCTGCGCGCGCGCGCGCAGGTTTCACCACAGCCTTGAACGAAGGCGTGTTGCGCGCACGCTCGAGCGGGTATTTTTTCGGTAACGAAATTCTGCTTGTCTTGCTCGGGACGATTGATTGCGTACTGCTCGGCTTGTTGGTGGGTTCGGCCGAAGTCGGCATTTTCAGCGCGGTGCTCCGCCTGGGAATCGTCGCGACTTGGTTTCGTTTGCCCGTGTACACGCGGGTATCGCCGCGAATGGCTGCTCTAGCCAAGAACGGCAACCACGAGCAGCTCGCCGTGGTTTGTGTGCGGGCGGCGCGGCTGGTTACACTCGGCTCGTTGCCTGTCTTGGGCGGCCTGGCGGTCTTCCCACCACTCTGCCTCTCGCTTTTCGGGCACGAGTTTGTGGCCGGTGCAGCGGCGCTTACGATCGTTGCCTGCGGTAAGTTTGTTGAGGTTGCCGCAGGTCCCACCCGAGAGGTGTTGCTCATGGGCGGTCGCGAGCGCGACGTCGCTGGCTGCGTGGCCGGTACTCTGGTGTTACAAGTGCTATTGGGCCTGGTGTTGATACCGCGGTTCGGGCTGGTCGGGGCGGCAGTCACCAATTGCACAATTACAGTTGCTCTTGCCGCATCCTCGTTCGGGTTGGTGTGCAAACGCTTTGGTTTCGCACCCTGGTGTTTCGGGCGTGTGTCGAGAAACTGAGGAGGGTAAGATGGGGTTGCTGGCAAGAAAGACCGGTGAGACGCGAACCGAATCTGCATCCACCGAAGAGCTTGGTTCACTACTCCCCATCGCGCATCCTTCGTTTTCGCATCCGGCTGCGTTGTCATTTACCGGGGAGCGCTACATTCCCGGACATCGATCGCGTTGGCTGCGCGAGGCCCACGAGGAGCGTTACGGCTTCGCTGCCCGTTACGCGCGCGGACACAAGGTTCTGGATATCGCGTGTGGCAGCGGTTACGGCACCGAGATGCTGGGCCGTGCGGGGGCATCCCTTGTTCACGGAGTGGATGTCGACGAAGATGCTTTGGCGTTCGCGAGAACCCGTCCTATGGTTCCCAACGTCAGCTATCATCGGGGTGGGATCGAGGACTTTCAGTCGCGAGAGCGTTACGGGTTGATCGTTTCGTATGAGACGATCGAACATGTCGACGACTACGCCGCCGCATTGGTGAATCTCCGCGAGTT
Organism: Deltaproteobacteria bacterium; assembly: GCA_029262415.1. Taxonomy (GTDB): domain Bacteria; phylum Desulfobacterota; class Binatia; order UBA1149; family JAJCZL01; genus JAJCZL01. The sequence goes on along the minus strand of JAJCZL010000058.1, from coordinate 159,377 downwards.
GATGACCGACGACGGGGTGTTATTGATCTCTTCTCCCAACCGTCTCCTGTCCTCACCCGGGGCCCGTTTGATTACCGACAAGCCGGAGAATCCCTTCCACGTGCGCGAGTTCACCGCATCCGAGCTATTGGTCGCGCTCGGGCAGAGCGGTTTTGCGAGCGAAGGCTGCCAGGTATTTGGCCAGGGGTTTCAGTTGGATCTCTCCAATTGGTTTCTCAATAAAGCGGTTCGTAAAGTGTTTACACGGCCTTTCGCGAACCTTGCAGTCCGGCCCCTCGAAAGAGTACGCAAGCCGAGCTACTTCGTCATCGTCGCACGCAAGCGTGACTGACCTGTCGCGGGCATGAGGCCGCATTCGGCGGCCTCGCTCCCGACTTACGACATCACAGCCGCTCACGGCATGACGCCCCTCGGCGCGACCTTCACAACCCGATGAATGTTCCCGGACGGCCGGGCCCCAGGGTCCGAAGAGATTCGCGTTACGAATAGCTGTCCCGCGCGGGTATATTGACCGGGTGAAGACCATTGCGGCATTTCCGGACGCCCACGAGGCACATATGGCACGCGGACTTCTTGAGTCACACGGAATCCCCGCGGTGGTTGCCGACGAGCACAGCGCCTCTTTGAACTCGCATATGCCTTTCGCGATCGGCGGTGTGCGCCTGCAGGTGCCCGACGGTTTGGCCGAGCAGGCCCAAGCGATTCTTGCCGAACTCCAGGGGTTGGATGAAACCACTATTGAAGAATCGATGTCGGTCGGGTACGGCAGTTCTGCGCGCCCGCCCGAGCCATTGCGAACAAGCCGAGGCGGCGCGACTATCGCACAGGACGCACAGGCGGTACAAGCCCCCGCTTACGGCGTAGTTGCCGAAGGGCTCGCGTCGCTACGCACGTGTCCGCACTGCGGCTTGCTTGTTCGCAAGCCGCAGCGCTCCCGTTTCAAATACGTGTTGAGGGTATTGCTCGCCACATTCCTCCCGATTCGGATCGACGATGACGGGCCGCAGATCGATTGCCAAGCCTGCGGCATGCCGCTCGACGGCGCGCGGAGGGTCTGATGGACGTTCGTATGGAGGCTGCGCGGGCTTGGCAAGATCGTGTTTGGAGAGAAGTTAAGAAAGAAATTCAGGCGGGAGCGAGTCACTCGGCGTTGTGCTACGATGAGCGCGTGCGTCCCGTTCGGCTAGGGTTTTAGGGAGGGTTTGGGGCGGAGGCAGGCTGTTGATGTCGGATCAGGCGACCTCGGGGATGATAAGCGCAGGCTACATGTTGGCCAAGCGTACGCTGCGTCCCGACTATATCTGTTCCCAGTTGATGCCCGAGCGAATTCTTAGCGCAAGCGAGTGTTTGGTCGATTTCGTTCCCGATCTTTGGACAATCGATTGGACCCGGTTGCCCGACGAGGAACGTGCAAAGAAGGCTCGCGTGTTTGGAATGGACGCGGCGGCCCGTCGCCAGGTGAGCCTTTGGGTAGAGGAAGGCGTCGACAAGGGCGCATTCGGTTGGCCTAATGTGTTCTTTTCTACCGACGATGCCCGCGAGTTCGTCCGGCGGTTTGTGCCGGGCCAAGAAGATTTGGTCCTATTCGGACTTGGTTTGCCCGAGCGCCTCTCAGAATTGTTTATCGAAAGCGAAACGCCCAGCGACGAAACCGGTGCATCAGGGGTTTTCGAGGCGATCAGCCGTTTGCAGCCGCTAGAAGACGGCGGACGAGTTCTCGGTTTCGAGATCCTCGGCTACGATACCAGCGGTTATCATTCGTGGTTGTGTAACGGCTTGGAGCAAGACGTGGCCGACGAACTGAGTGTCCGCCCCAATGCCGATGGATTCGTCGATACCTATCACGACGCTATGAAGGCAGCCGAATTCTGTGGTCGAGACGAAGTCGGTGCCGAGCCCGGTTTTTGGGCACCGTGGCTGGTTGTCGAGTACGACCTTTAATTTTGGTACCGGTAACGCACTAGCGGCTCACCGTCGGTTCCAGTCGGTCGGGTAGCTGGTAAATTCAGACGGAATCTTTTGCAGGTCTTGGATGATCTCGCGTGCTTCGCCGGTTGGGGTGTCGGCGTCAAATTCGAGCGTTACACTGTCGCTGATTCCACCGAAGCGTTCTTTGACACGGTCGGCGAGTACGTCGTATGTCCCGACCGCGCAGAACTCGGCGAGAACATCGTCGGAGATTTCCGCCGCCATTTCTTTCCATTGTCCTCGTTTCGACATCTCGTGCAGTTTCATTCCGAGGTCGTCCCAACCGTGTGCTGCGAGCACGCCGTGGTAGCTGCGTGTCGAGCCGTAAAACCCGACACGGTAGCGGACCCATTCGAGCTTCTTTGCGACTTGCTCTTCGGTTTTGCCGGTCGCGATGAAACCGCCGCCCCAGATCTCGAACTGGTTGCGTGGCCGCTCCGCTTTCGTCATGCCTGCGTGTAGTTCGGGCAGCGCGGTTTCTTCGAGATACTTGCGTGTCGCGAATCCGTGAAGCCTGACTCCGTCACACACACTTCCCGCCAACCTCATCATCGCCGGGCGAACTGCAGAGATGGTAACCGGTATCGGGCCGAGACCTGAGGCTTCGGGAGCGAATTCCGGCGTCATGAGGCTGAAGTTATAGTGCTCGCCTTCGAACGAGAGATCCTTGCCGTCTTCCTCCCAGCACTTCCAAATCGCGCGCAACGCGCCGATGTACTCGCGCAGGCGAGGTAGCGGTGGTGACCACGGAACGCTGAATCGGCGCTCGTTGTGCCCTTTAACCTGGGTGCCGAGCCCGAGCGTAAATCGTCCACCCGATTGCACGTGCAGATCCCAAGAAGTCATCGCCGTGACCATCGGGCTTCTCGGGAAAGCCACCGCGATCGCCGTGCCGATACGGATCCGCTCGGTTGCCGTCGCAGCGAAAGCCAGCGGAATAAATGGGTCGTTGGCGATTTCGAAGCTGAGTACGCCGTCAAACCCCGCTCGCTCGGCCTCGCAGGCGGCTTCGGCCGATGCCGTCCAGTCATCCAAAGGGATCGATGTTTCTATTCTCATTGGTGTAGACCTATACCTTTTTCTGTGGCAGAAACGTGTTTATGATCAATCGCATCTCGATACTCGGAGCATTCGCGCTGGTTCTGAATTCGGGTATGGCCTGGGCGCATCCCGGCCACGGTGAGTTCGGCGCGGCAACAGCGGCACACTACCTCAGCGACCCGTATCACGGAACCGTCGCGATCGCTGCGCTGATCGCCGCCGTGATTGCCGTTGGCTGGTTAGGGCGCCGTGTGCGCCGCTCCGGTCGGTTGCGGGCTACGTCTCGCTAGACCGGTTATGGTGCTCAAAGCCCCGGCGCGCCGTGGCTTGTTCGCCGCCTACGCGACGTTCGTTTACCTGCTGACTCCGGCGGTGGCCCATGTCTACTTTCGTGCCGAGGCCGCGCGTGGAAATTTTGACGCGGCCGCAAACCCGATCTCAGAAATAGTGACGCGCACGGCCGTTTTGCTGGGCCTGTTCGCACCCTTCGCAATTGCACTGCTCGCGGCGTGTTGTCGCGATTACCGCGGCGCCATCCAACTTAACGTCGCGGGCCCGAGTCGTCCACGTTGCTGGCCTGCCTGGTCGATCGCGTTAGGCACCCCGATTGTCACTCTGGTGGTTGTCGCGGTACTCCTTGGTGTCGCGCGCCATCCGCTCTCCGCATTGCACGCGCTTGCCGTCGCCTACGTGCTCGTTGTCTTACGCGCACAAATCGTAGCGGTCGGCCAAGGCGTCGCCGTTGCGCCGGACCGCGCGGCACTCGGTGCCATCGCCGTCTCGTTGACGTTCGCGGTGAGCGTGTTCGTGCGGTTTGTGTTGACCTACCCGCAGCTGGGCTTCGCACCCGATTATCCATTGGTCGGAAAACTGTACTGGAGTGCTGGACTGATCGCCCCCTACCTGGTGGTGGTTGTCATGGCCGCGATGTGGCCGGGGAGGGGTGCAATCGAAGGTGCGCTCGCAGCAGTGCTGATCTCCGGCCTGGCCGTGCACGTGGGGCTTGCGGGCGGTGAGAAGCTGGGTGGTGAGACTGTGTTCTTCGGTCCGCTCGCGCAGACCTGGATTGCACTCCCGGTAGGAGCACTATTCGGCACGGGGTTGCATGCGCTGTTTACCAATCACCCGCAACCGCCGCCGAGCCGACGGAGCTAGTCAGACCGACTCAAGACTCACCCGCCCGGGCGAGTTTGTCAGTGATGTGGCGAAATCGATCGCGAGACCGCCGAGCTAGGTTGCGCGGCGGGTCATCGAGGTTATGCACATCCCGCGCGGAATGTGCAGCCGGGCCTGTCAGCGTGCGGTCCATGCGCGTGCTCCACTTTCCCTTTGGCTGCCTGCTCGACTTCTTGCCTTCACTGCCAGTTGCTGCCAGGCACGCTTGGCGCCGCCGTCTCCATCCTCACCGTGCTCGTCGTGCTCGTCGTCCTCGCCAAGAAAGCGCTCGTTTGCCGTCGCCGCGAGTTTGAGAGAGACGCCACAGATGGGTTCCAACCAACCGCGCGGGCGCGAGCCGCTGGTTCTACTCGCCTTGACCGCCACGGCAGTTGCGGTGTCCGCGATCAACCCGTTCGACCGCACTACCTGGTGGTTGGAGGTCGGGCCGGTTTTGGTCATCGCACCTTTGTTGGTCGCATCTTACAGAGGCTTTCCGCTCACGCCGCTTCTTTACCGTTTGTTGTTTATCCATGCGCTGATCCTGATTCTCGGCGGCACCTACACCTACGCGAAGGTGCCACTCGGTTTTTGGATCCAGGATCTGTTCGGGTTCGCCCGCAACCACTACGACCGCATCGGACACTTGGCGCAGGGCTTTGTGCCGGCGATACTCGCGCGCGAGATCCTGCTGCGTCGCTCCCCACTGGAGCGTGGAGGCTGGCTGTTCTTGACGGTCACGAGTATCTGTCTTGCGTTTAGTGCTTTCTATGAACTAATCGAGTGGTGGGCTGCCGTTATCGGCGGAGACTCGGCCGGGGCGTTTCTCGGCACGCAAGGTGACGTGTGGGATACGCAGTGGGATATGTTGATGGCGTTGATTGGAGCCGTAACTGCTCAACTCGTGCTGGCCCGTGCGCATGACCGGCAGCTGGATCGAGTTGGCTAACGGAGGAGTTCGATGTCGAGAATCATGGCCGCCATCTACGACCGCTTTCTGGCTAAAACCGAAGAGGCCGGGCTACGCGCGTGGCGAAGCGAACTTCTCGCTGGGCTGTCCGGTGAGGTCCTCGAGGTCGGCACCGGAACCGGGCTCAACCTCGAGCACTATCCGAGCGTGGTGGCTAGGTTGGTTCTTGCCGAACCCGATCCGTTCATGCGGCGCAAACTCGGCGAGAAGGTCGCGCAGAGCGGACGCCTGGGGGTCGAAGTCGTCGATGCGCCGCTCGAAGCGTTGCCGTTTGCTGATAACACATTCGACTACGTAGCCTGTACGTTGGTGTTGTGCAGTGTGTCCGACCCTGCTCGTTCGATTGCGGAGATCTACCGTGTTCTCAAGCCGGGCGGCGCGCTCGTCTACATCGAGCACGTTGCTGCCGCGAACAATCCGAAACGTGCTGTTTGGCAACGGCGTATCGAGCCGCTGTGGAAGCGAATGATGGGCAATTGCCATCTTACGCGCAAGACCGCCGAGCAACTGACCAACGGGGGCTTTGTGTTTGAGGGGACCAAGGCCGAGAGCATGCGCGCGGCCCTTCCTATTGTGCGTCCTACGATCCGCGGCCTCGCAAGGAAGCCCGCCGTTGCCTGACTAGAGGCTTGCCAGCCGGGCGATCACCGTGTCGCCGAGCCGTAACCCGCGCGCGCTCAAGCGCACGCTTGATGGGTCGTCTTCGATCATGCCGCCCTCGCGTAGCGGGCCGAGTTCGGGCAGTGCCTGTTCGGGCCTGCAACCGAAAAGTGCCGCGAAGCGTTGGCTGCTAAAGCCGTCGATGACGCGCAGGTTGACTAGTACGAACTCCGCGATCGCCTGCGTCTTGTCGATATCTTCGCTGTTGTCCGCCCAGCTACCGACGCCCGCGTTCATGTAGAATTCAGGCAGACGACGGTTGGCATAGCGGGCGCCCCAGCTCGCTTGTCGGGGCACCGAACGCGCGTGAAAACCGTGTGCGCCGGCGCCGACCCCGAGATAGTCGCGCCACTGCCAGTAGGCGAGATTGTGGCGAGACTCGCGGCCCGGTTGCGCGAAGTTCGATATCTCGTACTGTCGGTAGCCGGCCTCGCCGAGAATCTCGATGCCCGCGTTGAACATCGCAAGTTCGGTTTCTTCGTCGAGCGCGGTGACGCGTCCTGCTACTTTCATCCCCGTAAGCGGCGTGCCGGGCTCGTAGGTCAAATTGTAAGCGGAGACGTGGTCAGGGCCGATCGTGGTAAGCGTGCGAACGTCTTCGATCCATTCATCTAACGTCTGTCCCGGCACAGCGAAGATCAGATCGCACGACAGGTTGTCGAATCCGGCCGCGCGTGCAGCTATGAGAGCGTCGCGTGTATCGGTTGTTCCGTGGATGCGTCCGAGCGTCGCGAGGTGGCGTTCGTTGAACGATTGGCCGCCTAGACTCAAGCGGTTAACACCCGCAGAACGGAACTCTCGCAGCCGGTCTTCGCCGCCGCCCTCGAGGCTGCCCGGGTTTGCCTCCATGGTGATTTCGGCGTCTGTCGCCAGCACGAACTCGTAGGCGACGGTCTTGATCAGGTCTCTGATCGTCGCTGGAGAGAACAGCGATGGTGTACCGCCACCGAAGAATATTGTTGAGACAGTACGGCCGTTCCACGCGGCCTGCGTCGTCGCGTACGCCAACTCGCGCTTTAATACGTCGGCGTAGCGTTGTTCGGGGAACTGCGTGACGGCATAGGTGTTAAAGTCACAGTAGGGACACTTGTGAAGGCAATAGGGGAGGTGAACGTAAACAGAGAAGGGTGCGGACACGTCCGCCGGGTCCGGCTCAGTGATACTGGCGCATCACCGCAACGACGACGCCCCGTACCGCGACGTTGCCGTCGGCAACGATGATGGGTTCGTACCTGTCGTTAGCCGGCTGCAGGCGGATGCTGCCGTTACTTTCGCGATAGAAGCGTTTTACAGTTGCTTCACCATTGACGCTGACAACGGCCATGTCGCCGTTGTTCGGCGACGGGCACTCTTCGACAATGATTAGATCGCCGTCGAGGATTCCCTCGTCGACCATCGAATCGCCCTTGACGCGCAACCCGAAGGTGTTGCTGCGTCGGACCATGCTCTCGGGGATCTCGACTGTGTCGGTTCCCTCGAGTTCTTCAATCGGCGACCCCGCGGCGACGCGGCCGAGCAACGGCAGTTCTAGGGCGTTTACCCTGCGCTTTCTCTGGACCAGTTCGATCGCACGGCTGTGGTTCCATTTACGTCTGATTAGCCCCTTGGCCTCAAGGTTGGAGACGTGTTTGTGGACGGTGGCCATCGAGCGTAGCCCGAAGTGCTCGCCGATCTCCTCGAGCGTCGGCGCATACCCGTTTAGCGCGATTCGTTCCTCGATGAAGTCCAGAATTTCTTTTTGCCGCTTTGTAAGGGTAGCCATGGTCGCTAGACTAGCGAAAGAAGAGCGAAAGTCAAGGGCCCGGCCGCAACAGCCTGCGTTGCGCGGCGTTGCCATGAGCGACCGGTCGGCAGACTAGCGGGGAGAACAACTCGGCGCCGTCATACAAAAGGGCCGAAGCTCGTCTCGCCGACGATAAGTTAACAACGCCCTGATGTAACCGCTCAACTGGTAATTTCTTCCAGAAACTCTACTAGAGTAACTCTTACAAGATAATCGGTCCCAAGATATGAACCAGGATACTTCTAACCGAATTGAAAGAGAGCGTGAGTTTCACAACGATAGATTTGCAGCCGAAGGTCCGAGAGCCCAATCCAAATTTTACTCTTCGTTGCGAGACTGCTTTGCAGCCTATAAGAGAGACCTTGAGGCCCTCAGCTCTGGACGCGATATCCTGGAATATGGGTGCGCAAGGGGGCAACGCTCACTAGAATTGTCGGATTTCGCACGCGACGTCGTTGGCATTGATATTTCGGATGTTGCGATTGATGCCGCTACGCGGAATGCCCGTGATCTATCAATTAAAAATGCGTCTTTTAGGGTCATGAATGCCGAAGATATGACCTTTGACGATGATACTTTCGACCTCGTATTTGGAACAGGCATCATTCACCATCTCGATACCCGAAAATCTCTGTCCGAGATTTCACGGGTGCTGAAACAGGATGGCCATGCCTTGTTTCTCGAACCACTGGGGCACAATCCGTTTATAAACTGGTATCGCGAAAAAACGCCGGAAGCTCGAACTCCGGACGAACATCCACTGTTGAAATCCGATCTGGAAATTGCGGAGAACCTGTTTTCGAAAGTTCAAACGAAAACCTATGGTCTCACGACGATAGGTAGCTCATTTATCGACAATACCATGTTCCGAAATGTTATTTTCCACCTGACAAGACCGATCGACCGAATAATCCTGTCGGCACCTTTTGTAAAATGGCGCGCATGGTATGCGCTAATTCACCTCTATAAGTGACTACTAAGACCCGGTAATGCTTGGCAGCTGTCGAGCCAACCGTGCTCAGCGTGGCCTCTTTCCTCTGACCTGCGAGCCTTGAGCATTTGTCAGTGTTTGCCGAGTTGAAACGCGCGCACCGCGCGGTTGTGTTCGGCGAGTGTGCGCGAAAAGCGATGGCCGCCGTCGCTTTCCGCGACGAAGTACAGAAACTCGGTGTTAGAAGGATTGAGCGCGGCGCGCAGCGCGTGCTCGCCGGGGTTGCAGATCGGCCCCGGTGTAAGCCCGTAGTTTGTGTAGGTGTTGTACGGCGCTTCTTCGCGTAGATGCGAGCGTTTGATGTTGCCGTCCCACACGCCGCGTAGCTTTAGACCGTAGATAATCGTCGGGTCCGCCTGCAGCATCATCGTGCGCTCCAGCCTGTTGTGGAACACCGATGCGATGAGCGGCTGCTCTGCAGGGTCGAATGCCTCGCGCTGTACGATTGAGGCGAGGGTGATCAGGTCTTGGCGAACCTTCTCGCTAAGCGTTTCCACGCCTGTCTCTCCGTCTGTATACGCGGCGACACGCGCAGAAGTCGTGTCTCGCTCTGCCAGAATCGCGCCGAGTACTTTCTCGAAGCGCGTGTACTGGTGACGAACGATTTCTTCGGCTGTCATCCCGGGGCGCAGGTTGTAGGTGTCGGGGAAAAGAAAACCTTCGCTGCAGTTCGCAGTGTTTGCTGCGCCGACGAGTCTGACGAAATCGGGATCGCACGCTGCCTCTCTGTATTCCTCAGCGGTAACTACGCCCGCTGCTTCGAGTAGATCACCGGCTTCGGCGAACGTCAGCCCTTCGTGGATCGTGACGCGCATCGTGGGTTGTGGCGGACTTACCAGTTCGTCCAAGACTGCACGTGCGTCCAATACGCCACCGAAGAAATGTTTGCCGTGGCGGATGTCGCGGTCGCGGCGTAGCGCGCGCGCGTAAAGAACAAAAGGTTTGGCGTCGCGGATCACGCCGCTCTCGGCCAGCCGTTGCGCGACCTTAGAGAGCGACTCCCCGGGCTCGATTTTGAGCTCGACAGTCTCCAGTATGCTGACGGGCCGCAGCAGCCGTGAGGTAACGGTAGCGGCAAACAAGACGGCAAGCACTAGAGTCAAGAGTAAAAGTCTTGCGGTTACCCCTTGTGGATGCAGCAAACCAAACCCGGTAGAGACGGCACCAAGCAAGCGATTCCAAGCAGTTACGGGACCTGCTGTTTCTGCATCGGAGTTCGGCACGTCAGTACCCGGCTGCGATGCGGTCCAAATAGGCCTGCAAAATAAGGGCCGAAGCGGTCGCGTCGATCTTGCCCCGACGCTTCTTGCGCGTTAGGCCCGCTTCGATAAGGACCCGTTCGCTCTGCATACTGGTCATGCGCTCGTCTTGGAACACGATTTCGATTCCTGTGTCGGCTGCCAGGTGTCCGCAGAAGTGACGTACCCGGTCGGCCTGCTCGCCTTCACTGCCGTCCATGTTGAGCGGCAGTCCTGAGACAAACTTATCGATCTCATAAGCGGATAGTAAGTCCATAATCGCCTTGACGTCGGCTTTTCTCGACTTTCTCTCGACAACGCCGAGTGGATGCGCGGTCATGCCGATGCCGTCGCCGACAGCAACGCCGATCCGCTTATCTCCGATGTCGAGTCCGGCCGTTCGGGGGTTCAAGATTTGCTCTATCTGGAGGCTACTTACATGTGCTCGACAGTGCACGCGCGAGGCCTAACGTACAATCCGCCGGCAGATGTCTACGGGCGGTATATACCCCGTGTCGCAGCGTCGCTTGGGCGGCCGCAGGCTACAGCCGACCCCGGCGGCAGGCAAGTCGGTGCCGGCTGCGTGAGCCGCGCGGAGACGCGATCCCAACGCGTGGGTTTCAGCGCTGTGGATAACTCGTAAACCTATGCGCACAGAGTTGACTTCCGGTACCTTGGCGGGCACTGTGGATAACTCCTGGTTTCGAAGCATTTTCGATTACTTGAGTTGTTGTTGCCGCTTGTGGTTGCGGATGGGGTGGGTGTCGATGTCGCGGCGAAGGCTTAGACATTTTCAATTGTTGATTAGTCCGCCATTTTTTATGGCGACGTTTGCTTGTGCGCTTACATTCGGAAGCGCCGGGTTCCGCGTCGGTGTTGACGGATGTGAATCGGGTAACAGCCCCGAAGTACGCGCCCGTGCGCTTTACGCACAGGCATTTCTCGTTCGCGCTCCGTACCTGACGCCGGATCAGAGCGAGGTGGTCGCGAAACTCGAACCCGTCGTTGTCGCCTCAGCCTACAGAACGGTTGCCGACATCGCGTACGAGGATCTTATCGCGCGTCGCACGCGCGAACGTGAATTCATCCGTACCGCTTCTGTCATCGGGCGTGGGGGAGCGGAGGTATTCAGCCGCGCCCGTATGAACGCGTCGCGCCTCATGGACCCATCCGAGCACAAACAGGCCTTGGTGCGTGTTGTCGACTCATTCGACCGTGGTGTCGATCGTATTCTCTCGGCCGTTCTCTTCGGTGGCGCCGGCCCTGACACGGTCACGCGGATAGCGGCATATAGAACCGAAATTTCTGCACCTCCAGGGTTGGTCGGACCCCAAAGGGACGAGCCGATCGTTGTCGCCAAGGTCAGGCACCCCTTGCCCTTCAGCCCGCTTGAAGAGGCGACGTTTAAGAAAGGGTCGGAGCCGCCCGCTATCATCGGCGTCGATGATAGCGTCCATACGGTACCATCCAGCGTTCAGACCGTGCATACGATTCGTGCCGGGGAGACCATCTCCGACGTTCTTGGAGATGCCGGGCTCAGCGCCCGCGAGGCCGACGAATGGATCGCCGCAGCGGGGCAGGCCTACAACATCAACAAGGTCTTCGTTGGCCAGCAGCTTTCGCTCATAGTCGACGGGCCGTCGAAGCAGATGGTCGGCCTGGAGTTGGAAATCGACTCGGCGACGAAACTGATTGCTGAGATCGAAGACGGCCGCGTCGTTGCGCGTCGGCACAGTTTGGATTTTGAGCGCGGATTCCGCGCGGTGACCGGCATAGTAGACACGAGCCTCTTCGAAGCGGCGCGCGCTAAGGGCGTTCCCGCTCGGGTTGTGTCGAGCGCAGCGGAAATTCTCGGCTGGGAACTGAACTTTGCACGCGACCTTCGCCGCGGCGCGGAGTTCCGCATCGTCTACGAAGAACTGTCGCGTCCGGGCGAGGCCGAAAAGCAGTCAGGGCGCGTGCTCGCCATCGAGGTACGAAACAAAGACCAAGTCCACGAAGGTTTTTGGTACGACAACGGCGACTACGGCAAGCGCGGCTACTACGATCGAAACGGCGAAGCACTCAGCCGTTACTTCTTGCGTTACCCCGTCGCGTTCTCGCGTATCTCGTCGCAATTCAATCGCAACCGTTTCCATCCTGTTACCAAGCGTCGCCAGCCTCACTACGGCGTCGATTTTGCAGCGGCCACGGGGACGCCGGTCCGCGCCGTTGCAAACGGACAGGTACTGCAGTCAGGGTGGTACGGCGGCAACGGTCGCTTCGTCAAACTTCGCCATAACGGGATTTACCAGAGCGGATACTCGCATCTTTCGCGGATCGCCAAAGGCGTAGATTCGGGCAAGAGCGTCAAGAAAGGACAGATCATCGGCTACGTCGGCTCGACCGGGCTCGCGACCGGGCCGCACCTTCACTTTTCGCTCTATCAGTATGGCAAGTACGTTGATCCGCTGAACGCCAAACTTCCGCGTGCCGACTCGCTCACCGGCAAGGCACTCGCGGCCCACAAGACCAACCTTCTTCTGATCGACCAGGCCTACGCACGCGCCGATCAGAACCCGGATGGCACAGCGGCGATGATCTCCTTGCTCGACGCGTCAGCCGCGCCCGCGACCAGCGCGACCATCGCCGATTCCGAGCCGCTCTCGGCTTCCGCAGAGAACTGACTCCAGCGCACTACGCTTGCGGAGTCGAGGACACGTTGTCGTTCGGCACGCTGCCGTAGAATCTAGGCGGCTTTCACCAGCTTATTGTTGCGCATCTCGATCACCAACGACGGTGGGTCGCGCAGCAGCGGTGTTATGCCTGCCGGGTCGAGCCAACCTCCTACTCTATTCTTTGCCTCACTCGACAGCCCGACGTAGCGCTGCGCTGTACGCGCGTGGCGCCAAACCGAGTAGGTGTTGAGGTAACGGCTGCTCGCCACGCCGAGGATCGGCATGTCGACGACACCGAAGATTCGCGGCAGCTCGCTACCACTTTCGGTCGCTGCGCCGGCTTCGTCGACGGCGGCCGTTGTCGCCTGTTGTATCGGCACGAAAACGCTGCCGATCTCGGCTAGCAGCGGTTCGAGGGTTGCGGCGACGTACGCCTCGCGGGCAGACGTCGGCGTCGCGGCATCGATGGTTTCGTGCAGCCACGCCATCACGCGCGGGGCACGCGCGCGCATGCGCGCTGCCGGCACAGGGTCGCGGCCGAGGTGGGCATGCATCGGTCCCATCATCGCAAAATCAGCGAGTGTCGGGGTGTCGCCGAGCAAGAAGCGATGCTCCTTTAAGTGAGTATCAAGGATCGCGAGCAGCGTGTCGTACCAAGCGTCGATGACTTCCCTGGTGTCGTCGTTGACGCCGAGAAAAGGCAGAAATGAGTTCATCTGTCCCATGACCTTTGGCGTCATTTCGGCGAACACCGGTTGCCAATCGCGCTCGATCCAGTCGCGCTGCTCTGGGTAGTTCCAACGGAAGTGCATCGCAGGCAAAAGCAACGCCTCGTCGGCGAAATCTTGGATCAACTCGGCGACCAAACGTACGGCCGGATCGGCAGGAAAGATCGCCGGCCCGGGCACCAGCTCTTCGATGCGCTCGTACATGCGCGGCGTGTCCTGCAGCACTTCGTCATCGTCAGTGATGATGACCGGAATAAATGACACGCCTGTGCGGGGCAAGATTACTTCGTTGTAAGCGCCGGGCGTCGCGCGAATCTCAGCGTAATCGATCCGCTTGTAGCGCAGCAGCGGCCGGATCTTCGCCGAAAAGTAAGACATCGGCCCCGCGTAAAACTTCCACATGCCGCGAGGTTGTCACGGTGTGCAGGTTATCGAAAGGGCCGTCGCGGCATCCTTAACTTTGCTCGAGAAGAGTCTTGGCCGCTTTAAGATCGATCTTACCGCTAGGGGTCATCGGCAAAGACTCAGCGATAACTATTGCGCGTGGGATTTTGTACTTGGCCAGGCGGGTTACGCAGAAGTCGATGATGCGTTTGGGTAGCTCGCCATGCGAGCCGTCGTCGGCAGGGCGTGTCGGCGACGGTGGCGAGAACGGGACGACGACTGCGCTTACGCGCTGGCCCCATTTGGAGTCGTCCACGCCTACGACCACGGCTGTTTCGATCTCTGGATGGCTGCACAGGACGGCTTCGACCTCGCGCGGGTAGACATTCTCGCCGCCGGTGATGATCAAGTCGGTGCGTCTGCACTCGATGTGCAGGTGGCCTGCAGCGTCGAGACGGCCGAGGTCACCCGTGTGTAAGAGGCCGTCTCTGAGTGCGGCCTGGGTCGCGGCCGGATCGTCGAGATAGCCGGTCATCAGCGTGGGGCTTTTGACGAGTATCTCGCCGACGCCGTCCGCGCCGGGATTGTCGATCCTAACCTCGGTTCCTTCAAGCGGTCGGCCGACGCTGCCGGGTGCGGCGACGCTATCATTCGTGGCACCGTTGCCGGGGGCGACTGTGCAAACCTGCGATGCGGCTTCGGTCAGGCCGTAGGTTGTAAGTACCGGGACGTGCGCCGCTCGCGCTCGTTCGGCGAGACCGGCCGTGAGCGGCCCACCACCGGTGAGGACTATACGTAGACAGTTCGGGTAGGCGCGGTCGTTTCCCGCGTCGAGTAGGCGCGTGAGCATCGTCGGTACCACGGAAATCGCAGTGACCCCACCCCCGCGCAGTTCACGGTCGACCTCAGCGGCGTCGAAACTCTCGAGCAGAACGAAAGGAACGCCGCACACCACGTTGCGAACCAGAACCGAGATACCGCCTACGTGGTGAAGCGGCATACAGAGGAGCCAACAATCGCGTTCGGTGAGACGGAGCCGCCGCGCGCCGGCGCGTGCCGAGGCTTCATGAGCCCGGTACGGCAACACCGCCGCTTTTGGTGCCCCGCATGTTCCGGACGTGAACAAGACCGTGAGTGGCTCATCGCTCTGCACGACATATCCGGGCGACTCTCGTGGAGCTGTCGTCTTCTGTGCCGGTGCGGCCTGGTCGAGTTCGCCGAGTGCTTCGATCACGCACCTCTCTCCCGAGATACCGGCAGTCGCGTAAGTCGTGGCGCGCACTGTCGGTATCGCTGCCGTATCAGCGAGAACCAGCCTGGGGGAGGTGCGCTCGAAGAGAGGGGTTAGTTCAGTCGCCGTTAGGTGCGGCGCAAGCGGCACCAGCACAGCGCCGATACTTTGCACGGCGTGGAAAAGTTCGACGAAACGCAGAGACGGTGCGCATACGGTTGCCAGTCTGTCGGTCGGGCGCAGCCCTGCAGCCCATAGGCGGGCGGCGACACCTTCGACCGCGTCAAGCATCGCCCCGAAAGACACCGGTGAACGCTGCCACCATAGGCAAGTCTCATCCGGTGATTCGCGCGCGCGTGCGGAGAGCCAAATGATACGGCTTTGGTATGAGGCGCCTGCGTCCATCGCGCCGGGTCAGCCTAGCCCTGGGCCTTGTAGCTCTGGTTGCGGTCCGCGAAGGGCTTCGGCGGCAGGGCACGCTGCCCTACCGTCGAGTTTGAGTTCGACGAGTGTAAGCGCACCACCCAGGCCTACCGCCGTCGGGGTCTGTTGTGCGGCCGCCGTATGCAGAGCCGCACGCTGGCCGACTCCGGTTTCTATAGAGTCGGTAAACGCGACTCGTACTTTGGTGCCGGCCATCTCGCGAGCGATTACAGTGGCCCGGCTCGGCCCGCCGGTGCGGGCGAGTTTGAGGACGATCCAGTCGATAGCACCGGCACCGGTCAGAAAGCCGCGGGTACGGTCGTCTTCGGAGCGGTGATCGAGCGCCAACGGAATCGAAGTCGCCTCGGAGAGTTCGCGCCACGAGTTCATGAGCTGCCCGAAACCCTCTTCGGGCGGTGCCAAGGGGTCCTCTATCCACGCCACGTTGTAACGTTCGAAGTTCCGGCACGCGGTCATCGCTTGGGCGAGCGACCAGCCACCGTTGGCATCAATACGAATCTCCCCTTCAAAGATCTCGCGCACCGCGGCGAGACGTTCAACGTCTTCCCACATCGATCCGGATCCGACTTTAATCTTGACGCAGTCGTATCCGGATTCGGCGCGACTGGTTACCTCGGCAGCGATGCGTTTGGGAGTTGTTTGGGTGAGTAACGCAGAGACGCGCGGCGTTGCGCAGCCCACAGATCCGTTGGCTAAGAGATCGCAGAGGCTCACGCCGTGAGCACGGGCGTCGAGATCGAGGAGCGCGGTGTCGAGCGCGCAGGCGGTTTCGGGGTAGGCACGCGTGAGCGAGGTTACACGCTCGCGAAAGTCTTCTTGCGAGCGACCGGCAAGAGAGCTCAAGCGCTGCAACGCCCGTCCGCATTCGGCGAGGTTGCCTTCCATCCAGTGAATCGGTCCGGCTTCACCCCAGCCTTCGGCACCCGAACTGTCACGAAGCCGCAACAAGAAGCCTAGACGTTCTTCGACGATCCCCTTAGCCGTGAACAGTGGGCGCACAAGCTGTGCGCGATAGGGGAGGATATTGACTTCTTCAATCTTCAACCGACGAAACCTACCACAGGTGCGCTCCCGGCCACGAGTACGGACTGAGCTACAGTGTCCGTGAGCCGACCCTCGGTCACGGCAAGCGCGGATACTTGGCGAAGTCGGGTTTGCGCTTTTGCAGGTAGGCGTCGCGTCCTTCTTGGCCTTCTTCGCTCATGTAGAACAGCATTGTCGTGTTGCCCGCGAGTTCTTGGATTCCGGCCATACCGTCGGTCTCGGCGTTGAAAGCCGACTTGAGGCAGCGCAGCGCCATCGGGCTGTGTTCAAGCATGCGCTTGCACCAATCTACGGTGGTGTTTTCGAGTTCTTCAAGCGGAACGACGGTGTTGACCAGTCCCATATCCAGCGCTTCGGCCGCGGAGTATTGCCGGCACAGATACCAGATCTCACGTGCTTTTTTCTGGCCTACGACACGGGCCAAGTAGGAAGCGCCGAAGCCGCCGTCAAAACTGCCGACGCGCGGCCCGGTCTGTCCGAACACCGCGTTGTCTGCGGCGATCGAGAGGTCGCAGACCAGATGGAGAACGTGCCCACCGCCTATCGCGTATCCCGCGACCATTGCGACCACAGGCTTTGGCAGGCTACGGATGAGTTTTTGCAGGTCAAGTACGTTCAGGCGCGGCACACCATCGTCACCGACGTACCCCTTGGCGCCGCGTACGCGTTGGTCGCCGCCGCTGCAAAAGGCGAGTCCACCCTCACCAGTAAGAATCACCGCGCCGACGTCCGCCTGTTCACGAACATCCATGAACGCATCGATCAACTCACGCGTGGTTTGCGGCCGAAACGCATTGCGAACCTCCGGTCGGTTGATCGATATCCGTGCGATGCCCTCGGCCTTTTGGTAGAGGATATCTTCGTAGTCTTTGACGGTTTTCCATTCGATACTCATTGCTGTGCTCCTGAATCCGGGCCGGCTCTTACGTTCGCGCGTGTGCGGCGCGCACGGCGTCGGTGGTGTTGTTCGTACTGGTGATGTGCGCGGCTAAAAAAGCGCGCAGAGTGTCTATGAACTGTTGAGGTTTCTCGGCATGGACGGCGTGGCCTGCATCCGCGATCGTTGTCAGCGACACGCGTGACGGGTCGTGCGGCGCAGTGGTAAAGGCGGCGTGCATCTGCTGTGCGATCGCGGTGAACTTGCTGTCGAGTTCGCCGGTTATCAGCTGTACGGGCACGGCGATCTCCCTAAGGTGGTCGCCGAGATAGGCCTGTGAACCGGCCCCCATCCCGCGTAACGACGCCGCTAACCCGTCGGCCGAACACGAGAGGCGCATCTGGCGGATCGCTTTGTGCGCGCGGGGATTGTTGCGCTCGAGATTTTCGAACAACGGGTTGGCTTGCCACGACTCCGTAAAATTTTTGATGCCGCCGACTTGGAGGTAGGCCGCCAGCTTGTCGTCGGCATCTCGGCGCTCTCGGCGCTCGGTCTCATCGGCAATGCCGGCCGATGCGCCAACCAAGCAGAGACGCTCGACGAGCTGTGAGTGTGAGAGGGCGAAGTGCAGCGCAAGCCGTCCTCCCATCGAGTATCCGACCAGAGTGACGCGTTCCACGGCCAGGCGCGAGAGTATCCGCGCGAGGCGCGTTGTCGCCGCTTGCATCGTGCAGTCGCTGCCGCGCGCGTCGGATTCGGCGCCGTGGCCGGGCAAGTCGGCGGCGAGCACGCGGTATTCGGGTACGAGTCCCTTGGCGATATCTTCCCAGGCCGAGGCGTTGCCCGCGAATCCGTGCAGCATTAACAGCACCGGCGCATTTGCAGGCCCGACATCGATCACGCGCGCATAGCGGCCGTTGACGAGCAGGTGGGTGATCATGCGGCGGTCTCATCCGCTACGCCTGTACGGACGTGTTTGTTGTCGGCAAGAAAAGCGTGGACTGCGTCGGCCGCTACAGCGAGTAGTCGATCGTGAACCTCGACATTCATGGCGCGGTCACTAGGGACCTCTAACACGTCGAGACCCGGCCGCGCAAGTGCCTGCTGCAGCGCCCGGCGAAGACCGCTTTGCGAGGTGAGGACAGTGTGCCGTGCTCCGCACGAACGCGCGATTGGGCCGAGGTCGAGCCCGTGCGGGGTGCTGAAGTAGCGTTCGAATATCTCTGGGTGTCCGGCTTGTGGCAAGAACGAGAATACTCCGCCACCGTCGTTGTTGACGACGACTAGAGTCATGTCGAGCGAGTGCAATGCGGCCAGTTGTAGCGCTGCAACGTCGTGAAGAAAACAAAGGTCGCCCACCAGAGCTGCTGCCGGCCCACTGACCGCAGCTACCCCGAGTGCAGCCGAGACGACCCCGTCGATTCCGTTTGCGCCGCGATTGCACAGTACCGCGAGATCTGTGTGCGATGTCGAGGCGAACGTGTCGAGGTCGCGTACCGGCATACTGTTGCCGACGAACAGTACCGATCCTGAAGGCATTGACGAAGCGATCACTGCTGCGACCGCGGGTTCGCTCAAAATCTCCTGCGCCTCCAGTTCACGTTGGACAGCCCGCGCGGCAGCGTCGCCCGCGCCGGTCCAGAGTGGCAGCCAGTGGGAATCGGCGCTTCGCGGGCGCGGCCCAAGAGCAGCGAGCAAACCCTCGCAAAACGTGGCAGGAACGGCACTGACGACGTTCGCTGCGGTCCGCACGTGATCGAGGTGAAGGCCTGGTTCGCAAACTACCGTCTGCACTACGTTGGCGAGCGTGCTTAGCCATGTGTGTGAGGACTTTACGATCGGCGGGGCGCCAAGCCTCAGTACGTAGTCGGGACGGCCCGAGTCTCGGAATGTCGGGTCACGCAGCAGAACATCGTGCGTCGCAACGATCTGGGAGCGGTCGTGAGCGCCGAAGCGCAACCCGGAGAGTACGTCGGCAATGATCGGCCAGCCGAGTCGGCGGGCCAGCCCAGTGATGGCCGTCGCGTCTTGTTCGCGGGTGTCCGGGCTCTCGCAACAAAGCGGTCCGCAAACGATCACACCGCGACCTACGCCGCGCAGTTCGTTTGCGATGCGCCCGACATCCGCGGCATCTGGGTGCGCAGTCTCGAGCACTCGAAACTCGTGGCTTTGGTTTGAGATCGGAGCCGGTCGATCGCCGGGATACTCTCCGATCAGCGGCTCGCGAAAGCACAGGTTTAAATGTACCGGGCCGGCTGCCGGCCGGGTGGCGGCGTTTGCCGCATCGCAAGCCAGTTGGTAGAACGACTCGTGTGTTCGTCCCTCGCGACCGGCGGCGTTGGTTGAGGGTGGCGGCACGTCTGTACTCGCGCGCGTGTGCGAGCCGTACAGCGATACCTGATCGATAGTTTGCGGCGCTCCGAGCCCGCGCAGTTCCGGCGGGCGATCCGCGGTCAGGACGATAAGCGGCACACAGGCCAGCGATGCTTCGGCGACCGCCGGGTAGAAGTTGGCGGCTGCGGTGCCCGATGTGCATACGATCGCGACGGGGGTCCCGGTGCGTTTAGCCATTCCGAGCGCGAAAAAAGCGCCCGCGCGTTCATCGAGCACCACAGTATCGTCAAGGTTTGGGCTCTCGGCGATCGCGACAACGATAGGTGTTGAACGCGATCCCGGTGCGATACATACGCGCTGGACACCTGAATCGACGAGGCCGCGGACCAGTGCGCGCATCGCCTCGATGTTCGCATGCGCGACGTCGCAGTTATCAGGCACTGGCCGCTCGGCGGGTTGGAGGGTCGTCGTCGTCGGTTGGCTCGGCTTGCTGGTCGATCGGTATGCTGCCGTTGGCTTCTGTGTACGCGACATCCGTGAGTGCCGATTCCTCGAGCGCTCCATGCAGTGCGGTAAGTTTGGCCTCGGTCTCGGCAAACTCCGACTCGGGCACGGATCCCTCGACAATTCCGGCACCCGCCCACATGACCGCGCGTCTACCGTCAAACAGCGCGCTCCTAAGCGCAACTGTTATTTCGCCGTCCCCCGATGCGTCCATCCATCCGACGCCACCGGCGTACCATCCTCGTTCGGGCTCCTCGAAGCAGAGTCGTTCGCGTGCAGGTGCAGACGGCATTCCACATACAGCGGAGGTTGGGTGAAGCGCTCCGGCTACGTCGAGTACGCTGCTGTCTTCGTCCAAGTGTCCCGACAGTGGGGTGCTGAGATGAAACGCTTCTGGAACGGTACGCAACTCGGGTCGGGATGCAGCGATCACGTCGATGCAGAGCGGAGCAAGCTTGGTGCGCATCTCATTGACGACGATCGCGTGTTCGTGGGCGTTTTTCGGACATGCGAGGAGCTGATCAGAGCTTTCCTCGTCTTTCTCGCGCTTCTCGAATCGGGGTGCCGACCCGGCCAACGCTGCTGTTTCGAACCTGCGCTCGTGTACACGCGCCAAGACTTCGGGTGACGAGCCGCTGAATATCCGGCCGTTGCTGCGTACCATGAAAGTCGCGCAGGTAGGCCGCGTCTCTCGCAGCCGCTGCGCGGTCGCGTAGGCCGCGCCACCGTCGCTGACTGAAACTGTTCGGGTTCGCGCTAAGACGAGTTTCTTGAGTGTACCTGCTGCGATCGATTCAAGCACCGCGGAAGCGCGTGCCAGCCAGTGCAGCCTCTCTTCATCGCTTTTATGGCCGTCCGAGGTGTCGGCTTCTACTGCGGTGGTCGCCGGGACGGAGTTCTCGCCTGTAGTGTCGCTTACATCAACGCGGTAGTTGCTGCCGTCGAAGCGGATCCAGCAGGTCTTCGGTATAACGAAGCGAAGCGAAGGGAAGCCTTGCCAAGGTGCCGGCGGGTCCTCGTCGAAGAAGCCGAAACCACCGACCAGGAGTGGCACCGGGCAGGGCGGTGTATCTCCCTCGAACTGAACGGTGCCGATTACGTCAGACCACATCGCCCGTGCGTTGCTGAAACGGTCGGGGCCGGTGCTGCGAATCTCGCGTACGCAGCCCACTGTTGCGATCGAGCGACCGCTTGCCGGATGCTCCCAGTAGAAGGCGTCGGTGCTCTTATTGCCTTGGACGATAGCGATAGTGTCGGGTGCGTTCTCGATGCGTGTGATGTTGCAGTGCAAGGCCGCAGCGCGACGTGCGGAGATGAGCTGCGCTGCACCGAACATGAACGAACGCTTGACCACCCCGGTAAAGCCGCAGCGCGCGAGGATTGTGCGCAACTCTTGTTCGTTGGGGAGATACGCGACCGATTCCGGAAGGTATGCATATGCGTTTCTATCAGCGATCAGGCCGCCGACGAACGGCACCAGTTTGTTAAAGTAGAAGCCATGCAGCAGACGCAAGGGCAATGCGCGCGGCGTATCGACTTCGACCAGTGCCAAACGTCCACCGGGTTTGAGCACACGGGCGCACTCAGTGAGAGCGCCCTCGATCGAGACGAAGTTGCGAAGAGCAAAACCGCAGGAGATCGCATCCACTGAGCCATCGGCGAACGGAAGGTGTTCCGCGTCGGCGTGAACAAACGCTATCCCGGGGTTGCGTTGGCGAGCCTCGACGAGCATTTCGCGTGAAAAATCTAAGCCTACGGCGTCGGCGCCGCGCCGTGCGGCTTCTTGTGCGAGGTCGCCGGTACCGCAGGCAAGGTCGGCGACGACGTTCCCAGCCTGAATGTTGAGCGAGTCGATTGCGGCCTTCTTCCAACGCTTGTGGGTGCCGAGCGTCATCAGGGCGTTCATGCGGTCGTAGCCAGGCGCGATCCGGTCGAACATGTTCTGAACCGCGTTATGCTTCTCGCCGGGACTCGGTAATTGAGTGCTCATCCTTTTACGCCTTCGCTATCGCCACCTGAGCTTCAGGCGTGAGCGTGTGGTCGCCTTGAGAGCGGCCTTGAGCGGACCGGCTTGACCGCTCTTGTGTAGGCGTTTGAGCGCACGGTTGATCAGAACCCGTTGGAAGTGATGGGCGACTAGCGCAACAACAGATGGCAGCAACTGGCGGAAAGCTTCGGCCGCTTTCTCGGCGTCCTCTTCACCATCGACCTTGCGCACGTGGTCGTCAAAGAGGTCGATGGCATCGTCTACGCTCTTTCGGACCGAACGGTCGTGTTTAACTGCGAGCGCGAGCAGGCTGG
The DNA here is from genome assembly GCA_029262415.1 of Deltaproteobacteria bacterium. Lineage (GTDB taxonomy): Bacteria > Desulfobacterota > Binatia > UBA1149 > JAJCZL01 > JAJCZL01. Next base: position 137,067 of record JAJCZL010000058.1, on the reverse strand, counting down.
TGACCGGGATGCCGAACTCGAGCAGTTTCATCGCGCCGCGCGCCACGCCGAGATCGGAATCGGAGTATGCCGTGCGGCCGTCTTCGTCGATTTGGGGTTCGGCGAGCCCGGCCTTCTCGATTGAGTAGAGGAGCGGTTTGGGCAGGCCGAGATGGTTGGCAAACTCTTCGCTGGTGTAGCGCGGCTGGGCCTGCTCGTCCTCGATGGCAGTGCGCAGGATTTGGTCGGATTGCGAAACGCCACGTTGCCGTAGTAGTTCGCGGATTGCTTTAAGCGAGAACCCCTTCTTGGTCAGCGAGCGGATCAGTCCGAGGCGTTCGAGGTGGGTTTGCTCGTAGATCGCCAGCCGACCCTCGCGTGCCGGCGGCGGCAGGATACCGAAATTCTGGTAATAGCGGATCGTATCGACGGTGAGGCCCGAAACGCCCGCCAAATCCGTGATGCCGTACTGCATGAGTAAATACTCTACGAGTAATTACTCGCATCGTCCAGTCCCGCATATGGGTGAGCCGAAAGATTCTAACTTATTGATTTAATTCGATATTTTAATCTACCGATGATTCTCTGAGCGGGAAAAGCGACGACGATCGTTACCTCCGCGTTTTCGTTCGGACCGACCGTCGAACTACCTGGCGCCGGCGTCTGCAAACAAGTTCTCGCAGCCCGTGCCCGCAAGAGCGGCATCCACTCTGTCGGCGTCGCGCTCGGACAATGCTGCGTATGCCGCGCGCAGGTTCTCGAAGCACTTGCCCTGGTAGCGGAACGGGTTTTGTTTCCACACCCGTCCGCCTATTTCTAGGCCGACCTCGTTAGTACCGGCTTGCAAGGCCGCGTGGTTGGCGAGCAGAAACGGCACATAGGTGCGGCCGATCTCCTTGAGCAACGGCCGCAAGGTATCGGGTGCAGCCTCAGCCGAGACCCAGTCGGTGTCTTCGGCGATGTCGTACGAAGACAAGTCTTCGATGTTTTCCACCCAAGCGACTACGCGGGGTGCGATCTCGGCGGCGATCGCGCTCGGCGTCGGATCGAACAGGCAAAGCTGGGTGAGCTGCCCGAACAACCCGAAGTCTGCCGCGCCCGGTCGTGCGCCCATGACGAAAGGTGATGAGCCGAGTCGCGCGTCAAGCACCCCGAGTAAGCGGCGGTAGGATTCTTCGATGACCGTCCTGGTCGTCTCGCTGGATCCGACGACGCCGAGTCTTGCGGTCTGGCGCGCACAGAACGCTTCGCCGGCGGCCTCGGCCTGTTCGTGTGGCTGCATCGGTAGAACGTGTAACGGCAGCACCCGTGAGGCCTTGCGCGCATCGGCCGGGTAGGACCAGCGAAAGTGGAACATCGCCTTGGTCAGCCATTCATCTGCGTAGTCCTCGACGACTGCGTCCAAGAGCGCGACAGCCGCGTCCGACGGCACCACGCGGCGCTGCGTGAACTCCCCTTCCAACTTGTGGATCTGCGGAGTCGAGTCGACCATTGCTTGCGCCGGCCGAGTTGGGGTTTTGCCGGACGGCTGTTTCGCTGGAAACACCAGTACCGGGATCAGCGCGACCGGAACCTGGGGCAAGTCGCGGTCAGCAACCGATCCCCGCAAGATCCACCGGAACGGGATCCGCCGGTAGCGCAAGACTGCGCGCATTTTGCGGCTATAGGGTGAACCGAAAGCGCCGACGAGGGTAAGTCTGTCCATAGTTTCCCACTAGCGCGGCCGACGTGCTAAAGAAACGCGATGATCGACCTGTATACCGCCTCGACGCCCAACGGATGGAAAGCGTCCATCGTTCTTGAAGAACTCGAACTTCCCTACCAAGTTCATCCGATCAATCTGATGGCCGGCGAGCAAAAAGAGGCCGGGTTTCTCGCGATTAACCCAAACGGGCGGATCCCAGCGATTGTCGATCGCGACGAAGATGACTTTGCGGTGTTCGAATCCGGCGCGATCCTCGTCTACCTCGCCGAGAAAACCGGCAAGCTGATGCCGACAGAGGTCAAGGGGCGTTCGCTCGTCATGCAGTGGCTGATGTTTCAAATGGGTGGTGTAGGCCCGATGATGGGCCAGGCAAACGTTTTTTTCCGGTACTTCCCCGAGAAAATCCAACCTGCGATCGATCGCTATCAGAACGAAAGCAAACGGCTGTTCACGGTTCTCGACGATCGCCTCAAGGACAACGAGTTTCTTGCAGGCGACTACTCAATAGCCGATATCGCCAACTGGTCGTGGGTGCGCACGCACCGCTGGTCGGGAGTTGAGATTGACGATCTTGGCAACCTACAACGCTGGGTTGACCAACTCGCCGCGCGCCCGGCCTGCGACAAAGGCGTAAAGATCCCGGTAGATCTTGCCGAGCTGGCCAAGGGCGACGGCAAAGGTGCCGAGGAGTTCGCAAAAAATGCCAGGACAATTGTCCAGCGCTAGCCCGGCGAAAAGGCAGTCCGGTCCTAGGCCCTAGGTCTCCGCGCGCGTAGTTTCGCAAAGATTCCATTGACAGAGACAGCGACGCTGGAGAGAGTGGACCTCGCTGCTGAGACGATGTCGAAGGGGGAAGGGACGCGCGCGATCATGCCCATCGGAAGTAAGCCGCCGCTGATGCCCGAGGCCTCGGGGCGAACCGCCAAAGAACTCGAGTTATTTGACTCGTTACGACCGATCTGGTCCGCGGCGAGTTTTGATTCTGCGCTCAAGTTTGTTCTCCGTGCCGTCGGGCGTTCGATGGGGTGGTTCTTCGCCGAGGCCTGGCTCCCTGATCAAACCGAAACGATGCTGAAACTGTCGCCGGTATGGTTCGGCATAGACCCGCAGACGCGGCGCTTCCACAAGGAAAGCAAGCACGTATTTGCGCCGAAGGGGGTTGGGTTGTGCGGGCGCGTATGGGAGTCGGGTGAGCCCGAATGGATCGCCGATCTGAGCACGGTGCCCGCCGAGGAGTTTCTGCGCAGCGAACTCGCGGCTCAATGCGGACTCGGTGGTGGTTACGCGGTGCCTGTCATCGGTGGGTCGAAGGTTCTCGCGGTACTCATTTTTTTTTCCTCCTCCGCGTCGGATGGTCCGCGACCGGATGTTGAGGGCACTCTAGCGGCGACGACCACGGTATCCGACGCGCTTTACGCGATGCTTCGCGCTGAGGAAGCCGCGGTCAGGCAACAGGAACTCTCCTACGACTCACAGTCGACCGCAATGTGCGAGCTGGTTAGTCAGATCGTAGGCGACGTAATTCCATTGCTCACAGCAATCACTGAATGGTCGGAGCGGTGCAGTGTCGAGATCCTACGGCTCGACGTCGATGCGTCTCGACGCGCCGCGATTGCGTTGGCGTCGCAGGCGACGACATCGGCGGCTCGGCGTGCGCGTGGCTTGATGCGCCGTCTCGAACCGTTGATCGAGCTTTCCGAAGATGCGGCAATCGAAGAGGTTGATGTCAACGCAGTCGCTCGCAAAGTCTTATCTGCGCTTCGTCCAGCCGCGCCCCGCGGCATCAGTCTCCGCGCGCAACTCGATCCTTCAATCCCGGGAATTCAAGCGCGGCTCAGGGATTTCGAGATGTGCATCTTTTGCTTGGTCCAGAACGCGATTGAGGCAGTTGCGCGTAGTGAATACGACGTTAAGGAAGTCTCGATTAAAACCGCCTTCCGTGACGGATCGATCGAGATCCAGGTGCACGACACCGGCTGCGGTCTTACGCCTATCGTGGCTGAGAACATGGGGTCGCCGCTGTTCTCAACCAAGAAGAACGGCCTTGGTATGGGCTTGGTCATCGCGCGCAAAGTCATCGAATCGATCGGAGGGCGCTTGTCCGGCGAAGCCAACCCCGATCACGGCGCGACGTTTCGCATTGCGTTACCGGTTTGAGCACGAACTCTCAGGCTTTCATCTCGTAGGCGCCGTCGAGCGGTAGGATGTGCTTGTCCCAAACGCGCGCGTAGCGTCCGGGGTCGTGGGCCGATTTACGGATGATCTTTTGGCAGCACTCCATCTGCTTCGCTGTGCTGCTCGGCTTGCTGTAAAGCTGTAGCGCGAACTTCGACATGTCGCGCACCATGAAGTCGAAGATCTGGTCGAGCAGGTCGTCATCGACGCCGTAGATTTTTGCGTTCTCGAGAACAAGCTGTGCGTACACGACCAGCGCGAAGATCTCACCGCCGGCGAGGAGAAAGTCGACGTCTCTCATCTGCTCGGGTCCCGGCGGATCCGTCGCTAGAAGGTCCTTGAAGGCCTCGGCCTGATCGAGGAACTCCTTGACGTTGGGCAGGTTCACGCCCTCGAAAGCCTTGTGGTAGTCGTGGAACTGGATCTGACCGAGGCCTTTAGTGCCGCCTTGATTAAACAAGAAGTCGTCGTTGGCTGCCTGGCTTTGCTGTGCGACCTCGGGGTATTCACCCGGGTTGAAGAAAAAACTCGGCATGAACTTCACGATCAGCGCGATGTTTACGTGGACGGTGCCTTCCAGTTTCGGTAACGCGCGGATGTCGATGGCGGCCTGGCTGAAGTACTGATCCTTTTCAAAGCCTTTCGCGGCAATCGCATCCCACATTTGGTTGATGACTTCCTCGCCCTGGGTGGTGACCTTCATCTTGCACATGGGGTTGTAGAGCAAGTAACGACGGTCTTCGCTCGAGGCCACGCGCATGTAGTCGGCAGCACGCAGCGCAAACAGCTTCATGGCAACCAAGCGCGCGTGCGCGTCCATGAACATCTGTTTAACGTGCGAGAAGTCTGTCACCTTCATCTTGTAGAGCACCCGGTTGTGGGCGTGGGTGAAGGCTTCGTACAGCGCGTGTGTGCACATGCCGATCGAGGCCCAGCCGAGGTTGTACTTGCCGATGTTGACGGTGTTCAGCGCTGCATTCCATGCGTCGCGGCCGCGATGGAGGATATCGTCTTCGCCGACAGGGTAGTCCTGCAACTCGTACTCGGAGACGTAATTCTGGCTGGCGACAACGTTCTTGATCAGGTTGTACTTGGGGTGCTGTGAGTCGGCTGCGAAGAATACGTACTCATCACCGCCGTCAAAGCGTCCGAAGGTGGAGTTGATTGCTGCTTTGTTGCCGTTGCCGATGTAGTACTTGCGGCCGTTGGCCTTCCAGCCGTCACCGTCTTCGGTCAGCACCATGTCGGTTGAGTAAATGTCGGCGCCGTGGTGCTGTTCGGAAAGCCCGAAAGCGAATATTCCGCCGTCTTCCAACGCCTGGGCGGCGTGTTTGCGAACCTTTTTGTTAGGGCTCATCCAGATCGGCCCGAGGCCGAGCACCGAGACCTGCCATGTGTACCAGTACTGGAGACCGAAAAACCCCAGGATCTCGGCGAACCCACAGATCCGCCAGGTATCCCAACGGCAGTCTTCTGCGCCTTCGCCCGCCGGAGTGCACATGGTGGCGAATATCCGGTTCTCTTTGACGAACTCGAGGAAGTCGGCGTACCACTCCTGCCCGTAGAAGTCTTCGAGCAACTTGTTCTTGCCCTTGTTTTCGAAGAACTCGATGGTCTTGGTCATGACCTCTTTCGAGCGTTCGTCCGGGTAAAAACGGTTGAGCTTGGCGGGGTTGAGAAGGATCATTGGAGGCTCCTGATGGTCGGGGTCGGTTCTCGCCGCTGCGCGTGGAGGCCCGGCCTATGATCTAAGTTTAGTCGCGCTGCCAGAACTTGTACCAGGGTTTCTTCGCTTTCTTCTGCGGTGCTTCGCCGTCGGCCGGTCTGTTGCTGCGGCCCTCCTGGCCCGGTTCGCGGTTGGCGCGGTACTCTTCCTTGATGGTCTTGCGCTCCTCGCGCCTGGCACGCATCTCGTCGCTCTTCGCCTTACCGTTCTTGACGTGGCCGGTATTATCCTCGGCGCGGTTACGGTTGTGGTGGTCGGATTTCGCACCTTCGGCTTTGCCGACGTGATCCGCGGCTTTCCCTTTGCCGTTTCCCTGACCGGCCAGCGCGGGGGTTGCGGTTAGTGCGACGGCTGTCGCAAGGACGACCGCTGCGAGCAGCGTGGGTTGGTGCGATTCGGCGATTTTTTCCATCCCGGCAGTAAATCACGGCACGCGGTGTTGTCCACATCCGCGCCTATTCGCCCGAGATTTTCTTTATGCAGTCGCGCAGCGGGCCGTACAGTGTTGCGCCCGTAGCAATCAGGCCGGGCAGAAGTGTCTTCTCGTTGTTGAAGGTGAGCGGCTTACCGAAGCGGTCGGTCACCGTGCCACCGGCTTCTTCGACGAGCATGGTGCCGGCGCAGATGTCCCACTCGTTCTTCGGCGTGAGCGAGAAAGTGGCATCGTACTCGCCCGCTGCTATCAGTGCGAACTTGTAGGCGACACTGCCGGTCGGCTTTACTGTCATCAAGGATTCGTACGGCTCCCACTCGCCGCGCTTGACCTCCGAGCGACTGGCCAGAACCGTCGCCTTGGAGAGATCGGCAAGCGGCGTGCAGCGGACCGGCTCGCCGTTCAGTGTTGTGCCGTTGCCGCGCGCGGCGGCGAACAGCTTTTCTTCGATTGGGTTGTAGCTGACGCCGACCTGTACGACGCCGTCGACGACGAAGGCGACGCAGACGCAGAACTCAGGGATGTGTTGGGTGAACTCTTTGGTTCCGTCGAGCGGGTCGACAATCCAGACGCGTGGGTTCGAGAGCCTGGCAGGGGAGTCCCTGGTCTCTTCGGAAAGCCAGCCGTCGGATGGGAATGCCTCGAGCACGCACGCTTTGATGGCCTCGTCGGCTTCGGTGTCGGCGACGGTCAGGGGGTTGTCCGGGGCCTTCTCGTGAACCTCGTAATCACCCTTGAAGTACTTGCGGACGATTGCGCCTCCGCGCCGTGCCGCCTCGACGGCGATTTCCAATTCCTTTGTTGTGTCCATTCTAGATCCTTGCTGTCCCGGCTGGGGCTGGGCGCTCCTCATGGCAGCTGCCTTGCGCAGCCCTTATCTTCGTCGGTAGACGCGTTGACAACCCCTCGATTGGGTGTCTACGCTAGACCGCGTTGGCCTCCAAGACATCCATCATATCGCGCACTTCCACGCTGTTCGTGATCCTCTCAGCGGCCACCGGTCTGTTCGCCGTACATGCCTCTGTGGCCCACGCCCAGCTTAGCCGGCTCACCGACGGTGTGGGCTGCGGGAGTTTTGCGCCTTCGCAAAGCGGCAACGGCACGCTAACCGCGTTCGAGTCCGATTGCGACCCGGTCGGCAGCAATGCCGACGGCAACCGTGAGATCTTTTCGGTCGATGCCGCAGGCGCCGTCACCCAGCTTACCGACACGACTGCTTGTGTGAACTCGGGTCCCTCCAGCAACCTGTTGGGCGACCGTGTCGCATTCGAGAGCAACTGCGATCCATTTGCTACGAACGCGGACGGCAACTTCGAGATATTCCAGCATAGGGTGGGCAGCGGCGTTGTCCAGATGACGCAATCGGTTTCGTGCAACAACTTCGCCGCTTCGAGCAACGATGACGGCACTCGTGTTTTTTACGACAGCACCTGTGACTACACCGGCGCTAACTCTGACTTGAGCAACGAGATTTTCCGCGTCGACGATCAGGGCCTGTTCGTGCAGTTCACCAACGACAGTACGCAAAGCTTTTGTGGCAGCTACTTCCCGAGCAGCAATGGTTCAGGAAGGCGTGCAGCGTTCGAGAGCGACTGTGATCTGACCGGCGACAACCCGGATCAGCTGATTGAGATCTACCGTGGTTTCGACAACGGCCCCGTAGTGCGCATGACGTTCGGTGATGACAACTGTGCGAGTTCAGCGCCGGTGCTTTCCGGCACTGGTCTCAACGTTGCATTCCAGAGCGACTGCGACCTGACCGGCGGTAATTCTGACGGCAGCCTCGAGGTGTTCCTCGTCGACAGTTCCGGAACGGTCACTCAGGTGACCGACGATTCGGGTACTTCGGCCTGTGAGAGCGGTGAGCCGGCGATCAACGGTGATGGAACGGTGGTTGCGTTTTCGAGTTACTGCGATCCGCTTGCTGCGAACGGCGACCAGAGCATCGAAGTGTTCCGCACCTTTATCGGCGCCACCACCACACAGCTCACCTCTGGGGCAAGCTGCGCCGCGCTCGCACCGTCGATCGACGATACCGGCGGCCGGATCGTGTTTGACGCAACCTGCGACATCGACGGAGGTAACTCCGACGCAAGTTCTGAGATCTACGGCGAACCCGCCTGCGTTTGCGGTGCTCCAGTGACGCGCGGAGCGGCCAACGGCGGGCTGCCGACGGCATCCGATGCGTTGTTTGTCCTGCAGGCTGCTGTCGGTCAGATGGCCTGCGACCTGTGCAGCTGTGACGCCAACGGCAGTGGTACGCTGACCAGTTCGGATGCTCTGCTCGTGTTGCAGGCCGCGGTTGGTCAAGGCGCGGACCTCGCCTGCTCCTAATCCGGACCAACTGTCCGAGCGACCCTTTCCTAGCTTCTTGCCCACCCTATGATGAACAGTTGCGGCGCGGCCGCGCGCGGTGTTCAATCTGACCATGAGTCCTTCATTGGTGATGCGCATCGTGAGCCTGCTCTCGACTGCTTTCGGTGTGTTCGCGATGGTCAGCCCACAGGAAACGGCGAAGTTCGCCGAGCTTGCGATCGGCAGCGGTAGTGGGTGGAGCGAGATCGGCGCCTTGTACGGAGGTGCATCGATTGCGGTCGGCCTCATCGGCTTTAACGCGGTACGCTCGAAGTTCCACGAGGGGCCGGTGGTTTTGCTCAATCTTTCGGTGTTTTGGTTCTGCCTCGCGCTCGGACGTATTGTTGTCGCCTTCACCGCGCCGCTCGGTCCAGGCGCCAACGCGATGGTGTTCGGGGTGGTTGAATTGCTGCTCGGCGGTGTGACGTTCTGGGCGGGATGGCGGTTGGGGTATGACCGTTGAAAGCGATCGCCCGCTTTATCGGTAGCGGTGCCTACACGGGGTATGCGCCGGTCGCGTCCGGCACCTTCGGTACGATACCGGGGGTACTCCTCGCGATACCGCTCGCGGCTCTCTACCAACAAAGTTTGCTCGGTTACCTGGTAGTTGTCGCGGCTTCGATTGCCGTTGCAATCTGGGCTTCGCAGGTGTGTACGACTATCTACGCCAGCGGCGATCCCAAGCAGGTCGTTGCCGATGAAATCGTCGGTTTCTTTGTTACCGTTGCATTCATCTCTCCCTTAGACGCGAAAACTCTGGTACTGGCGTTCTTCATTTTCCGCTTCTTCGACATCGTTAAGCCGTGGCCCGCGGATGTCGCCGAGGGGCTGCCCGGCGGTTTCGGCGTGGTCACCGACGATCTTGTCGCCGGTGTGTACTCCAACCTCGCCCTGCGTGCGGTCCTGCTGCTACTCGCGCGATCCGGATTCTGACATTGCGGATCGGGAGCGTCGGCCAAGCCCTTGTCCTCGCCGCGTTCTCGTCGGCGGTGGCCGTGCCGGCGCAAACTGCCGACGACGCAGCGGAAACGCGGGCGTGGCTGGACAGCGGCCGTCAAGCCGTTCGCGCGGCGCGCGCCGACAAGCCCATTCGTCGCAAGGCTCGCAATGTCATCCTCTTTGTCGGCGACGGCATGGGTGTCAGCACGGTTACTGCCGCGAGAATTCTCGCCGGACAACGCAAGGGTGGTAACGGCGAGGACCACAGTCTTTCGTTCGAGCAGTTTCCGCACGTGGCATTGGCAAAGACCTACAATACCAACCAGCAGGTCGCCGATTCGGCCGGCACGATGACGGCCCTGTGTACCGGGGTGAAGACCAAAGCCGGCGTCATCGGTCTTGGTCCGGGCGCGATTCGCTCGGACCACACCAGTGTCGAAGGCAACAGCCTTCAATCGTTGTTTGAGATCGCCGAGCTACGTGGGCTGCGCACCGGAATTGTCACCACCACGCGGGTAACGCATGCGACGCCGGCTGCGTGCTACGCCGAATCGCCCGAGCGCGATTGGGAAGACGACGACGATTTGTACCGATTCTCGCCCGCGGCGGCCAAAGCGGGGTTCGCGGACATCGCGCGGCAGTTGCTTGAGTTCAAGGCGGGCAACGGCATCGACCTCGTGTTCGGTGGAGGCAGGCGTGCTTTCTTGCCCGCACCGGTGGCCTCCAACGCGTTGGTAGAGAAGAAGATAACCCCTACTGAAGCGAGAAGACGCCGTGACGGACGCGATCTGATTGCCGAATGGCGTAACAGTGGCGGTGCCTACGTCGCCACCCGCGAAGAAATGCTCGCGCTTACCGATCTCGCCGCCAAGCGCGTCCTCGGGTTGTTCTCGGACTCTCACATGGCGTTCGAGGCCGAGCGCTCCATAACGCCGCACGAGCCTTCTCTGACTGAGATGACGCGCAAGGCGATCGCATTGCTGGCCGCTGGAGAGCAGGGCTATGTATTGCTGGTTGAAGGCGGACGCATCGACCACGGGCATCACTTCGGAAGCGCACGACGTGCCCTCGAAGATACCGTCGAGTTCTCGCGCGCGGTTGAGGCGGCCGTCGAACTGACCGATGAGCACGAAACGTTGATCGTGGTAACCGCTGACCACAGTCATACGCTTACACTTTCGGGCTACCCGACGCGCGGCAACCCTATTCTCGGGCGGGTCAGGGAGAACGGGCTGCGCTCGGGCAAACCACAAGCCGGAAACGCGAAGGACGCCGCCGGGCTTCCATATACCACTCTCTCCTACGCCAACGGTCCCGGCTACAGCGGCGCTTCTGCTTCGCAGCCCGAAGGCGCGAAGCGCTATCCGCACCTGCCCGAAGACACCAAGGGCATCGCTGCCGGGCGACCCGATGTGAGTGCCGGCGACACCGAGGCTCTCGAATTTATGCAGGAGGCCACGGTGCCTCTATCCTGGGAGACGCACTCGGGCGAGGACGTTGCCGTGTACGCCCGTGGCCCGCGGGCGCATCTGGTGCACGGGACAATCGAGCAGCACGTGGTCTTTCACCTGATAGTGGCCGCCCTCGGCAGTGCGTAGCGCAGTTGCGTCCGGGGTCTCCCAGAACGAAAAAATAACGGTCCGGCCGCCGTTTCAGGCGGCTTTCGGTGGGGACTTGAAATAGAGCGAAAAAAAAGCGAAACTGTCGAGGCCCGAAATTCGTGAGTAATGAAAACATCGAGATCAAAAGCGCGGCCGTCATCTCAACCGGAGACGAGCTGGTGCAGGGCCGCACTGTCGACACCAACTCCTCGTATATCGCCGACAAGCTGCTTTCGACGGGTCTGGAGGTCACGTCGGTGATCACCGTCGGCGACTATCCTGAACGCATTGCGTGGGCGTGGCGCGACTCGCTGGCCAATGCCGACGTCGTGATCTCCACCGGCGGGCTCGGCCCGACTGCCGACGATCTGACCACTGAGACCTTGTCTGGTGTGGCCGGCGTCGAGGCCGAACTCGACGAAGAGCAGGCCCAGCGTATCCGCGACATCTTCGCGACGATGGGCCGATCGATGCCCGAGAACAACCTGCGGCAAGCCTTGATTCCGGTCGGCGGCGTGGTGATCCCTAACCAGTTGGGCACCGCACCGGGCTACCGCCTGACGATTCCGACCGGCGACCGGCGGCCGACTGCCATCGTGTTGCCGGGTGTCCCCCGCGAGATGATGCCGATGCTCGAAGAAACGGTCCTTCCTTGGATCGTCTCGCAACGCAGTGACAAGCGTCGTTACTTCGCGCGCACGTTTCAAACTTTCGGCTTGAGCGAGTCGGCCTTGGATGAATCGCTGGCCGGTTTGGTCGACGAGTCCGAGGGCAGGCTCTCTTTTCGCGCGAGCTTTCCGCAGATCTCCGCGCGGGTGATGGTCCTCGGTGAGACCGGCGAGGCCGAGTCCCGTTTGGACAAACTGTCGGCCAAAGTGCGCGGCCGTTTGGGTGGAGCGATTTTTGCCGAGGGCAACACCACGATGGAAGCAACCGTAGGTCGGCTACTCGCCGCCGATGGTCGTACCCTAGCCACCGCCGAGTCGTGCACGGGTGGTTTGGTCGGCGCCCGCCTGACCGATGTACCGGGGAGCTCTCATTATTACATGGGTGGTCTTGTCGCCTACAGCAACGATGTGAAAGAAAAAGTGCTGGGCGTGAGCCCCACGACCTTGGCGATGTTTGGAGCAGTTAGCGAGGAAACGGCCTGTGAGATGGCCGCAGGGGTCCGCCGTATGATTGGTGCCGATATCGGCGTTGCCACAACCGGCGTCGCGGGTCCGGGTGGTGGCAGCGACGATAAGCCCGTTGGTACGGTCGCGGTTGCGATCTCGGCTGCAGACATTCCCTCCGGTGCTGTGGCGACGATGTACCAGCTACGCGGTACCCGCGAATGGATAAAGACTTTAGCGTCCCAGGTGGCGCTTGATTGGATCCGCCGACATTTGCTCGGCTTGGACCCGCTCGAACTGCAGTTCGGGCGGCGCGTCGGGCGCGGACGTTGAACGCACGCCGGAACCCATACGAGCGACGACTCTAAATTGTCGTCGAGAACTTAGGCATCGAAGCGGAGTTAAACTCCCGGAGGAGGATGGAAACATGTCAGTGCAGGAGAGGGATAGAGCGTTAGAGTTGGCCGTAGGCCAGATTGAGAAGCAGTTCGGAAAGGGCTCGGTGATGCGGCTCGGCGACGATGCCGGGACACTCGACGTCCCCACCATCCCCACAGGGTCGCTCGGCCTGGACGTGGCACTCGGAGTGGGCGGTTTGCCTGAAGGTCGCGTAGTTGAGATCTACGGCCCGGAGTCCTCGGGTAAAACAACGCTGGCGTTGCAAGCTATCGCTGAGGCGCAAAAGAAAGGCGGCGTGGCGGCGTTTATCGACGCAGAGCACGCACTCGACGTCGGCTATGCCCGCAAATTGGGCGTTAAGACGACTGATCTGCTTGTCTCGCAGCCCGATAACGGCGAGCAGGCGCTCGAGATCACTGAAACGCTGGTACGCAGCGGTGCAATCGATATCGTCGTTATCGACTCCGTGGCCGCACTCGTACCGCGTGCCGAAATCGAAGGCGAGATGGGCGATTCGCACATGGGTCTGCAGGCGCGCTTGATGTCGCAGGCGTTGCGTAAGCTTACCGGTACGATCTCGCGTTCGAAGACGATCGTAGTCTTCATCAACCAGATCCGCATGAAGATCGGCGTTATGTTCGGCAATCCCGAGACGACGACCGGCGGTAACGCGCTCAAGTTCTACGCCTCGTTGCGGATCGATATTCGTCGCATCGGTGCGATCAAGGCGGGAGAGCAGGTAATTGGTAACCGAACGCGCTGTCGTGTCGTTAAAAACAAGCTCGCACCGCCTTTTCGCGAGACCGAGTTCGATATCTTATACGGCATGGGCATCAACAAAGCCGGCGAAATTATCGACCTCGGTGTCGAGATGGGCATCGTGGAGAAGTCCGGTTCTTGGTACAGCTATGCAGGCGAACGGATCGGCCAGGGCCGCGACAACTCGTGTGAGTACTTGCGCGAGAACCCGAAGCTGTACGCCGATATCGAAGCCAAGGTGCGCGAGGCAGTCGGCTTGCCGGGTCCAGGTCCGAAGTTGAAAGTGGTCGAGGGTGGTTCAGGTGATAAGGACAAGTCAGGGGTCAAGGCTGGGGCCGTCGGCGCTATTACCGGCGCGTCGGCTGCCGCTGCGAAGGTGGAAGAAGCTCCGGTGAGTGGCGACCCGAAGAAAAGCCCCGCTAAAAAGGCACGTGGCGGAAAGTAAGGCGCCACGCGATCATTACCGCGAGATGATGGACGCCGCCCTGGCTATGCTGGGGCGGCGTCGCTACTCGACGCCGCGCCTGCGCAAGAAACTCGTGGAGAAGTTCAAGAACACGGACCTCGATTACGAAGCCGTCATTGTGCGGTTGACCGAGCTGCGCCTGCTCGACGATCGCGACTACGCCGATGCCTTCGTGCGTGACAAGATGAGACAAGGACGCCATGGGCGTCACACGATCGAGAGCGCTTTGCTCGCCGAGGGGCTGCCGCGCGATATGGTGGGCGAGGCGGTGGCCGATGGGGTCGGCGTCGAAGAAGAATACGCCCAAGCCGAGACTACGCTGGCCCGCTATCTGCGCCGGGCTCGCAAAGAGGGCCGTGAGCTGCGCCAAGCCGCCTATACGCACTTACGATCGCGCGGGTTTTCTGACGAGATTGTCGCCCAGGTTCTGCGCACGTTTCCCGAGGCAGTTGGCTGAGTCGGCGGCGAGCCTTCTCCCGGATACGTCGTTGCCGGGCAGTGATAGCCGGCCCTTTCTCTATCAACGTGACTTCGTCCGTGAATCCGGTTAGTTATCCTGCGGTCGGCGCCCCGAGCAGCCGCCCCACTATGCAATGACCGGAGCCGAAGTCCGCCAAAGTTTCCTCGATTTCTTCAAATCCAAGGATCACTTGATCGTTCCGAGCGCGTCTATCGTGCCGACCGCTGATCCGACGTTGATGTTTACCAACGCCGGCATGGTCCAGTTCAAGGATGTGTTCCTAGGCAACGCTCACCCTGCGCACCCTCGCATCGCCGACACGCAGCGCTGCTTGCGCATCTCAGGCAAGCACAACGACTTAGAAGAAGTCGGCCGCGATACCTACCATCACACGTTGTTCGAGATGCTCGGCAACTGGTCGTTCGGTGACTACTATAAGGAAGAGGCCATCACCTGGGCGTGGGAGCTATTGACCGATGTCTGGGGCCTGCCCAAAGACAAGCTCTACGCTACCGTCTACCACACCGACGATGAGGCGGAGCAGCTTTGGAAAACGAATACCGACATTGGACACGACCGCATCATGCGCTTCAACGAGAAGGACAACTTCTGGGAGATGGGCGAGACCGGCCCGTGTGGGCCTTGCTCGGAGATTCACATCGACCGTGGCGACGGGGCCTGCGACATGCAGAATGTTGCCGGTCATGTATGCGCCGTTAACGCCGGGTGTGCGCGCTACATTGAACTGTGGAACCTCGTGTTCATTCAGTACATGCGCGATGAGTCGCAGAAACTGACCGAGCTTCCTTCCAAGCACGTCGATACCGGGATGGGTCTCGAGCGTGTCGCTGCGGTGCTCGAAGGCGTTGCCAATAACTACGAAGGCACGTTGTTGCGCGGGATCATCCGCCGCGCCGAAGGACTCAGCGGTAAGAAGTACGGCGCCGACCTCGAGGATGACGTCTCAATGCGCGTGCTCGCCGACCACAGTCGTGCGGTTATGTTCATGGTCACTGACGGCATCGAGCCGTCCAACGAAGGACGCGGATACGTACTGCGTCGGTTGTTGCGCCGCGCCGCGCGTCACGGAAAATCGCTAGGATTGCACGGCGACTTTTTCTGGAAGATCTGCGAGCAGGCAATGGACGACATGCGCCTTGCCTTCCCGGAGCTCGACCAAGCACGCACGCGCGTGGTTGAAACCGTCCGTGGCGAGGAAGAGAAGTTTGCGGTGACTCTGGACCGTGGGCTCGTCCACTTGGACGAAGCGATCGGTAAGATAGGGGGGGGGCCGGTGTTGCCCGGCGACGTAGCGTTTCGGTTGTACGATACCTACGGGTTCCCGCTCGACATGACCGAGGACATCCTGCGCGGTAAGGGTGTGGCGGTGGATCGCGAAGGCTTCCACGACGCGATGGAAGCGCAGCGCGGCCGCGGTCGCGAGGCACAGGCCGCGAAAAAGGGTGCGGACTACACGAACATTATCGCCGCGGCACGCGCCCAGGGCGGGTCTCGCTTTACCGGACAGTTTGATACTGAAGTCGAATCCAAAGTCGCAGCGATGGCGATAGCCGGTGAGCTTGCCGACAGAGCCCGCCAGGGCGATGCAGTCGACGTAGTTGTCAGCGAGACGCCGTTTTACGGAGAGTCCGGCGGCCAAATCGGCGACACCGGGCGCTTGACCACCCAGAGCGGAGCGTTGATCGAGATCGCTGATACGCAAAAACCCGCGCCGGATGTCATCGTTCATCGCGGCGTGGTGAAGGCCGGCGAAGTAGCGGTCGGTGAGGGTGCGCGTTTGTTTCTCGATAGCGCCCGCCGCGAGGCGGTGCGGCTCAACCACTCGGCAGCGCACCTGTTGCATGCGGCGCTTCGCAACCACTTGGGTGAGCGGACGCGCCAGGCTGGACAGCTCGTCGACGAACGCCGCATGCGTTTTGACTTTACTCACGACGGCCGCGTTGACGACGCCAAACTCGAGACCATTGAACGTGAGGTCAACGACGTGATTCGCGCGAACCTCGAGGTCCGTGCCGAAGAGATGGCCTACGATGACGCGATCGCGATGGGCGCGATCGCGTTCTTCGGCGATAAGTACGGTGACACTGTCCGTGTGCTCGCGATGGGAGACTATTCGGTTGAGTTGTGCGGAGGAACCCACGTCGCTCGCACCGGCGATATAGGCATGTTCCGCTTGAACAGCGAGACCGGTGTTGCTGCCGGCGTCCGCCGCGCGGAGGCGGCGACGGGTGCCGGTGCATATGACATCGTTAAGCAGCGCGACCGCATTCTCGCCGAACTCGCGCAGCTTTTGCGCGGCAGTGAAGGAGACACTGTCAGCAAGGTCGAGAAGCTCCTTGCGCGCCAGCACGCGTTGGAAAAAGAACTCGAAAAGACACGGTCAAGCGGAGCGAAGGACGTGCTCTCCGACGTTATGCGGGGGGCACGTGACATCGACGGGGCCAAGGTCGTCGTTGCACGCGTGCAGGGGCTGGACGGAAAACAGTTACGCTCGCTCAGCGACCAAGTCCGCGACCGGATCGGTTCAGGTGTGGTTGTTCTGGCCTCGGAGAACGCCTCGGGCGTTTCGC
The DNA here is from genome assembly GCA_029262415.1 of Deltaproteobacteria bacterium. GTDB lineage: Bacteria > Desulfobacterota > Binatia > UBA1149 > JAJCZL01 > JAJCZL01. The sequence goes on along the minus strand of JAJCZL010000058.1, from coordinate 120,367 downwards.
TCACCGCTGCGGTAACCAAAGATCACACGTGTCGGTTCAGAGCCGGCGACCTAATCAAGCAACTCGCGCCGATCGTCGATGGACGCGGCGGCGGAAAACCCGACTTCGCCCAGGCCGGCGGTAAAAACCCGGACGGAATCGACGCGCTGCTGGAGAAAGCCAACGAACTCCTCATCTAACCACATCGAATTCGACGACGCGCGCCGGCTGCACGAGGTGTTCGGCAGCCACGACGCGAATATCCGCGCGCTCGAAGCAGCTTTGGGCGTGACGGTGTCGGTCACCGACACCGGAGTCTCAATAAGCGGCGACGAGCATGATTGCATTGTTGCCGGTCGGGTCTTGAAAGAACTCTACGACTTGGTCGGCGGCGGCCTAACCCTACAGCCCGAAGACGTGCCGCGTGCCGTCGAAGCGCTCAGTAAGAACGGCAAGGCGAGGCTGAAAGATTTGTTCCTGTCGCCGGTTGTGGTCACCGGCGGTCGTTCGCAGATCCTGCCCAAGACGGTCAACCAGCGCGCCTACGTTGATGCGATCCGAGCCCACGACATCGTCTTTGCGATCGGTCCGGCAGGGACCGGCAAAACATATCTCGCGATGGCGATGGCTTGCGCCGAACTGTTCGCCAATAGATACGAGCGGATCATCCTGACCCGACCGGCGGTCGAGGCGGGCGAGAAACTCGGATTCCTGCCCGGCGACCTGGCCGAGAAGGTCAACCCCTATCTGCGACCGCTCTACGACGCGTTGTACGATCTTGCGGGAGTCGACAAGGTCGCGCAGATGATCGAACGCGAGACTGTCGAGGTCGCGCCGCTCGCGTTCATGCGCGGCAGAACGCTCAGCCGCGCGGTGATAATCCTCGATGAGGCACAGAACACCACCCGCGAACAGATGAAAATGCTGTTGACGCGGATGGGCTACGACTCAAAGATCATTGTCACCGGTGACATCACGCAGGTTGACCTACCCAGCGGGCAGGTCTCAGGCCTGCGCGACGCACGTGACGTCCTCGCCGGCATCGCCGGCATCGCCTTCATTCACTTCGATGAGTCCGATGTCGTCCGCCATCCGCTGATCAAGAGCATCATCGGCGCTTACGACAGAACCGGCACGCGGTCCTGACCCCATGCCTGTCGACGTTACTGCATCGAGCGAGGAAGGCCTCGACCTCGAGCGCGTCGAGCGGGCCGCAGAGTGTGTTCTTGGCGTGCTCGGGTGCGCGGCTGACGAACTATCCCTCGCTGTAGTCGATGACCAGGCGATACGCGCGCTCAACCGTGACTACCGCGATCTCGATCTCAGCACCGATGTCCTCTCGTTCTCGCAACTCGACGATGAGCCCAGTCGCGCGCGCGACCCGAGGGATTCCGTAAGCCTGGGTTCACCTCCGCGAGCGCTTGGTGACGTGGTGATTTCGCTCGAGACTGCCGCGCGTCAAGCCGACGAGGGCGGCTGGCCTCTCGAGGAAGAAGTGAATCGACTGCTGGTGCATGGCGTGCTGCATCTGCTCGGCCACGAGCACGAGCGAGGTGGTGAAGATGAACGTCGCATGAAAGCCGAGGAGGCTCGCGTCGCGCGCGAACTGAAAGCCGCGGGCTTCGGGTGTGCGAGTGAGGATTTGACGTGAAGAGTCGTCGCGCTCTCACCTACGCGGCCGCCTCAGGCGTATTGGTCGCACTGTCGTTCCCCGACGCCGGGATCTGGCCGCTCGCGTGGGTCGGCTTGGTTCCGTGGATGCTCGCCGTACGTGGACGGCGTCCGGGCGTCGCGTTTGGCTATGGGTTCGTGACCGGCCTGGTGTGTTTCGCGATCGTGCTCTACTGGATCCCCGCTACCGTCTCGAACTTCACGCGCATCGATCCTTACACCGCGACCTTTCTTCTCGTCTTGATGGCCTCAGCGGTTTCGTTCTTCCATACCTTTGCGCCGATCGCGATGGTCGGCGAGTGGTTGGCAGCGGCCGGAATCAGCCGCGTCATAGCGTTTCCACTTGTTTGGGCTGTGCTCGAATGGGCACGCACTTTCTTTGTCGCGGGGTTCCCCTGGGCATCGCTTGGTTACTCACAGCACGGCTTCGTACCGGTCAACCAACTCGCCGAACTCACCGGCGTCTACGGGATATCGGCGCTCTTGGTATTCGTCAACGCAACGATTGCCGAGCTCGCCACCGGCGGGTTTGCACGCCACCGGCGGCTTGTCGCCGCATCGGTTACGGCGTTCGCACTGGTAGTGGTGTTCGGCGTTGCGCGGCTGGCCACGCTTTCCAACGATCCTGATGTGGGCGCACTCCGCGTCGGACTCGTGCAGGGCAATATCGCACAACACCTCAAGTGGGACCCCGCGCTACAGGACAAAACCATCGATACCTACCTGCGGCTCAGCGAGAAAGCCGCCGCCGACGGTGCCGAGCTGATCGTATGGCCCGAAGCGGCAGTGCCGTTCTTGTTGTTGATCGACGAGCGCCAACGGCGGCTTACCGACTTCTCTGACCGTACCGGAACAACGTTGTTGGTTGGCGCTCCCGGTTGGGAGAAACGCGAACCCGACGGCGTGGCGCGTTCCTACAATCAGGCCTGGCTTATCGAGCCCGGCAAGGGCCTCAGCGACTTCTACGACAAGATTCAGCTCGTCCCGTTTGGCGAGTACATCCCGTTTTCGTGGCTGTTCGGTTCGATTCCGCTGGCGACCGAGTCGGTCGGACAATTCGGCCGCGGCGATCGCTTCACGGTGTTTGAGGGCCCGGCGCTCGATGGTGCATTCGGTGCCGGCGACGGCGCACGCCGCGCCAAGTTCGGTGCTTTGATCTGCTACGAGGGGATCTTTCCGAACATCACCCGGCGCTTCGTAGTTGACGGCGCACGCATGCTCGTCAACATCTCGAACGACGCGTGGTACGGCGACACTTCGGCGCCGACCCAACACCTCGCAATGGTCGCGATGCGCGCGATCGAGAACCGCGTGCCGGTGATCCGTGCTACTAACACCGGGGTCACTGCGCTCATCGACCGTACCGGAAACGTTCGCGGTGCAACCGAACTGTTCGTCGAGGCGGTGGTTGTCGATGACGTTGAGATTCGCCGTGGCAAAGGCTTATACGCGTGGATCGGAGACGCTTTCGCTTATCTTTGTATGGCCGGGCTCGGGGTGTTGGTGTACTTTCGCCTGCGCCTGGGACGCCAGTCGCGCGGTTAGAAGACTGCTCGCCGACTGTCTATACCGGCGGGTCAAAAATGATCTTCTCGGTAAAGCTGACAACCGTTTCGCCTCTTTGATTCTTGAGGACGTGCCTTAGGTCGACCAGCGTCTGCCCGTTCTTTGTCCGTCGATCAACGCCGGCCTCTAGATCCACGCTGAGGGTATCACCGGGGAAGGCGGGGTTGTGTACCTTCGCTTCGACGCCGACCATTCCGTGAAACGGTCCGAGGTTCTCTTGTGCGACGATGGCATCCATAACCTCCATGATTGAGGTCGCCATCAACCCCATTCCCAAGGAGATCAAAAACGGAGCCGGTGCGAACCTCTTGTTATGGATTCCCGGCATCTCCCTATTTACCCATTCCATGTCGATGAAGGGCGGCTCATGAAGCCCGACCAGGTTTACGAAGGTCACGATGTCGGTCTCCGTGATGGTTCTTCGGTGAGAGGTCAGGCGGTACACAGTCTCACCCCTCTCACCCTTCTCTATTCGTAGATGTCCTGCCATGCTTCCTCTGTATTGATCGCTGCAGCGACCTTACTGATCCGACAGGTCCAGCGCATCCGCATATGGAGAGGGCAGCCCGCTTTCCTCGCCTACGGCACAAGCAGGACCAATTATCACACACACAACTAGCTAGGGAAGCTCTGCGCAAGTCTTTCAAAATGAGATAAGTATGTAAGTCGAGCGACTCGTGAGGGGGCTGGGCGATGGGTGAGCAGCGTAGCCGTCAGCTACTTCAGAAGGGGGTGCCGTGCCGGTTGTGAAGCCGCAAGACAGGCCGGGTAGTGCCGGCGGGCTACCTTTCGCGAGCTGAAACCGCGCTACATTCCGCGCGGAATGTGGATAACTCGGCGCAAAGTACACCGGCGGCACGATGATCGGTCCGCTCAGTCACTTGTGCAGAGTTTCCCTAGTTCTCGATTCGGACGCGTAGAGGTCAGGAAGGAACCCGGCGAGAGTCGTCATCTCTTCGTGGCAATGCACCAGAAGCGCGCGACCGCTTGAGATTCGCGCTTGAGAACGTCGTATCCATGGGAGATTACCCATTGTCTCGACGAGGCGAGTTCCGGACCGCGAGCTGACATACCCAAGCCAGAACCTACTGTGGAGCTCGCAGCCCCAACGCCGGGGCAGGGCGAGATGAACCATGCGTCCGAGGTCAACTGGGCGTTCGAGCAGGCCGGCACGCGCACAAATTGCAACGGCGCCTGGAACCTCCTCCAGTGCATCGCGGAAGTACTCCTCCGGCGGTACGAAGGTAATGCGGAGTTTGTTGAGTTTGCCTCCTATGCGCTCGTGAACCAGGTGCTTGGCGCCAACGTGGGTATGGGGCTGCTTGTCTTCCCACGACATCCAGAGGTGGTCTCGCGGGTGCCATCGCTTGTAGTGCTCGGTCGTCTCCATGTACTCGCTGAACCACCATTCGATCATCCTGGGCGAGACGTCGGGCATACGAGTTAGAACAGCGACGTGCAGAACCCCGTCGGCAAGGCGCTCGACACCGCTTGGATACGGGAGCTTCTCTGGAGAGAGAAGTGTGGAAAGTTGCACGAACTGCATTCTTGCCGCCTAACTTCTATTCGGCGTCTCAATCGACGTGAACTTACACGGATATGATCGACGGGCCGGCATGGTGCCTGTTGTAGCAAACGGGGTTATGGCGAGGCAAGCGGTTTGGCGGTTTTGCAGTCGAGGATGAACCACCGGGATGCGGTCGAACCCGGTATCGAACGTGAGAACTGTATCGATCTCGCCAAGTTGCATCACGGCAATGTGGATCACGTCGGGCCTGCGTTGATCCCTGTCCCTACAAGTGGAATTCTGCAGCCATGGAGATGGACGTACTTTCGGATGCCAAAGCGCGGGTGGCGGCGCTAGAGGAGAGGATTGCTCTTCTCGGGAGGCATCTTTGACTTCGAGGCCCTCGAAACCCGCTTTGCCGAGCTCGACTCGATGCGTGCTGATCCGGATCTCTGGAACAACCAAGACAAAGCCAAAGAAGTAACCCGTGAGCACGCCTCGCTCGAGGCGAAGATCCTAGGCCATCGTGCCCTACAGGAGGCCCTCTCGGATATGGGGGTCTACGTCGAGTTGGCCGGCGAGGGCGACAAAGACGCCGGCGGCGAGCTTCTCGCCCTGCTCGACAAAGCCGAGGCGATGGCCGACGACGCAGAGCTGCGGCGCATGTTGTCGGGCGAGTACGACGACTCCAACGCGATCGTGACAATTCACCCGGGTGCCGGCGGCACCGAGTCGCAAGACTTCGGTGACATGTTGTTTCGAATGTATCTGCGCTGGGCGGAACGCCGCGGGTTCAAGGTCGACGTGATCGAGTACACACCTGGTGACGGCGCGGGACTGAAGTCGGCGATCTTCACCATCGAAGGCGAGTACGCCTACGGTTACACGCGCTCGGAGGCTGGGATTCATCGCCTGGTGCGGATCTCTCCGTTCGACAGCGCCAAGAGACGGCATACGAGTTTTTGTGCCGTACATGTCGCCCCGGAGATCGATGACACGATTGTTGTCGATATCGACACCGACGATCTACGAATCGATACCTACCGGTCGAGCGGTGCCGGTGGACAGCACGTCAATAAGACCGACTCTGCAGTGCGCCTGACCCACCTCCCCACCGGGATGGTCGTCGCCTGTCAGAACGAACGTTCGCAACACAAGAACAAAGCCACGGCGATGAAGATTCTGCGCTCGAAGCTCTACGAACTCGAGCGGCTGAAACAGCGCGAGAAACTCGACTCGATCGGGCCCAGCAAGATGGACAACGCGTTCGGGTCGCAGATTCGTAACTACGTGCTGCACCCTTACCGTTTGGTAAAGGACACGCGTACGGGTCAGGAAGTCGGCAACGCCGACGCGGTGCTTGACGGCGACATCGATCCGTTTATCCGTGCCTTTCTAATGAGCGAGTCGGCCTAGCAGACTCTTCAGCCGACGGTTTTTTCAAGCGCACGATGCATTCGGCCTACGGCCTCGTCGACCTCGACTTCAGTGATCACCAGAGGAGGCGCGAGTCTTACGACGGTATCGTCGTGTAAGGTCCAGCCCAGGATCAGTCGTTCGCGCCGACACTCTTCGCTAAACGCCGCGACGTGCGTTGCAGTATCCATTTGAATGCCGATCAAGAGCCCGGCTCTGCGGATCTCCCGGACGCTGTCGTGGGCGAGCCGCGCACGCAGCAGCGACTCTAAATGCGCGCCGGTGGTTTCGGCGGCTTCGGCGAGGCCGTCTTCTAAAATAATCTCGAGCGATGCGAGTCCGGCGGCGCACGAGAGCGGATGACCACCGAACGTAGTTACGTGTCCGAGTGGCGGATTCTCCGAAAACACACCGGCGGTGTTGCGAGGGCTCACAAATGCACCAAGTGGGAGTCCGCCGCCCAACGCCTTGGCGAGCACCAGCACATCAGGAACGACGCCGTATCGCTGCAGCGCGAACAACGATCCTGTGCGCCCAAACCCGGTGATGACTTCGTCAAAAATCAACAGCGCGCCTACACGCGTGCAGCGCTCGCGCAGCTCTTGCAGAAACCCATCGTCGGGCAAAACCACGCCGGCTTCGGCTTGCACGGGTTCGACGATGACTCCTGCAACCGAGGTATCGATAACGTCGAGTGAGGCCGTGTCGTTGAAGCGCGCGAAGACGACATCGGGCAGCAAGGGCATAAATGGATGGCGATACAGTGGGTTTCCACCAACCGACACCGAACCGAGTGTGTCGCCGTGAAACCCTCCGTGAAAGGAGACCAGCCGAGTCCGTCCGGTCGCCTTACGCACGAGCTTCAGTGCGCCTTCGACCGCTTCGGTTCCCGAGTTGGTAAAGTAGAGGCTCGAAAGTGGCTCGGGCAGCAACGAAAGCAAGCGCTCGGCGAGTAGCAGTTGAGTCTCTTGCACAAACTCACCGTAAACCATCACGTGCAGATGGCGCTGCATCTGCTCGTCGATCGCGGCTAGGATACGTGGATCGCCGTGTCCCGTGGCCGCAACGCCGATGCCGGCGAGCAAGTCGATGTGTTCGACACCGTCGGTGTCGCGTACAGTGCAGCCGCGCGCTTCGCCTACGATAATGCCCATAGGCGAGCCGGACGTCGGCGTCAGCGCGCGGCGGAACCGCTCACGAACCCAGTCGTCCGCGCCCGGAGGTTTCAGTCCTGATCGATTGGGCGCCATTGCAAAAGATCACCGAGGCGCTTGCCGCCGTCGGGGTTCCAGGAAATCGGCGGTGCCTGCATGGAGCCCGGTGCGCATACCAGCGTTGTCCCGGCAGCTCTGAGTGACTCTGCAAGCGCGTGGTAGTTGTCCTGCCGAGGATGCATGGCAAGGCCGACAGCCGCTACGGGAATAGGCGAGGCTTCGACGGCCTCAGCCACGCTTTTCTCGTCACTGGCGGCAACAACCGTAATGCAGCGCAGCCCGGGCGCCGCATCCACAGCCACGGCGTCGCTGAGGTGCACACACCAGCTGCCCTCGCGGCCGAATTCCACGGTGTTCCCCTGGTCACGCGAGGCGGTGAGCTCGGCGTTATCCATGAAGCTGCGTCGCGCGAGTTCGTCGTCCAGCGTTTGGGTTCGACGTGGCCACAGTTTGTCGACACGCCGAAGTGCGATGCCCATGCGGCGGGCCAATCGCTCGGCGCGGGCACGAGGCCCGACGACGTAGAGTATTTTCGGCGAGAGGCAGCCGCGCCCCTCGTACATACACATGTCTTCGGCGAAGCCGTCAGCCCACTGATCGGTGTCTGAACTGCCGGGCACTAGTCCGATGCTGACTCTGGTGCCGTGGGTGTGCATGACACGGTCTTGATGGCGGGCTGCGATTTCGCTGACAGTCTTGTCGCTTCCGTAGACCTCGGCACGACCCGATGCGCTGATCGCGAGAGCTTCCATCTCGATGTTGTTTGCGTCCCAGCCAACCGGGATGACCATTTCTGCAAGCGGCGGCACCTCCTCGGCCAGCGTATCCAGGAACAACTCGGTAAGGATCGGCTGCCGTATGCTGTCGCGCACGATCACCACCGAGCGTGCGAGCAGACCTGCGACGATCGCCGGTATCGCGAGCCCGGGTACGTTGCCTGCCAGACCGTAGTAAACCACGCGCGGACCGAGTAGGCGCGCCTGCGTTCCGCTGGGCAAAGTGTGCGCGCGCTCCATGCCATCGGGGGTCGGCGCTTCGTTGTGAACGAGCTCGGTAAGCGCATCGGCGTTGAGAACCGAGAAAATGTTGTCGAGACCGCGTCGCATCATTGCAGGGTCGATGGCGAGCATCTCGCTGAGTTCGGCGATCACGTACTTGCGTGGGGCGTAATCGTCTTGCGTCCAGCGCGTCGCCACGCCGGCAAGCGAGGCTACCAGCGCGTCGTTGGTGAAGCGCCGTAGCGCTTGGGTGCGAGCCGCGAGTGCGCTGTCGAGGCTTTGTGCGAGCCGGCGTCGCAGACTGTCGCCCGCGTTGGCCTTGTGGGGCCGATCGGACGTTTCTCCACGAGCGGAAGTTTTGCCGGGCCCGCCGCGGCCTCCGAGTGTGCCGCTCATTGACTCGGCTCCCTGTCGGTGTCGCTGGCCGCTTTGGCGAGTCCGCCCTGGTCGAGGACCGCCATGAGCTGTGAGCATCCGCGTGCCTCAGCAAGGGGGGCGCGGCCGGTCAGCGCGAAACCGCGGCCGAGTGTGTGGCCTGTGTCGAGCGTCTGTAGCGCGCTGACGGTGTCCCAGTTGGCCAGATCAACGTGTCTTAAAATCCCTGTTTCACCAGCGCTCACGGGCGCCAGTGTAGCCGGATGTACGACACTTGTCCTCACCCAAACCGGGCCGCGTTTGCTGCGCGGGGCGAGCGATCCCTCGACCCGCGAGATCAGCGCGTCGTCGTAGAATTGCGAGAGCATCTCCGTCATTCCGTATTGGTTGACGCACGAGTACGCGGCGACGTGTAGGTAGCGCCACGCGGCCTTGAGCATCCCGCGCGCGGAGAGCACACCTGCGGCGCCCTTGCTCCCTCCGGTATCGACGATCCTGCTGTCGGCAGGCAATCGCAACATCAGACGACGTTTGCGCAGTTCGGCAAATAGGCCGCTCAACGCCGAACTGATAGCCAAGATCAAAACCGGCTTAGCGGCGGATGCGGCCTGGGTGAGCCATTTGACCGCTGCATCAAGATCCGCGCTTCCGTCGGCGGCAAAGCAGACGGTGGTGTTGCCGGCCGGTGTCGGCGCTCGGCTGTCGGTCCTCACCGTGTACTCTTGCGCGCACCACGTAAACATTTGCCCGAGTGAAGACTCCGGATGCGTTGCCAAGGTCGGTCCCAGAACAAGGCAGGTCATCGCGCCGGGATCATCGGGGACGACCATATCGGTAAAGTGTGCGAGCGCCGAGGCACGATAGGTCTGAGTGTTGCGCAGCTGGTGAGTGCTGCGCCGTGACGCCCCTTGCGTGGTGCCGCTGCTCGCGAATCGTATCGCTCGTTTGCCGGGGAGCCCCATGTTCCGCTTGAACGCGTCGACCGGCAGGGCCGGGATATGCCTCCAAGATGCAGCCTGACCAGGCAAGACACCGCGTCGCTCGCAGAACTTCCTGTAGACCTCGACGTGCTCGAACTGATAGGCGAAGACCTTGAGCGCGAGCGCATCAAAGTCCATGTCCGTCCCCCGCGCTGCGATGAAGGTAAGTATTTCTTGTTCGAGGTTCTGCGACACGTCAAAAACCACCGCCGGCCGCGGTTTGGAGCTACTCCGGCCAGGCGCTACTCTCGGGTATGCCAGAGGACGAGGAGATTTCCGAGTTAGAAGAGTTCTTTTACGCGGGTGCCGACCTCCACGGGGAGGGCAAACACATCGAGGCAATCGAGGTTTTTGACCGCTGCCTTGCGCGTGACAGTGAGTACAAAGACGCGATTCTCGGCAAGGCCATGTGCTATTTAGCCATGGAAGACTACCAACGGGCGATAGAGCTCGGACAACGGCTGGTGGAGATCGATCCAGAGGATGTGCTCTCGTACACGAACCTATCGATGTTTTATCAACGCGCCGGGATGATCGAGCCCGCCGAAGAGGCGGGTGCCAAGGCTCGCGTTCTTGATTGGAAGCGGCAGCTGGCCGAGGGCGATGCGGTCGGACCGCCACCCGAAGGGCCCGTGAAGCTGCCCGGCAAGGAGCGCTAGGAGACAAGCAATGGCCGAAGCACGCAGTGATGCTGAGATGATCGACCGCCTCCTTGAACGCGTCAAGTTGGTGATCGCCGTCGATGAGGAGATGCCGGTGAAACTAAAGCTCGAGGTTCAGCCGATGATCAGGGAGCTTCAAGGCGCGCTGGCGCTCTCGGAGGCCGACCAAGACCGGGGGCGAATCGCGGCCTATCACCAAACCGTGATCGATATGTGCGAGGAGTTCCCGAACGTGACCGCACTGATGGGCGCTGTCGGGAACTTCGTCAGCTTCTTGTAGAGAGAGCGGAGGCCGTCGCAAAGTCGACCTCCGCATCGATCAAAGGAGAACTACTTGGGGAGTTTCTTCTTCATTTCCTTGAGTTCGCGTTCGCAAACTTCTTTGTCGCGCTCGACGCGCGCCTTCTTGGTGGACTCGGTCTCGCGGGCGTTCTTGAGCTTCACGATGCTATCCTGGAGTTCGCCTACGGTCCCGCGGAGTTCGGTGGCGTCTCCCCATTTCATGTAGCCGCCGAATACCCCGGCACCGACCAGACCTGCGGCCAGCACCAGCCGTCCGGCCCACACCCACGCTGCGTCGTGAAGCTCCTTTTCAGCACCTTTTTGTTGAGCCATGGTTTCTCCTTTCCTTAAATTAAAGCGGGTACCCCCGGGGGCGCCGTGAACCTAGCAAACTCAGCACCCTACGTCCATGCCGGCGCTTTTATCCTTGACCAGTACCGGGGTTGCAGCTGGGACCGCCCTATGGTTGCGGAGCGTAGGGGCTGCGACTATCGTCCGCGCCATGAACGAGGTTACTGATCGGTGGGCGGTGGTACTGGGAGTTTCGAGCGGTTTCGGTGCAGCGGTCGCCGTAGAACTGGCACATAAGGGGATCAACATCTGCGGTGTGCACCTCGACCGGCGCTCGACGATAGCGGCCGCCGAGAAAACCAGAGCCGCGATCGAAGCGGCCGGTGCGAAAGCGCTCTTTTTCAACACCAACGCGGCCGATGCCGACAAGCGAACCGAGGTCGTCGATGCACTGGCTGCGCAGGCGGTATCCGGCTCGGTCTGCCTGCTGTTTCACTCGCTCGCGTTCGGCTCACTGGTTCCCTTAGTCGATGATGATCGCAAAGGTTCCGCGCGGCCGTCTCAGGCTGCGATGACCCTAGACGTGATGGCCAGTTCGCTGGTGTTCTGGACCCAAGACTTAGTATGGCGCGGGTTGCTGGGCGAGGGCGGTCGCGTGCTCGCGATGTCCTCGGCAGGCTCGACGCGGGCTGCGAAGGGCTACGGTATGGTTTCTGCGGCTAAGGCGGCTCTGGAGGCCTACATCCGCCAGCTTGCTGTCGAACTTGCACCGCGGGGGATCACCGCAAACACGATACGTGCCGGTGTGACCGACACTGCTGCGCTGCAAAAGATCCCGGGATCGGACGCGATCAAAGATCACGCCCGTGCGATTAACCCGCGCGGGAGACTGACGGTTCCCGAAGACGTGGCGAAGGCAGTCGCCTTGTTGGTCGAGCCGGGAGCTGCGTGGATCTCGGGCAACGTGCTCGGCGTGGACGGCGGCGAAGATATTACGGCCGGCTGATCGCCGATCCTCGCTCAGACGAAGCCGATGATGAGCCGGCGAATGTCCTGGAGCGTAATGTAGGCGAGCGCACCGAGAACGAGGATCCATCCGGCCGCGCTCAGCGGCACGTGCAAACGTGCGAGCCCGGCGTGCATTTTTTCGAGCAGGTAGAGAACGACCTTACCGCCATCCAGAGGCGGGATCGGCAGCATGTTGATCACTGCGAGGTTGAGATTTACCACGACTGAAAGCTGGAGCGCGCGAACCAAAGAACCAGCGACGAAGTCGCCGCCTTCTGCAACTAAGCCGACGACGCCGGACAGCTGACCGGTGTTCAGGACGATCTGCGGAATCGTCACCATCACCGTGGCGAGCGCGTGCCCCGTCTGTTCGATCGGAGCGATAAATATCCCGTAGAGGCTCGCGCCTTGCGTCGCACAGTTGAAGGCCGCAAACGCCGCACATGCGGCGAGCAGGTTCGCTGCCGGACCACCTAGTGCGAACGCTATCCTCTTTGAGATCGGAAGGTCGAAAAACCCGTCGTTGCTTTGCAGGTCGAGCATCACGTAACCACCAATGGGGACCGCCGAGAGCCGGTACTCGGTACCTGCGAACGTGCGTGACAACAGCGCCGGCCCGACTCCTACTGAGAACCTGGAGATCGGAATCCCAGCGCGCTTGGCTACGTAAAAATGGCCGAACTCGTGGACGAGAATGAAGAAGCTGAGGAGAACGAATACGGCGAGATACATCATGTGCGTGGACTCCGGGAAGCGCGGTCTACTACCTAGCTAAACGCCATCCCGAGATCTTGCAACGCACCCGACCCCCCGGCGGGGAGACAGCGGTCGGATCTCCGTTCCTATTGGTTTGTTTAACCCCCTCGGCTTGGCTGTACGCCTGCGCATCCGCTATGCGGCAGCGAATTCAGCGAGACTTACGAGCGGTGACGAACAGGCGTCTGAATGCGAACTCATAAGGAGCAACATCTCCGACTTCCTTGACCAGCCGTTCCGTGTAGCGCGCAATAAAGCGGTCGTGTATATCCGGCCGCATTCGCCTTTGGTAGTCGGTGAGCAGCGTGCCGCGCACCCATTCGACGATTGCCGCACTGGAGGCTAGTTGGTGGTAGTAGGTGCGATACTCTGACGCAGGCACCTTCATGCCCGCTTTCTTCAGAATGCGTACGTACGCCTCGGGTGCGAGGACGGGCGTCTTGCGCGCGTAGCCGCCGAGTGCAGAGGCGAAAGGCTCTTCGCCGGCGACGGAATCCGCGACGCTGTGCGACGCGTGCGGTTCGTTGGCCGGCATCTGCACCGCGAGGTGTCCGCCGGGCCGGACCCAACCGCAGATACGCGTAAATAATGCCTCGTGGTTCTCTACCCAATGGAGCGCCGCATTTGAAAGTACGAGGTCGTAGCGTTCTCTGCCCGGATCGAAGTCTTCGATTCGTATTAGACGAGTCCTGAAGCCCGCGGGCGGCGGGTCGGTGGCTTTGGCAAGCATTGCCGCGGAAGCATCAACTCCCAAAGTTGAACACGCGCCGAAGCGTTGGTGTGCCGCGACGGTGAGTTTCGCGGTGCCGCACCCGAGATCGAGGATACGCATGTCGGCGACTGGGTGGACGTAGCTGAGAAGGTCGAAGAAAGGGCGGCTGCGTTCTTCTTCGAAGCGCTCGTAGCGTTGCGGATCCCAAAGGTCTGCCATGCCTCGCCTCATATCCGCCCGACGGGGACGAGAACAGTGCCCTCGGTGACGAAGCGTGTGCCGAGCACAGCGATCGGTTGTTCGCCGAGAGCGTGTTCCGCCGATCTCTCGACCTCGATGCCGGCAGCACCTTCGGGGTGTCCCCGGTTGATTGTCGCGGCGATGCGCATGGGACTGTCTTTCCAAGTAAAGACCAACTCGTCACCGGTTTGTGCGCAGGCGCCACCGATCAGGTTTGTCCAAAGCGCACGGCAGCACGCGGAGTCATGAGCACAGATACGCAAACCGAGGACGCGCGCCGCAGTTGCGGGTTTGCGTGGAGGGTCATCGGGAAAGCGGAAAGAGGTATCCCAGTCTTCGTCGAGTTCCGGATGTGATTCGGCGAACTGCACGACAACGCTCTGCGCCTGCTTGGGGTGAATGAAGGCTTCTTTCCAGCCGGCGTTCGAGTCGTCGAAGCCGACGATGTCCAGGCCGTGCGAGCGTGCGGCGTCGCAGGCTTGGTGGATGTTGTCGACTTTGAAGGTTACGTGGTGAATGCCGGCGCCTCGTTGGTCGAGGAATCGGTATAGGAAGCCGTCGCGCGGGCCGTTAGGCGCGATGGCCTCCAAGCGTGCACCGTCGCGAAATTCCCACTGCGCACCGAAGAACGTCGGCGTCGGGCCGCCCATGTACGGCGAGCCGCCAAGGGTTCCGGCAAAGAAAGCGTGAGGTCCTTCATGGTCATAGACACCGAAGCCCACGTGGTCGAACTTGGCGTTACGGACTTGATCGCTCAATGCTCTGATGCCGTTTCGATCGCGACCGCCGGCGGGGCGTCTTCGGGTTCACGGATACGGTCGATCATATCTTGAACTTGCGTGCTCGGTGGTGAGAAAAACGGAGTGAGTCCGAGTGTAACTGCGAAGTTGACGATCATGCCGACGGTACCGATTCCTTGAGCACTGATGCCGAAGCACCACGCGGGCATGCCGAAGAACCGGTTTCCGATAATGTAGGCGGCGGTAAAGCCTATGCCTGCCAGCATTCCGCTGACAGCGGGAATCGTGCCGACGCGCTTCGAGAAGATGCCGAGCACCAGGATCGGGAAGAAACTTGAAGCGGCGAGCCCGAACGCGAACGCGACTACCTCAGCGACAAAACCCGGTGGGTAGATTCCAAAAATCCCGGCAACAACCACCGCCACGCCGATGGTTGCGCGACTGACCGCAAGTCGGCGCGCTTCGCTCGCCGCAGGGTTGATCAGTCGAAAGTAGAGATCGTGTGCGACGCCTGAGGATATGACCAGCAACAGCCCACTCGCAGTCGACAGCGCCGCGGCCAGACCACCCGCCGCAATCAGCGCGACGATCCAGCCGGAAAGCTCTGCCATCTCGGGCGTAGCGAGCACGATGATGTCGCGATCGGGACCCGACAAACCTTTCTTGCGCAGCGCCAGCCGTCCGTCTGCACCGGACGTAGTTGCAGCCTTCCCGCGGTTGCGTGGATCGACCGAGGATGCCCCCGAGTTGATCCAGAGCTGGTGAGCGGAGGCAAGTTCGGCGATCTCGGCACGCGAGAGCGGACCACTCCTGAAAACTTCGTTGTCGTTACGTGCGCTGTAACGGAGCTTGCCGTCACCGTCATCGAGCCACAGGATCAGTCCGGTTTCTTCCCAGTTGGCAAACCATTGCGGCAGCTGTTCGCTGCTGCGTCCCTGAATGCTTTCGATCATGTAGTAGCGTGCGAAGGCCGCAGTCGCGGGGGCGGTCAGATAGAGCGCCGAGATGAATAAGAGTGCCCAGAACGCACTCCAGCGCGCCGCCGCGACCGTCTTTACGGTGTAGAAGCGGACGATAACGTGGGGTAGTCCCGCGGTTCCGACCATAAGTGCCAGAGTGACGCAGAATACGTTGAGTTTGCCCCACTTCGGGCTGGTGAACGGTTCGGTGTAGCTGGCGAAGCCGAGGTCTGCGTTGATCAGGTTGAGTTTGTCGAGCAGGTACATGCCCGATCCCGCGACGTCGCCGACCAAAGGGCTGCCCATGCCGATCTGCGGCAAGGGTTGCCCGGTCAGTTTGATGCTGATCGCGATGGCGGGGATCAGAAACGCGGTTATCAATACCCAATACTGTGCGACTTGGGTCCAGGTAATTCCCTTCATGCCGCCGAGCGTCGCGTATACGAACACGATCGCCATGCCGATGATGACACCGACGTTGATATCGACCTCGAGGAAGCGAGAGAAGACCACGCCGACGCCGCGCATTTGTCCGGCGACATAGACGAAGCTGATAAAGACCGCGCAAAGCACCGCTACCAGTCGCGCGATAGCGGATTCGTAGCGGTCGCCGATGAAATCAGGGACTGTGAATTGGCCGAACTTGCGCAGATAAGGTGCGAGCAACAGTGCGAGCAGAACGTAGCCGCCCGTCCAGCCCATCAAGTACACGCCGCCGGAGTAGCCCATCGTCGAGATCAGGCCGGCCATCGAGATGAAAGAGGCGGCGCTCATCCAGTCGGCGGCGGTGGCCATGCCGTTTGCGATAGCAGGGACGCCTCGGCCGGCAACATAGAATCCGCCGGTGTCGCGAACGCGGCTTCGCCACGCGATGAACATATAGAGGCAGAAACTCAGGCCGACGAACAGGTATGTCCAGGCTTTGACCGACATGACGAGAGATCTCCGGCGAGTTCAGACCTGCGGCTTTTGCGCGCGCCCAATCGCGTGCCGAGCATCAAGACGGTTAAGTGCGATAGCGTAGACGAGAATCAACGCAACGAAAACGACGATCGCGCCCTGCTGTGCAAACCAGAACCCGAGCGGGAAGCCCCAAAAGCGTAGGTCGGCCAGCGTATCGGCAAACAAGACACCGCAGCCGAGTCCGGCGAAAGCCCAGACCGCGAGCAATCCGAGCATTAATCTCACGTTTGCACGCCAATATTGGCTAGAAGTGCTGCCGTTTGTGCCCATCGACCGATCCAGCCCGCTGTCGGGCGGTCGAAAACTACGACCCCGACTGCCGTTTTGCAACCCGGAGCAACGGCGGGCGCGTGTCCCCATCCGGGATTTCGGGCTTGACGCTGCGGGTGAAGCTTCGATAGCCTAACGCTTGCTACGAGACGCTACGGCGCTGGCGGCGGAGCCGACTTGTGGAACTAGGGAGAGTAGAGGCGAGATGCCCGGATTGCGAGAGTTAATTTGTACCTATGTGGCGGTGTTTGCCTTTTTTGTGTCGGCTTCGACTGTCGACGCGGAGCTGGTCCGTGGGGGTGGCAGTAAGAAGTCCGACTGCATCTCGGTGTTCGACGTGCCCTCGGCGAATAAGCCGGCCCCCCCGAAAGCGCCAAAGCACGTTGACTGCGTGGACGGTGATCTCGCCTGCGATATCGATGGTGAGCGCAACGGGCGATGCGTGTTCGACGTCTCGATTTGCCTGAACTCGGACAGCTTCATTCCCGACTGCACGCCGGAATTCGTCGACGAGGTCGTGATCGATCATGCCGAGGACAATGGCGACCCTAAGTTCGACACAGAATTCCAGGCTCTGCAGCAACGGGTGAACCTTCTTGAGTTTCCTGACAACCTGAACCTCAACGATTGCACGCTTGTCAGTTCGATCACGGTTCGCCTCAAGGGACCGAACGGCGCGAACAAGATGAGCAACAATAAGAAGGTCCTGCGCATGGAGTCCGACGGCACGGCGACAAGCCGAAGCAAGACCGACAGGGACAAAATCAAGTTCAAGTGCCGTGCCGAAGGCGATAGGGTCTATCTACCGCTCGATCTTTACGACGGAACATTCGACCGGATCGGTCAACAGGTGTTCGCTGCTTCGTGCGCGGTCTCAGCCTGTCACGACGACGAGAGCAACGCCGGTGGGCTCAATCTCTTGCCGATCAATGCTTACGGGCAGTTGGTCGGTGTTGCGCCGTTTAACGCCGCGGCTGCTGGTGACGGGCTGTTACGGGTCGACGGCAGCGGCGATTTCGATAACAGCTTTTTGTACCGAAAGATCACCGGCGATCTCTTGGCCGCTTACGGCAGCCAAATGCCGTTTGGCCTCGCGCCGCTTGATCCAGAAATCATCGATCTGATCCGCCTGTGGATCCTCGGCGACGGCCTCACCGGTCCAGCCCCTCAAACCGGCTGGGTTGCGGGAACTACCGGGGAGTGAATTTTCGCGTTTCGCGCCGATTGAAGCGGCGCCTGCGCGACTGATTGACCACTGCGGCGCGAGGCCGCAACCGAGACAGCGAATAAATAAAGGGAGCAAGTAATGGCAGTTTGGAATTATGAGAACGCAGCCCATCTGCTCAAGAGAGCGGGGTTCGGCGCGCCGCCTGATAAGATACAGGATTTTCTCGACGACTTCGCCAGCGTCGAAGAGGCTGTCGACTCGATGCTCAGCTTCAAAGGTAAGAAGAGCAAACCTCCGGCGAAGAAAGACGACAGCACGGCTTCGCTCCGCTCGATGCAACGCTGGTGGATCAAGCGCATGGTAAAATCCAAGCGCCCCTCGGACGCCGCTCGGGAAAAGTTCGTGCTTTTCCTGCACGACCACCTTGTCAGTGGCGCTGACAAGTTCGACGAGTACCGCTGGTTGTCCTACCAGAACCGCCTGTTCCGCAACATCGGCGGCGGAAGCTTCAAGACTTTGATGCGCGAGTTCAACCGTGATCCCGCCAACCTCATTTATCTTGACGGGATCATCAACCGCAAAAACAACATCAACGAAAACTGGGGCCGCGAGGTCATGGAGCTTTTCTGTCTTGGCGTTTTTCAAATCGGCGATGATGGTGCGCCCGATCCTGCCAAGGAGAACTACAGCGAATCCGACGTGCAAAACCTCGCACGCGCAAGCAGCGGTTGGGTCGGTGAATTCCAGAACAACAAGGGCCAGTATATCGGCGTCTTCGAGATCGGAGAGTACGACGCCGACAACAACCCGGGCAACCCGGCGCCGATCGAACTCTTCGATGACGGTATCGGCGGGTTCGCATACAGCGGTCAGAACCTCCGCTTCGATGAGGGTGTCGCGGACACCGTCGACGACGCGCTCAAGTACATCTTTGAGAAGACCGACGACGGCGGTAACAACCAGGTCGGCATGTTCTTAGCGTCCAAGTTGTGGACGTGGTACGCGTTCCCGCCGCCTTCGGTTGATTTCGCGGCGCTTGGTTCAGCGCACGCGAACATGAAGGCCATGTTCGCGACCTTCGCTCTGGAGTTCGTGAACGCCGGCTTCGAGATCAAGTCTTTGATTCGTGCGATCCTGACCTCTGATGAGTTCTACAGTGCCGAGGCAAAGAGCCGTACGGTTAAAAGCCCGGCGGAGTACGTGGTGCAGATGCTGCGCGCGTTCAGCGTCAAGACCAACGGTAAGAACGTCGGCGACAGCAACGATCTAGGCCGCGTGCTCGACGATATGGGGATGCGTCTGTTTGAGCCGCCCAATGTTGCCGGCTGGCCCGGCGGCCTGGCGTGGATCAACGCGGGCACGCTGCTCGAGCGTATGGATTTCGCCAAGGATTTCGGCGGCTCCGATTTCGGAAGCAGCCGTCTGAGGTTCAAGAAGATGAGTAAAATCGCACCGCTGCTCGGCAACGCGGCCGTCGTGGTCACCGATGTCGTTGACGCGGTGATCGAGCAAGGTGGGTTCGATCTCGGTCCGGTGCCGCTCAGTACCGTGCAGCGTGACGCGCTGATCAACTACGCGGGTGACGGTAATCCCGCTGCAACGCTCGATCTGAGCAGCGAGTTCACCGGCGATGTTGAAACCAAGGTGCGTGGCTTGATCTCGCTCTTGTACCAGACGGCCGAGAGCCAAGTGCACTGAGGAAAGCGATAATGGCGATAACCAGAAGACAGTTCATCAAGCGCGGCGCGTTGGCAACGGCGGGAGTTGCGGCAAGCCCGTACATGCGGATGGTGCCGGGCACCAACGTGGCTTGGGCGGCAGGACCGGGCAACAAGATTGTAGTTGTCGTTCAAATGAACGGCGGCAACGACGGACTCGGCACGATTTATCCGCTCTCCGGAACCCAGCGATCTATCTATGAATCGATCCGGCCGACTCTCCAAGAGCCCGATAGCGATGTCGCTGTCGCGAGTAAGTATTCCGGTGCATTCCCGGACTCGACAGCCGTCTTGTCGGTCGGGCTCGACGACGACCTCGAAGAGTACGCGTTGCATCCGACGATGACGCGGCTGCATGCGATTTCGCAGGCCGGCAAGCTGGCGATCTCGCCCGGCGTGCACTACCCGCATTCGAACCACTCTCATTTCCGCAGCGAAGTGATCTGGTACACCGGCGACCCGATCGGCAACGGCGGCCAGGGGTGGTTCGGCAAGACGCTCGACAAGCTGGCCTTCGGTCCCACCCAAGTGCCGGTAGTGATCATGGATGGTTCGCTGAACCCCGTCTACACACCCACGACAGCGAGTCTCTTCGCGATCACCAGACTCAACCAACTGCAATTCCCCGCTAACGGTGAGACGAACGCAAAGCGGGACGCGGTGCTTGCCATGCACGGGGATTCCGCCGCGCTCAGCTCCGTCACGTATCCCGAACTCTCAAAGATCGGTCAGACCGGCCAGGCGACCATCACCAAGATGGAGGAGTACTACAAGAGCGGTAACGGCTTCCCCGACTCGGGCAACGCCGGGCCGGTCGAGGCACTGCTGCTCAACGGGAGCGGTTCCTACAGCGCCAACAACGACTTGGTTTACACCTCGCCGTTGAACGGGGTCTCGAGCCGGCTGGCGCGCGACCTTCGTCACGTGGCGGCGATCATTCGCGCCGACGTAGGTGCGTGTTACTTTCACGTTGACATCGGCGGCTTCGATAGCCACTCAGGCCAAGCGAAATCGTTGTTCCACGCGGGGTTGTTGCACACGCTTAGTGAAGCGGTCGGTGCGTTCTACGAAGAACTCGACCAGAGCGTGACCTTGCCGGGCAGCGGCGGCTACGGATCGCACCCGTACAAGACCGGTAACCTGATCAACGACGCGGTGATCGTGACGTTCTCTGAGTTTGGTCGGACGATGGCTCAGAATGCCAGCGGCGCCAACGAGGCGGGCACCGACCACGCGGCCAGTGCGGCGCAAATGGTGCTCGGTGGTGCGGTCCAGGGTGGCATCTTCGGAACCTATCCGAAGCTCGACAACCCACCTGCCGGTCATGACAACGATCTGCGTTATGAGCATGATGTTCGCGACTTCTTCGGGACTATCATCAACCGTTGGTTAGGGGTGCCCGCCGGCGAGATTGCGGGCAACGGTAGCTCGTTTGTCTTCCCGCTGACTCCGACGTTGGACGATGACGGTCGCAACTATACGGGTTACACGCCGATCGATTTCTTGCTCTAAGCCGGCTCTCCGGAGCTGTCGCAGCGCATTCGTGCGTGGCCGATAGCCCCGGCCTCTTGGTATCGCCGGCGGGTGTGCATGGCATCTGCGATACGGTTTGCGGGCACGTTGTCTCAACCGTGGACCCTTGCACGCCTGTATCATTGATGGGTATGCCTTCGATGATGGATCGGATAGCCGCGGGTTCTAAGCCGGGACCCAAGAAGACTGCTGCAGCGGGCGGTCGCAAGCGCCCCTCACCGAATACTGGACAGGCGCGCCGCGCCTCCTCGGGTTCGCTCATCGCGCGTGCGGGCGGTGAGTCTGCGTCCGCTGTTCCCCAGCACCAGGCCGCCGGACCGACACGAAGGCCCGACTGTGCGTACGAGACGGCGGCAACGTTTGTGCGTGCGCTATTGGCAGCATTGGTGTTTGCGGCCCCCGCTATGGTGCTGATCCTTGGTGGGCTGACTGTGAAGGATCCTGCGCTATGGACACATCTGGCGGCGGGACGTGCGCTGGCCGAGGAGGCCGCGCCGGCCACCGTCGGTGCCGAAGGTTGGCTGTTCAGCGCGGCCGTCTTCAAAATCTACGCGGTGTTGGGTCTGCGCGGGCTGGTGGCTGCTGCGCTGCTTATTTCGTTGGCGACGACCGCCGCCGTGTTTACGTTGTTTCGCCGCCTCAACCCGCACTTCGCCGTCTCGGTGTTGCTGAGTGCCGCTGTCGTTACCGTTGCCTGGCGATACCTAGGAGCGAGCGTTCATCTGTTGACGCTCGGATTGGTCGCAACCGAACTCAATATACTCTGGGCCGCGCGCACCGGGCACAACAAGCCGCTGCTGGCTCTGCCCCTGCTGTTTGCGCTGTGGTCGAACTTAAGTTTTCATTTCGTGCTCGGGATCGGCATCCTCTGCTTCGCCGTCATCGAGTCGATCCACGATCGAGTGTGCCGTAATCGAGAATGGTTTGTTGAGCGTAATGGCTTCCGATCTTCGTGGATCATTCCCGCCTTCCTGGTCTCTGTTGCCGCCACCCTGGCGACTCCACTCGGTACGGCGCTCTATCCCGCGGTCAAACTGCGGATGTTCGAAGCCTTTGCCGCGAGCGGTTCGGTTTGGACGGGCGCGCCTGAGTTCCGCTCGGTATTCGATTGGCTGGTGCTAACGCTTGGTATCGGTGGTGCCTATGGGCTTGGCAAACGCGGTGAACTGCGTCCCTTCAACTTGTTGCTGCTGGTCGGAGCGGCGTTCGCGTCGTTCCATGCGGTGCGGGAGTCATGGTGCCTAGCGCTGGTAGGTGGCGCACTGATCGCCGACAGTGGTTTGTACTTCGTCAAGCCCCGGTTCGGAGCACCTGTTGTGGTCCGCACTGCTAGGGCAGTCGCACTGGCAAGCGTATTCGTCACCGGCGCTTGGTTATACGCGGAGACCGCAGAGGCCGACCTCGAAGCTGGTATAGCCATGGATTTCCCGTCGTCGGCGGCCGTGGCCGTCGAGAAGACAGGTTATAGGGGGACGGTAACGGCGTCCGAGCAATGGGCGGGATTCCTGACCTGGAGACTGGACGGTGTAGATGTCGAATCGGGCTCCGAAGACGCTACCAAAGCCGTGGCCGCGGCCACCCTAGTCGTCGCCGAAAAGAACGGCGCGTTGGGCAATGCGCTGCGTGGGCAACGCCGTCTACGTAAGGTGTTCGAAGACGATCGATCGCTCGTGTACGCGTTGCGCTGAGCTAGCCTGTCGGGGTAAAAGAAAGCCCGACAGCTGGAGGCAAAGGTCGTCCATCGGGTGTTACGGGCGGGTGCTGACGACGCTTCTCCCTCAGTTTCTCCTTGAGCTGGTCCTTATAGACCTCGCATGGGTCGCCGTCGGTTGAGCGCGGCGTGAACCAAACGAAATCGAAGGGTAGGCGTTCGGCTCCGAAACGGCCGACGTAGTCGCCGGCTTTGTTCGCGCCTTCGTCGATCTCGACGAAGGCGAGGGTAAGCACGTCGCGGTCGCCGCCTTCGGCGACAAGCAGCTCGGCCGCACCACGATCGCTCCGTGTGTGTTCGCCGCCCGCGATCAAGACGGCGCTATCGTGCTCGAGCATCGAGCGCGCCATGCGGGTGTCGCGTGCACGCTGAACCATGACCATCGTCGACAGATAATGGCTCGGCGCGTAGCCGCAGTGTGCGCGGATGATATATTCTTCCATTGAAACCCGGACGCTCACCGGCAGCGGCGAATCGATGCCGAGCTTTGACAACACCTCTGCGCCTATCGCGCCGATGCTGAACAGTCGCAAGTCGTTGAGCTCGTCTTGCGTGATATTGCCTGCAACAACCGGCAGCTTTCGTGTGATCGCCGTACGCATTATCGGCATGTACATGCGGTAGTCCGGCCAGCCCTTCTTTTCCCAATTGACCGCACGCCCAAAACCGGAGGCGTCGGTGGGGCCGGCATCTAAGTAGGTCTTCACACTCGGAGCGTCGCTCGGGTCGAGCATTTCCAACACCAGCGCCGGTTTGCGTCCGGAATCGACGACGCGTTGGAGCGCCCAATCCTGCAGACGGTGATGGTCGGGGTTGTCGTGGCTCTCACCGAGCAGGATGTAGTCGGCGGCTTGCAGACGGGTTGTCAGTGCCTCGGTGGTGACGAACTCTCGCGCTGCGACGTCGTAGACCTTGCCGCTCAGGGTGTGGTGTTTGCCGAACGAAGACTCCCATGAACCCAGCGGTGATGTTGTGCACGCGGCCACCAGCACCGCCGTTACAATAGCCGTGCAGATCGCCGTGCGCCGTGCGCCGACGGTTTGGAAGCCGATCTCGATCAGGGGCGCAAGGCCTGCTTGACGGCTGCGCGCATATAGTCGCGGTTGAGGCGTGCAATATGTTTGGTGCTGATCTCCTTGGGGCAGACTGCCTCGCACTCGCCCTCGTTTGAGCAGGCGCCGAAGCCTTCGGCTTCCATCTGATCGACCATGCGAAGGGCTCGTCGGTCACGCTCGGCTTGCCCCTGGGGCATCAAGGCGAGGTGCTGGAGTTTGGCGCCGACGAACAACACGGCCGATGCGTTTTTGCATGCAGCCACGCATGCACCACAACCGATGCACGCTGCGGCGTCGAAGGCCTCGTCTGCGATGTCCTTCGGAATAGGCGTATTATTCGCTTCGGGAGCCGCGCCGGTGTTGCAGGAGATGTACCCGCCGGTGGCGATGATACGGTCGAAAGACGAGCGGTCGACGACCAGGTCTTTGATGAGCGGAAAACTCTTGGCCCGCCACGGCTCGATGGTGATGGTTTCGTCGGCTTTGAAATGCCGCATGAAGAGCTGGCAGGAGGTGGTGCCGGGATTCGGACCGTGCGGAACCCCGTTGATCACTATACCGCAGGACCCGCAGATCCCTTCGCGGCAATCGAAGTCGTACGCGATGGGGTCGTCGCCTTCCAAAATTATCTTGTCGTTGACGATGTCGAGCATCTCGAGAAACGACATGTGTTCCGAGATCCGCTCGGCCGTGTAGTCGACGAGCCGGCCGGAGGATTCGCTGTTGGCCTGGCGCCACACGCGCAGATTGAAGGTCATCTCGCTCATTCGGGTCTCCGTTACTTGTAGCTGCGCATCTTGACTTCGACGTTCTCGAAGCTGAGCTGCTCTTTGTGCAATTCGGGCTCGCGGTCGTTGCCGTGGGTTTCCCACGCGGCGACGTACGAGAAGTTCTCGTCGTCGCGCTTGGCCTCGCCCTCTTCGGTCTGGTACTCCTCGCGGAAGTGACCACCGCAGGATTCGCGCCGTGCCAGTGCGTCGCGAATCAAGAGTTCGGAGAACTCCATGTAATCGGCGACGCGCAAACCGAACTCGAGTTGCTTATTCAAGTCTTCGGTGTGGCCGACCACCTTGACATCCTGCCAGTACTGCTCGCGCAGCTCGCGAACCTTTACGAGCGCGTCTTTGAGGCCGGCTTCGTTGCGTGCCATGCCGACTTGGTTCCACATGATACCCCCGAGTTCGCGGTGGAACTCGAGTACTGTCCTGGAACCGTTGATCATCGACAATGTTTCGATACGTGACTGTACGGAGTTCCTTGCCTCTTTGAACGGGTCGCTGTGGGTTGGTGCGTCGCCGAACGTCTCGTTTGCGAGATAGTTTGGGAGCGTTGCCGGGATCACGAAGTATCCGTCGGCAAGGCCCTGCATCAGCGCACTGGCCCCAAGGCGGTTAGCGCCATGATCGGAGAAGTTGGCCTCTCCCAGCACGAACAGCCCTGGAACGCTGCTCATCAAATGATAGTCGACCCACGTTCCGCCCATCGTGTAATGGATAGCCGGATAGATCTTCATCGGAACCTCGTAAGGGTTCTCGTTGGTGATCTTGTAGTACATGTCGAACAGGTTGCCGTAACGATCAGCGATGACATCGGAGCCGAGACGCCGTACCGAATCGGCGAAATCCAAGTACACCGCACGTCCGGTTAGGCCGACGCCGCGGCCCGCATCGCAGGCCTCTTTGACGTTACGCGACGCGACATCACGTGGAACGAGGTTGCCGAAACTTGGATACTTGCGCTCCAGGAAAAAGTCGCGTTCATTTTCCGGGATCAGCTCGGGCGGACGATTGTCTCCGTCCTTTTGCGGTACCCAAACGCGCCCATCGTTGCGCAAGCTTTCGCTCATCAGCGTTAGCTTGGCCTGATACTCGCCGGATTCAGGGATACAGGTCGGGTGGATCTGCGTGTAACAGGGGTTGGCGAACAAGGCTCCGCGCTTTGCGCAGCGCCAGCCTGCGCTGACGTTCGAGTTGCCGGCATTGGTCGAGAGGAAGTACACGTTGCCGTAGCCGCCGGTACACAGCAGGACAGCGTGCGCCGCGTAGTGTTCGAGTTCACCGTTCAACAGGTTGCGGGCGATGATGCCGCGTGCTTTGCCGTCAACAACGACGAGATCGAGCATCTCGCGTCGCGTGAACAACTTGACCTGGCCGCTATCGACCTGACGCATCATCGCTTGGTAAGCACCGATCAAGAGCTGCTGGCCGGTCTGACCGCGCGCGTAGAACGTACGAGAGACCTGAGCACCACCAAAACTTCGGTTATCCAGCATACCGCCGTATTCGCGCGCGAACGGTACACCTTGGGCTGCGGCTTGGTCGATGATGTTTACGCTGAGTTCGGCCAGACGGTGAACGTTAGATTCCCGCGCCCGGTAGTCACCGCCCTTGACTGTGTCGTAGAAAAGCCTGTGGACCGAGTCGCCGTCGTTTTTGTAATTCTTTGCAGCGTTGATGCCGCCTTGCGCGGCGATCGAGTGTGCGCGGCGGGGGCTGTCCAGAATCGTGAACGCCTTAACGTTGTAGCCCATCTCGCCCAGACTTGCTGCGGCCGACGCACCCGCCAATCCCGTGCCGACGACGATAACGTCGTACTTGCGGCGGTTGGCTGGATTGACGAGCGACATGTCGCTCTTGTGTTTGCTCCACTTGTCGGCGATCGGGCCGCCGGGTACCTGTCCGTCGAGAATCACAGTTTGTCTCCGATCATATAGATGAGAACCGGTATCAGCAGGAACCCGCCGGCGATGACGACAGCGAGAAACTGCCCGAATCTGCGCAGGCCTTTTCGATAGCTGAGGCCGAGCGACTCAAAGCCGCTGCCGAAGCCGTGCCAAAGATGGAACCCGACGATCGTCATGACGGCGACGTACCAGATGACCCACGCCGGCTGTTGGAATGTCTCGATCACCAGCCGGTGCAGGTCGCGCACACCCGGCTCGGCCGATTCGTAGTAAGCGCCGAACTTGAAGCCCCAGATGTGCAGGGGAACGAATACGAGGACGACGAGCCCCGAAAAAATCATCGTCGTGGAGGCGAGGGTTTTGCGGCTTGCGTAGCCGGCGCGCTCGTTGCGCTCGTAGGCCTGGGGACGCGCGGCGCGGTTCTTGCGGGTCAGG
Organism: Deltaproteobacteria bacterium; assembly: GCA_029262415.1. Lineage (GTDB taxonomy): Bacteria > Desulfobacterota > Binatia > UBA1149 > JAJCZL01 > JAJCZL01. The sequence goes on along the minus strand of JAJCZL010000058.1, from coordinate 93,475 downwards.
TACAGGCCCGTGGTAAAGTGCATGACGAACAACCCTAGTAGTCCCGCCTCAGCCAGGTAGATCATAGGGTTGGAGATCAACGTGTGCCCGTAGTGGTTGAAGGTCTCTTTGCTGACCAGGATCAGCATGTTGCCGGTAAGGTGGGCGACCAGGAAACCGAGCAGTAGCAACCCGCTAACCGCCATGGTCACTTTGCGCCCGACCGGTGAATTCAGAATCCGTGTCAATGCGTTCAATGTCTGATCTCTTGCCTCCCCTGGAAGCTCGCCTTTACAGAACGTGCGCCCTGCGACACGCGGAGGCCTATTCATGGCAGCGATGCCGGGCGAATCAAAACCGACTATTCGAAGGATTAAAATCGGAGATTAGCAGTCTTTGTGGAGGTGCGAAGCCCTGGTCATATGTAGCCGAACTCGCCTGCGGCGGCCCCGGCCGCCGCAGGCGAGGCGCTTACGACGTGATCAGCGCAGTGGAGCCGCCGGCACGTTTGCGGCCTTGTCCGCGGCCGTTTCAAGAAAGCTGAGTTCGGCCTCACTGAATCCCGCAAGTCGCCGATATTCGATAGAAAAGGGCCGCTTTGGTGGGCCGGCCAGGTAGCGTCCGACCAGGTCGGCGAAGGTTTCGTCCGGGTTGAGCCCCGACCGCTCGCAGGCGAAACGGAACCAGCGGCTGCCCGCCGCAACGTGTCCGATCTCTTCGCGCAGGATGATTTCGAGTATCCCGACAGTGATCTCGTCTCCAGCGGCGCGTACCCGCTCGATCATCGCAGGCGTTACGTCAAGTCCGCGTGCCTCGAGAACCCGCGGTACCATCGCCATGCGCGCCGCGAGGTCGTGGGCGGTCTTCTCGGCCATCACCCAGAGCTCGCCGTGGGCGGGGAGGTCGCCGTAGTTCATGTCGAGGTCGCGCAGCCGCGCCGACAGCATTTCGAAGTGGCGGCCTTCTTCGCCGGCGACTCGTACCCAGTCTTCGTAAAACGCCCGCGGCAGGCCAGAAAAACGTGCGACGCAATCCCACGCGAGATTTATCGCGTTGTATTCGATGTGGGCGACCGCGTGCACCAGCGCGCCCATCGCGCGTGGTCCGCGCCCGCGTCGCCTTGGCACCTTGCCGGGGGCGACTAACTCGAGTGCTGCCGGGATTCCCGGTGGCGGCGGCGCGACCGGCCGGGTGTCGAGTCGCAACTTGCCGTGCCCCCATGCCTTGAGCGTGCCGCGGGTCAGGGCGATCTTTTCGTCGGGCTCGCGCGCAGCCAGGCAGGCGCGGGCGGCCTCACCGATAGTCTCGGCGTCAAAATCCATCAGTCCGCTCCGCGCTCATCGGCGCGGTCGAGCGCCAGCGAGGCCAGGACCGAACCGGTGATTAACACCGCGACGATGCCGAGCGAGACGCCGATCGATACCTGCACGTAGTGTTCGGCCAGCATCTTCGCGCCGATGAAGGTCAACACCGCGGCCAGCCCGTAGCGCAGGTAGTGGAACTGTGAGATAGAGTTGGCGAGCAGGAAATAGAGCGCTCGCAACCCGAGAATCGCGAAGACGTTGGACGTATATACGATGAAAGGGTCGTCGGTGATTGCGAACACCGCGGGGATCGAATCGACCGCGAAGATGACGTCGCTCGCCTCGATCGCGACCAGCACCACGAGCAACGGGGTGGCGTGGACACGGCCGTTGTGGCGGGTCACGAAGCTGGTCTCGTGGAAGTCGGTGGTGACCGGAATGAAACGGCGAAACATTCGCACCATTGGATTGTTGTCGGGATGCATGTCCTCGTCGTCGTGGACGAACATACGCAGCCCGGTGATGACCAGGAAGGCGCCGAATACGTAGAGAATCCATGCGAAATTCTGCACCAACGCTGCGCCCATCCCGATGAAGATGCCGCGCATCACGAAGGCGCCCAGGATCCCCCAGAACAACACGCGGTGGTAGAGGCGCGGTGGTACCGAGAACGCCGAGAAGATCAGCACAAAAACGAATAGGTTGTCGACCGAGAGCGCCTTCTCGATGAGGAATCCCGTTAGAAACTCAAGGGCGACCTGGCGGCCGAAACGGAAGTAGACGAAAATGTTGAAAGCCATGGCAAGGCTTATCCAGAAAACGCTCCAGCGGAGAGCTTCGCGGTTGCCGACCACGTGGGCCTCGCGCTGGAAGACCCCGAGGTCGAGCGCCAGGCAGCCAAGCACCAGGGTCGAAAAACCGAGCCAAAGTGCCGGCGTGCCGATCGTCTCTATAGGCATGCGAGGCGCATAACACACCAGGCTGCACCGCAAAACAAAACCATCACCGGGTTCTGCGTGCCGGCGGCGTGTGTACTATAATGCCTGGTTAGGTCCGGCGCCGTTTGGCGTGCGCCGTCCCAAGGTGGTGTGAAGATGGTTTCGAGGCATATGGTGCCTGTTCTCGCGGTGGTCGTGCTTTGCGCGGCCTGCAGCGCGCAACAGCAGTCAGATCCGAAGATCCCTATCGTTGGTGAATGGCCGGCCGCCGGAGCTTTGCGCCGGGTTTCAGAGTACCAAGCGGCACTTGTTACCGATCCGTCCAGCGTCGCGGTCCGCGTCGAACTGGCCAAGGCCTACGCAGCCCGAGGCGAATGGCGCTACGCCATCGATCAGGCCAAGCTCGCGGTGGAGACCGATACCGATTCGGCTGACGGCTGGATTGTCCTCGCGCTTGCCTACGCCAACGTCGCCGAGTTTGGCCATTCCATGAGCGCGGCACGTCGTGGCCTACACTCCGACCCGCAGCGTGCAGACGCCCATTTCGCCCTGGGGTGGGCCTATCTGAACCTGGACCAATGGGGCCCGGCACGGGCCTCACTCGAGAACGCCTTGAGCTTGCGGCCCGACTACTTCGATGCGTTACACGGCCTCGGAGTTTCCGCTGCGCATCTCCAAGACTTTCCGGAGGCGCTCAGGGCCTGGGACAAGGCCGTTGCTCTGCGCCCCGATGAGCACGAACTGAAGCGAACGACTGACGAGCTGCGCGTGGCTCTCGCCAAAAACCTTCAGCCGCTACGCGACCGAGTAGCGCTGCGGCCCGAGGACTGGTCGAGTTATGCTGCACTCGGTGACCGTGCGGCCTATCTGGGTTTGTTTGGTGAGGCTCTGGCTGCCTACTACGAAGCAGCCCGGCTCGGCGTCAGCCAAACCGATCCTACTCGAAGCGCGCGCTTGTTCTACAACATCGGTGTCGTCTACAGGCAGATGGAAGACTACGACCAGGCTCTGTTGATGCTCGACCGCGCGATTCTACTCGACCCCAAGAGCGCCACCACCCACTATAACGTCGGTTTAGTGCAGGCCGAACTCGGTAACGATGACGAGGCGGTCGCCGCGTTTGAGCGCGCCGTCGTGCATGAGCGTCACTCGGTGACACCCTTCATTGCGCTTGCCGATGCCTACCTGCGTTTGGGGCAAGTGAACGCCGCGCTTGGGCAGTATGAGATCGTCAAAGAAGTAGATCCAGGCAAGGCAGGTGAGCTTTTGCAACGCATCAAGGACGTGCAGGGCGGCACTTGAGGACGACGCCGTTTGTGGTCACCCTGAGTCGCTGACTCAATCGCTGAAGCTTCTGTCGAAGAGATCGTTCACCGCTGCTTCGCCGTTATCTGCAAGAAAGCGCGTGCCGGTACCGGCGATATGCGGGTGGCGAATAAACGGCGTGGTTCCTTCCCAGCGCGAGTCTACCCAGTGCCGCCAGCCGTCCTTTTCCTGATCGAAAACGTAGAGTGGCTTGTTGCAAAGCTTTGCGAACTCCGCCCCCCAGCCGGTCCCACCTTGGACGGTATTGTCGGCTAGGATCGTGCCCACCACGAAGATCTCACGCGCGTTGTTGATCTGGTGCCATATCGTCTGCAGTACGCGTTTGATGTACTCGGTGTTCGGGTAGGTGCGGTTCATCAGCTTGGAGACGTACGCTAAGCTTACATCGCCGTGGTTGAGTTGCGCCTCGCCGAGGATGCTGAGTCCGCGGGACCGTTCCGGATGGCGGCCCTGAAAGGTGAAGTTCACCTCACGCATCCCGTGGCGTTCAGCCGCCGCACCGAACGCAGACTCGGCACCCTTCAGGCCTCCGCTGTACAAGACGCAATCCTTGGCTCTCATCCGTATACCTCCGGGTTCTGTTCGCGCGGACGTCCCGTCCTTTTTCATCGCTCGGGTGCCAGGGCAAGCGGGTTGCCGGCCCATGACAACGCGTATTCAAGCACGGTTGTCCTTACAAGGCATCCGCGTCCCCCACAATTTTTGGAGTGACCGCTGCGCGGGCTAAACTGAGCCGGTGCCCCCAAGCACATACGAGATTCGGCATGCCCGCCAGGACGAGGTTGAAGTGCTGCCCGGCATTGAAGCTGCCGCAGCCGAGCTCTATGCAGGCGTCGGTCTAGGCGACGCGGCGGCGAACGACAGCACTTCGGTCGAGGACTTTACACGTGCATGTGGGCAAGGCTTGCTGTGGGTTGCTGCGATACCGGGCGGCGCACCCGTAGGTTTCGCGTTTGCCGAGTTGTACGACGGAATCCCTCATCTAGACGAGCTTGGTGTCCATCCCGCGCACGGACGCCGTGGGCTTGGCACCGCACTTGTTGATGCGCTTTGCACATGGGCCCGTGGCGCGGGCTACGCAGCTGTCACGCTCTCGACCTACGTCGATGTCCCGTGGAATATGCCGTGGTATACCAAACTCGGGTTCCACGTTCTCGATCGCGGGGCGTGGGGACCGGACATGGTAGGCATTGAAGCCGCGGAGCGTGCGATCGGATTGGATGCCTCACCGCGTGTCATGATGCGCAAAGATCTGTCAGTGCGTGACGCTTGATCTGCTTCAGCGGTCGAGTTCCGTCTTAACGTTACCGAGGTAGTCTTCGAGCGACTTTTTTGTCTCGGCTTCAACGAACGACTTGATCAGCCCTTGGACCAGGCGCGGAACCGGCGTGTCCGGCGCGACCGTTTGGGTCAACACGATCTCGGTTCCGGTTGCGCTCTCACGTAACTTGATCAAGCCGTCGATGTCGGTGTTGTCGCCTTCAGTCTCCGTCGATACGAAGCGAATCTCGTCTTTTCCGTTACCGCTGTAGCCGGCGGTGTACTGTACGGTTAGGCTGACCGGACCCGCCGAACGTTCTTCGAAGACGAACTTGTATGTGTCGTCACCGGCCGGGGTGCAACCGGCAAGACCCGGTATGCACTTGGACGAACCGACGACGTCCCATAGGAACGCATAGGTCTTCTCGCGCGATGCGGCTACTTGCACGGTGACTTCGGCTTGAGTGGGAAACTTTGCCATGCCCGGACCGTGTCAGAACGGCCGGGCATAGAAAAGGAGTCCGAAAATGGCTTAGGGGTGAAACTCCAGAGTGTTGAGCGTGAGGGTTCGACCGTCTTCATCCACCGTCGATGCCGTCCACTCTCCGATCGCGCCTTGCGGCAGCGTTTTGATCGAGTACACCCGCCAACGGGGACCATTGACATCAAAGGGGACCTCGGCAACCACGCGCCCCTGGTACTCCCAGCGGTGGATGACACGACGGCCGGACATGTTGGCCAACTCAGTGAAATAATAGACCTTTTCGTGACCCGGACCGATCGCGCTCACGGTGTCCTGAGGCTCACGATCGATGATCGCCGTGGTAAACGACGCGCGCGCGACCTCTCCGCGTATCGACGCTGCGACCGAGGTAATCCCGAGAGGTTCCGCGACTTTTATGGTTGCGGATTCGAAACCGGCGCTGCGGTCAAGAAAAGCGTCAAGCCCGGCCACTGCGCCGGATACCGACACCAATGAAAGTAGAGTAGCTGTGAGAATAATCCGCGTTCCGAACGCATTCCGCATCTTCTTCCTCCTCGAGGCTGGATTCACATCTTGCCGAATCCGGCTCCGAACCACTATGAACTCAACATGTTAGCGGCACTTGCGGCGGATGACAACATCCTGTGTGCAAAACTGGGCGGTGACTCGCACCCTACTGCGATTACGGTTCGCTAGGCCGCCAACAAAGCGCGGCTTGGTAGCCGTCTGGAGCCTCGGGTTCGGTCCAATGCCATCCTACTTGCGCGTGCCAAGCTGATTGCGCGTTTTCCGGAGGTAGGGTGATCGTCGAGGTGCTACGCGCCTGTGTCCCGTTCAAGCCAATGCCCAGTGCCTTTAGGTAGGCCTCTTTGCGCGTCCATAGCCGGTAGAACGCGGCGACCCGCCGTGCGGGCTCCGTGCATCGCCATGCCGTGAGCTCATCGGGTGAGAACATGAATTCGGCGATACGATCGAGCCGCGGACGATCTGTGACGCGCTCCACGTCGATACCGACTCTGACGTCGCGACCCACGGCGATCGCGCACATATCGTGGCTGTGCGAGATGCTGAAGTCGTACCGATTGTCTTCGGTCATGTAGGGCCGTCCGCTCTCATCGGTCGCGAGGTGCACGCAACCCGGCTCGGTCGCCGTCACCTCGGCGAGTATGCGGCGGACGGCGCAGCGCGCAGCGACGAACTCACGGCGACGCGGCTGGTTGGTAATACGTTCGGCTCTGGCTAGTTCGGCGCAAGACAGAAGCGACTCGTCGCCCGGGTGGAGTTCGGTCCGAAACAACCATGCGGCTGGGTGTTTACCGATTCTCTTGATATATTCGTATCCGATCATCTAGGGGCGGGCCAAGTCAGGCACCATAAGCTACGCGTAAGGAGGAGTCATGGCCAAAGTCGAAGACCGCTGTGGCCGGGGCGTTTCTGATCGCTGCCGCCACGCCGGCAGCGGCCGCACGCTGGGCGACTTCGCCGTAATACAGATGGAACATGAGGAGGTCCGTAGGTTGTGTCGGTCCGAGCTCTGATAACAGGCGCGAGTAGGGGAATCGGCGCGGCTGTCGCGCGCGGACTGGCGGCCGACGGTTTCACCGTGATTCTTAACTACCGCGCCGATCAAGAGGCTGCTGAGCGAACCGCAGCCGGGATTCGCGCCGCCGGACACCAGGTAGAACTGGCGCGGTTCGATGTTTCCGACCGTGATGCAGCCGAGGCCGCGCTTATGGCGTTGAACGATACGGACGCCCCTATCGGCGTCCTCGTCAACAACGCGGGGATAGTCGCCGACGCACCGTTTCCGGTCATGAAGCCTGACGACTGGGAGAGTGTTACCCGTGTGACGTTGGACGGTTTTTACAATGTCACCCGCCCGCTCGTCATGGATATGGTGCGTCGCAGATGGGGCCGAATCATCAACATGTCGTCGGTCTCCGGCTTGAGGGGGAACCGTGGCCAGGTGAACTACTCGGCGGCAAAAGCCGGTATCATCGGTGCGACGCGCTCGCTGGCCCAGGAAGTCGCCAAGCGCAACGTTACGGTCAACGCGGTCGCGCCGGGATTGATCGAGACCGACATGACCGCGGGTATTCCCGACGAAGCGGTCAAGCTAGTTCCGATGCGGCGTCTAGGGAGGCCCGACGAAGTTGCAGCTCTGGTGTCGTTTCTGGCCAGCGATGGCGCCGCGTACATCACCGGACAGGTTATTGGCATCAACGGCGGTTTGGTGTGACGTGGGGATTCCTACGTTGCGCTATTCCCTGACCTCTACAACACGATCTCTCGGCCCAGCGTTGTATTCGCTGCGCTCGGATGGCAGGGTCGCCGGGCGCTGCGCACGGCGTTCGCCGCGCCCGAGATGACGCGAGGAGGCAGAATGAAACAGTTTTTGGTGAAAGGTTGTGGGCTGTTGGCGGTCTGCGTTGCCGTCGCTGTGCCAGCGGCGTGTTCAGGCGGCGGCTCGAGCGAGACAGGTGCGGGCGGCGAGGTTGCAAAGGCCGCCCCCGCGCAACCGACGGGCCCGGTCACGACAGCAAGTGGGCTCCAGTACGAAGTCGTCGAACCCGGTAGTGGCAAGACCCCGGGAGCGACCGACAGCGTCACCGTCCATTACAAGGGAACACTTACCGATGGGACGGTGTTCGACAGCTCCTACACCCGCGGTGCTCCGGCTACGTTCAAAGTGAACCGCGTGATCAAAGGATGGACCGAGGCGCTCCAACTCATGAAGGAAGGCGCAAAGTACAAGCTGACGATTCCGCCCGATCTCGCTTACGGGGCCCGTGGTGCCGGCGCCACTATCGGCCCGAACGCGACGCTCATCTTCGACGTCGAGTTGATTAAAGTGAACTAGTGAACTGGGGGCTCCGGTCGCGGAGGAGCTTCGGTTACTGTCCAGGTGGCGCGCCGTCCGGCTTTTGGCGGCGCGCCCACCCGGCACGCATCGGCTACTCGGTTAGTGGGATTAGAGCCAGCTCGACGCGACGGTTCTGTGCGCGTCCGCTCTCGGTTTCGTTAGAAGCGACCGGGTGGCGCTCGCCGTAACCGGCGATCTCGAAGCGTGCCTGCGATACCTGCTGCGAGATCAGGTAACGCGCTACGGTTTGTGCGCGCTGGTCTGACAGATTCTGGTTGAACTCATCGCTTCCGACCGAGTCGGTGTGCCCCGCGACGTCAATGAGTGTCTTCGGGTATTCGTTCGCGACCAGCGCGACCGATTCAAGCACGTCGAAGAAATCAGGCTTCAAATCCGCACTACCGAACCTGAAGGTCACGTTGCTCGGCATATTCAGGATGATGTTGTTGCCGACGCGGGTGACGCTGACGCCGGTGCCTTCGAGCTTTTGGCGAAGCTTGGCTTCCTGGACGTCCATGTAGTAGCCGATCCCGCCGCCGGTTAGTCCGCCGATGCCTGCACCGATCAGAGCACGCTTGCGGCGCTCGTGGCTATTGTCACCGGTAAGCAGTCCGATAACTGCGCCGGTCGCGGCACCGATTGCCGCTCCCTTGGTCGCTTTCGAGGTCTGGGTGTCTCGTGTGTATGGGTTGATGGTCGTGCAGCCGGCAACCATCGTTACAACGACTCCCGCAGCGACCGCCTTCAAAAACAGCATCTTACGCATTCTCCAATCTCCTCTGCCCGGTTGTATAGTGGCCCCCAAGGCGTTTGCGGATCGTACCATAGCAGGGTCAGACCGCGGGTTGTAGGAGCGCAGGCGGGGATGCCATCAACAGCGCACCCGTCACGGCTTTGGGCAAAGCAAGGGAGAGTAGCAGGGAAATCAGCTGGGCTTTTTATCGCTCGCCGAGCGAAAACCGGACGCTGGCGATGGCGCCCCTTTACAATGGAAGAGTTCTTAACCGGAGATCATCGATTTGAATTGGGCAAGACCAATGGGCGTCCTCATCGCCTCCTCCGCCTGCGGGTTCGCGCTTCTCGGCGGCGTTGCCGTAAGTGAGCAAGAGCGTTTTGTCGCGAGTTCTATACGTACCTTCGGGCACGTGATGCCGCCCGACCATACCATTCGCAGCGGCAAGCCGACACAGCGTGCGAGCCCGATCTCAAAGGCGTACAGCTTTACGGCTCGTGACGGCCGCAGCTATCGGTTGGTTCCGGCTTTCGGTATGCCGCGCATCATTGCCTTGTTGTCGGCTGCCGACCGTGTCGAGATCCTCTATCGCGAGGACAACCCGACCACCGCAAAGCTCAACACCTGGGCGACGTTGTGGCTCGGAGCCGCTCTCTGTTTCTTGGTATCAGGATGCACGCTCGCGCTTGGTTTTGCCCTGGTTCTCCACCCTTCCTTCGGAGTCAAGATGCTCGTTTGGATTGGTACGCCGGTGACGCTCGGTTCCAAGATGTTACGCATGGCGGTGGGGCACTGGCTGAGTGGGCACGGTGCAGCGGCCGAGGCGAGCGGGATCTGCGCTGAGGCGCGTGATGCGCAGTTGGCGCAGGCTGAGACCGCCGCCATCGCAGAAAAAGAAGCCGTGGCTCGAGACGTCGCGGAGGCTCGCCGGATCATCGCCGAGGTTCAAGCGTTAGAAGTGGCCGAGGGCCGGAGAAACTGACCGCGCGCAGCACTCCTGCGCACAGGGAAAAGCGCGCGGTCCGCTCGCCGCCAGGCTCGGTGGGGTCTTTCCCGCCGTGTGGCAATCGATCAGTTCGCGCAGCGCTTCGACGAAAAGCGGGGCTGCGCCGACCGTAGCGGCGCGCAGCATTCGCACGTCGAGCTCCTTTGAAACCGCGGCGGCTTCGGTATCCAGGTCGTAGATGACTTCCATATGGTCGGCCACAAATCCGATCGGAGCTATTACCAGGCTGCGAATCCCTTGTGCAGCCAGAACGCGGATGTGGTCGCAAATATCGGGTTCAAGCCATGCAGCTGAAGGTGGCCCGCTTCGACTTTGGTAGGCGAGATCCCAGCCGTGTGGAGGTCGATCCGACCGCACAGCCACTCGGTCGGTGATCAGCGCTGCGGCCTCACGCAGTTGCAGCTCGTAGTCGCACCCCTGCGCCATAGCGTCGGGGATCGAATGCGCCGTGAAAACAATCCGGGTTGAGGTGTGATCGGATTGCCCGAGCTTGTCCAATTCCACTCGGGTGTTGTGTGCCATCGTTTCGATAAAACCTGGATGGTTGTAGTAGGGCGGGATCTTCTCGATCCGTGGCGCCGTCGGGCCGATCGCTTTGCGTGCACGCTCGATGTCGTCGAGGTACTGACGGCAAGACGAGTACGAACTGTACGCAGAGGTGGCGACCGCGACCGCGCGCTTTATGCCGTCGGCGGCCATTTGGGCAACGGTGTCGACGAGCATCGGGTGCCAGTTTCGGTTGCCCCAATACACCGGCAGCTCGGGGCCTTTCTCACGGAGTGACTCTTTGAGCGCGGCGATCAAAGCGCGGCAGTGGCCGTTGATCGGGCTCTTACCGCCGAAAAGGTAGTAGTGCTCGGCGACTTCACGAAGTCGCCGCTCGGGAATATCGCGGCCGCGGGTCACGTTACGCAGAAACGGAACCACGTCTTCTCTGCCTTCGGGGCCGCCGAAAGAGAGGATCAAAATCGCGTCGTGCGCGGGGTAGCTCATGCCGTTGGGAGTGCTCTCATGATGGCTCATCGGCCGCAAGGCGTTCACGAATCTGTTCGGGTGTAACGCCCGATTTGCGCAAAGCGTGCAATGTTGACGCAAGGTCGCGTTTGGCCAGGCGCCGGCCGTCGGATCCGAAAATCAAGCGGTGATGCGCGTAGCGCGGCTCAGGGTATCCGAGTAGGCGCTGCAAAACCCGGTGCAGCGGTTCAGCGAATGCTAGGTCATCGCCGCGGATGACGTCGGTCACGCCCTGCAGCGCGTCGTCGTGGACTGCAGCGATATGATAGCCGACGAGGATGTCTTTGCGCGCCAAGACGACGTCGCCGATCACAGCCCGTAGTCGGTCCGTGTCAAGTGGGGGTGCGCCCGCCGTCACTTGTGGTTGTTTGAGCGCGAGACTGAGGTCGAGCCTGCGCACGAACGCTTCGCCGCTCCCGGTTCTGCGCGCTCTTTCGGCATCGGTCAGGCCACGGCAAGTGCCGGGATAGACGTAGCCTTGGGGGCCGTGCGGAGCGCTCAGCGAAGTTTCAATTTCCCGGCGCGTGCAGTAGCAGGGATAGACCAGACCGCGCGCCTCGAGGCTGTCAATCACGCGTGCGTACTCGGCAAAGTGTTCCGATTGGCGTCGTACGGGCTGCTCCCAGGTGATTCCGAGCCACGCGAGGTCTCGGTAGACAGCCGCCTCGAAATCCGCTCGGGCGCGCCCGGTATCGATGTCCTCAATCCTGAGTAAAAAGCGGCCTTGCGCTTCGCGGGCGGCGTCGAACGCGCGCAGCGCCGAGTAGGCGTGTCCGAGATGAAGGAAGCCGTTCGGGCTCGGCGCGAAGCGTGTGACGAAACTCAACGAAACAACATCCGCGCGTGCTCAGCGCGATGTGAACGCGTCTTTGATCTCTTGGAGTGCTGCTTGGTAGCTCACCCGCGGCGTCCAGCCGAGCTCACTGGTGATGCGCGAGGTGTCGAAACGGTTGTCGCTGCCGATCAGGTTTATTGCTTCAAGCGAAAGGATGCCCGGGTCTTTCTGGTCTTCGTGCTGCGCGGGGTTCTCGTTGGCGCGCGCAGCCGAGAGGAGAGTCTCCAAAGCAACGTCGGCGGGTGATTCGGCACCGACGATCGCCGCAAGGTCGTCCATATACCGGCGCCAACTTATGTCCATCGCGTCGCAAACGTTGTAGGTGCGGCCGCGCGCTTGCTCACTTGCCGCGATTAACACGAGTGCATCGACGACGTTCTCAACGTGAACCAGGCCGGCGTTGCCGCTGCCGTCGCCGGGCACCGCGATCATGCCCGCCAGCAGTCCGGCGCCGAGAAGCTCGACCCACGGGCCGCTGCCCGCCCCATAGACATTGGCGGGTCGTACGATCCGGACGTCGAGGTCGGTGGCTTTGCGGATCTCGTCTGCGATGTCCTCTTGTGCCTGTTTCGCGCGTCCGTATGCGCCTTGGAACTCTCCGCGCGGCTCGTCTTCACGGCATGTTTCGCGTGCGATCTTGTCGCCGTAAGCGCAGATCGAAGTTGTCACGACGACCCGCGCGTTCTCAGCCGCCGCCGCTTGGTAAACGTTGCGGCTGCCTTCGGCGGTAACCGCCCAGTGGTCGGCGAAGCTCGCCCCGCCGGTGAGCAGCGCTGCCAGATGAAACACAGTGCCGTGGCCGCGTACGGCGCCGAGGACGTCTTCGCCGTTGCGTACGTCGGCACGGATCACGCCCACGCGGTCTTTCCACGTCTTGGGTACCGGTTCGGCGTCCAGGAACATGCCGTCGACCCGGTACCCGTCGTTGAGTAAGTGTTCAACCAGGCGGCGGCCGATAAAGCCGCCGGCACCGGTGACCAGTATTGGTTCGGGGATTCGCGTCATTTGAAAAGCCCTATTCGCCGAACACGATGGTTTTCGGTTTCGGGTGTCCATACGCCGCGCATAGCGAGCGGTAGGCGTCGAGAACACCGCCGGCTTCGATAACGGAGATCACATTGCCGTCTTTATCTATGTTTACGTTCGCGCCGTAGATTGCGAACCACACGTCGGTTTGACCTTCCTGGTCGGCGGGTACCGTCAATGTATGAACCGAGCCGGCGGGCTCGAACAGGTAAGAACCCTTGGTGTTAACGACCTCGGGGTACTCTTGGTAATACCAACTACCCTCGAGGGTGATGGCGAACACCGGCCCGGTATGAAAGTGCTTGGGGATCGTGAGGCCGGGGTCGAACTTGGTCCGCACCACCCACAGTCCCTGCGCAAGGTCGATTTGCAAGACTTGTAAATGGGTTCCGTCGCCGGCGTCGACAAAGGGGAGGTCGTTCTCGCCGATGTGCATCGCTGCGGTCCTGCCGTGTGTTGGAACCATCCCGCCCTGCTGCATCATTTCGAAGATTTTATGCTCGCTGCTGTTTTCGGCCATTCTCTTTGTCCTCCGCCAAGGTCCGCGTCATCAGCGTTGCGCCTACAGTAGCGGGAGTGCGAGAGTGGCGAAACCCAGCACCAGCAAGAATCCACACGTGTCGGTTACCGTGGTCAGGACCGGGCCTGAGGCGACTGCGGGGTCGACGCCGAACCGTTTGAGCGCCAACGGTATGGTGCCGCCGAGCGAAACCGCGATCAGGGTGTTGAGGGTCAGTGCTCCACCTACGACCAGACCGAGGTATGGGTTTCCCTTCCAGGCCCATGCAGCCGCGCCGAGCAGGACGCCGAGCGCAAGACCATTGAGTGCCCCGACGGCGGCCTCTTTGCCCCAGACGCGCAAGGCATCCGCTGGTTTTACGATACCCAAGGTCAGTTCGCGCATACTCACGGCGACAGCCTGGTTTCCAGAGCAGCCGCTCATGTCAGAGACGATTGGCAGGAACACCGCCAGTGCGATCACCGATTCAAGCGTGCCTTCGAAGGCCGCAATTACGCTCGCCGCGAGCATGTTCAGTCCGATGTTCACTGTCAGCCACGAGAGTCGGTGCTTGGCGCGTATCCTGACCGGCATCGAACGCAGCTCTTCACCGCTGATGATGCCTTGCGATTTTAAGTGGTCTTGTTCGGCGCGCTCCGCCAGGGCGTTGTTAACCTGGTCTCGCCGGACGACTCCGAGCAGGAAGCGTCGCTTGTTGACCACCGGCAGCGTGCGCATTTCGGTTGCCTGAAACCGTTCGGCTAGATCCTCCACCGGGGTATCTACAGACACCCACTCTGCTTTGCGCGCAACGTCGCGCAGGGTCGCGCCGTCGGCCGCCATGATGAGATCGCGCAAGCGAACGACTCCGAGTAGGCGATTGGTCTTGGTGGAGAGGACGTAGGTGTATTGCGCGTTGTAAAGTGCGTAGTCGTCGTCGTGGCTGGTCAGTTCGGCCAAAACCGTCGATATCAGTGTTATCGCCGGGAAACTGACGAACTCTTTCATCATTAGTCCGCCGGCGACGTCTGAGTCGTAGCCGATCAGGTCGCGGGCATCGGCGGCATCCTCAGCGTCCATGCACTGGAGAATCGCCTCGCAGTCTTCGTCGTCGAGCTCAGAGAGCAGGTCGGCCTGCTCATGACTCGGAAGCTCGCTGACGATCTCGGCGGCCTCCCGAACCGGTAGTGCGTCGATCAGTTCGGCGGCGTGCGAGTCGGGTACGTCCTCGATCAAATCTGCCGCGAGTTCGGCGGGGAGCATGCGCAGCAGCGCCGCTTGATCTTCCTCGCTAAGGTGGAAGACCGCGTGAACTCTGTCGGATGCGGGAACCGCGGATAGCAAGCTTGCGAGTCCCTCGCGGTCATCGTGAGACATGAGGGTTTCAATCGTTTCCCAGATGGGAGTTAATTCTGTGGAGACGGTCTCCTCGGCATGGGTAGTGTCCATCTTTGGTCTTGTCGCTCCTCTCATCCCAAGGGCGGACGTGTCTAGGAAAGTTCTGCACAAGTGATTGAGCGGACCGATCAGCGTGCCGCCGGTGTACTTTGCGCCGAGTTATGCACATTCCGTGCGGAACGTAGCGCGGTTTCAACTCGCGGAAGGTAGTCGGCCGGCGCTACCCGGCCTGCGGCTATTACGGCTCAATCAACTCGAGCAACGCCTTCCGTGGTATCACCGCGTCCATCTCGGCGAGAAACCGCTCCCGGCGCGTTACCTTTCCTTTCTGACTCCACGCCGCCGACGCGAACCTAGGCTGCTCACCCATCGCCCGACCTCATCACGAGTCGCTCGACTTACGTACTTATCTCATTTTGAAAGACTTGCGCAGAGCTTCCTTAGCTGCTTCTGTCCGGTCGGAGGGCCTGTAGTCGGACTATTCGGCTATGGCGTGGCGGTACTTTTCGGGCGCGCGCTCGAACTCGCGCCGACATTCGTCGCTGCAGAAATGGAACGTGCGATCGCCGTACTCGGCACGCGGCGTCTCACTGGTCACGTCGACATCAACGCAGCCGAGATCACGATTGTGCAGGCAAACCGGGCACCGGGCGTGCGCGGATGTGACCTCGACGGTGCTGGTCTGGGTCTCAGCAGTCACAACCGCTTTCGTGCTCGTGTCGGTTGCAGCGCACGGTATCGCACACGCGAGAAGGAGCGCGGCCGTGCCGGTTACTTGGGCGGCGGGCGTCTGTCGTCTTCTTGTTCGGCAGCAGACGATCATTGGAAGTACCAAGTCAGCGCAGCCCGGGCCTTAAAGTCGGCCTCGACCTGCGCACCCGACAAGTTTTGCATGACCGGCCACGCAGGGGAAACCACGACCTCAAAAGCCTCGCTCAAACGGGCGCGGATACCAGGTCCTACGTACAAGGTTGTCCCGCCGCTATTCGGATTCTTTGCGGTTTCTTCCTTGTCTCGCCCGAGCGACACGGCGAGAGCTTCGATGAAGGCCTCGATACGCGGCAACTTGTGTCCTCCTGGTTGCAGCCGCCTGAACCTGTGTGCGATCGCCGTGCCCGCCTGCACCCGGTCGCCGACCTGGAAACCTCGGTGCGCGTCGCGATAGGTGTAGGCCGCACTGGCGTTGACCGTAGTAGCTGCGCTGAGGAACCACGATGCGGCAACCCCGGCTGTGTATCCCCATGCCCCGGTGCCCGGCTGGCTCGAGGCTTCGAGCAATTCGCCGTTGTCGAGCCTGGCGTTGTCCTTGCCAACTGGAACTATGACGCTGCCGAACAGCGAGACGTGGGCGGGGTTTCCTTGGATCACGCGTAATTTCGCGGTCAGCGAAAGATCGGTGAAGCCCTTGGGGTCGCCGATGTGCGACTCGGGCTCGGTTCCCCCTTCTTCGATTGCAGCCTCTACGAAGTCGTTGCCGCGGTAGTAGCCTAAGTCGGCTCCGATCTGCAGGTTGTCGGTGACGCCGAAACCGTATGAAGCGGTCGTCACCAGCGCCTCGCCCAAAGCATCAAAGCCGCCGCTGATCGCGGCTTGCGCCTCAGCGTCTGCGCGTGGAACGTGCTCAAAGTCGGTGAACGAGCTTTGCAGCGTAAGCGAGTACTTTCCCTCTCCGAGAGTCTGTCCCGATACGGTCTCTGCCCCTCCTCCGGAGGTGCCGGGGCCGTGGCTCGCCGCGACAGGCGTTGTGACAATGCCGACCACTGCGGTCACAACCGCGATGGCTATAGCGAAACGGGAGACTAGCCCGACGATTGTAACGCTGGGGCTGGGTGGTCTGCGGCGGCGAGAGCCGCTGGTCGGCGTCGGGAACATAGGCGCATATTTAACCCGGGAAACGACAGGCGCAAGGCCGCTTGTCGACATCGCGGCCACGCCTTGGCTGCGATGTCGACGGCTACTTCTTTTGCGCCTTGTACTGATCGCCGGTGTCTTTGACGACCTCGGTCATTGTCGCGCCGATGCACAAGCCGTTGCTGGTCAGGAACTCAATCGTCGGTGCAGAGTTGCCGGTCAGTGCGGCCGCGACGCCTGTCGGCAGCGTGGTCTGGCCTTTGGCGAGGTTATTCTTGCCTTTGCCATCGGCCTTACCCTTGCCGACATCGCCGCTGGAGTAACCGAGCTTGGAGATGCCGTCGGAGGTGTTGTCCTTGTCGGCGTATTTGTAGCCTTTCGTCCCGCGTACCTTCCAGCACGGCTTACCTGCGCAGGTGTCGCCGGCGCGATCGACGCTCAGCTGCTGCACCAAGGTGTCGGCATCATCGTAGATGCACATCAACGCGATGGCCGAGCCGGTGACCGGGTTTCCGAATCCACTCAGTGTGGTCGCCGAAGATACGCGCTTCCATTGAAGCTTCATCTTCTCTTTGCCCGGCGCCTTCTCGATGTACTGGAGCTTGGCTTGGCCGGCCTGCAGACAGCCCGGCGTCGGCGCAGCGCCGCAGCTGGGCGGGGGGATCGGACACGTGCATTCGTTGGCCGTTGCCGCCGCGATGCACTCGCCGGGGCACGCTGTATCGTCGGTGCCGTCGCACTCCTCACTACCTTCGAGGAAATTGTTCCCGCAGATTCCTTCATTGAACCCGATGTCGTCGATTGCGACGTCGCTGCTGAAATCTGCCCCGACTGTCGCAACGAAGCGCAGACGGATACCGATTGCGATCGGTAAGACGATCGAGGCGTGCCGCCACAGGTCTTGGCTGCTACCGTCGGAGGTCCAAAGCGTCGTCGGTGTTGAGGTTGCGCAATCGATTGCCTGTAATTCGATCGGCTGCACCGAAGCACCGAAGCTGTGGTACCAGAACGTCAGTGAGGTGGTGGTGGTCACGTCGAACGGCATCGAGGTAAGGTGAGCGAGCTCGCCGGCCGTGCGTGGTACGGAGGCTTCCATGAAATAATACCCGCCCGCGGCGGTCCCAAGTGTATGGTCCGAGCTCGGGCCGGTAGTAAACGAGGGCGTCGCGCCTTTGCCGACCACCCAGGCGAAGTCGCCGTCAACGTCGCGGTGGTCCCAACCGCAGGTATCGGCCTCGAAGTCGCAGCCGAGCTGATCAGCGCAGCTATCGGTCTCTGCCGGACGGCTGCCTGCAACGCAGTCACCATCGACCGTACAGGTGCCGCCGGTATCGACACAGTAGGCGAGTCGGGTTCGCCCGGGAGTCGCACACGAGGACACACATCGGGTCCATTCACCGGTTTTCCAGGTTGGAGTTCCCGGTGCGGTCGTGTCGTAGCAAACGTCACGGTAAAAGCTTGTCGATGCTTCGTCGAGCACGCTGAGGCCCTCACGGTTGCCGATATCGAGGTTTCCGTAGATTGCTTGCCAGTTGCCGAACTGCGGCTCGACGGTATCGATGGTATCGCCGCCTCCGTTGCTGAACGCGCTGCGGCTGTAGTGCATTATCGAACCGTAGTCATAGGGCCCGATGTCGGTCGCCTGCCCGGCGGAATACTGATCGAAGTTGAACTCATTACCCGCTTCGATGTTCGCGAAGTTGATAGTGACGTAGGTATCGCGGTCCAGACGCGACTGTTCGTGGTAGAAGCCGAGTGCGTGACCGATCTCATGCACGGCGGCCCCGAACCCGCAGGTGCCGCTCGACGTTAGCGTGATCGGTTGCGGGCCACCGATGCGGCCGATGAATGACGAGCAGCCCGATCCCGGGACGAACTCGGCGTAATCTGACTCGGTGGTCCGGGGTACCAGGCGAATCCCGGCAACGTCCTTCCAGTGCTGGATCGCCCGCTGGATGTCGGCGTAGGTTTCGGGAGCATTGGCCTCACTCAAACCCGAACTGATCGCGTATGGGATGATCGCGCCGAACCAAGTCGGGTCTTGCAGTCCAGCCCGCGGGTGGCTGCCCGATACTGAATTGCCGAGGAAGCCCTTCGGTTCGAACGTCCACTGTCCACCGCTTTGTCGGCAGTATCCAACCGCAACGTCGCCCTCGATCAGCGCGATGTCACCGTCAACTTTCAAGGTTGTGCAGACCACATTGGGGTCGGTTGAGATGAACGGGCCGCCGCTTTGGGCCTGCACGGCCTGGGCGGCCGAAGCGACCGAAAAAGCGATAACGACGGCTGCGGCGCTGGGTAACCGCTTCATCAACAGCTTGGAAAAGCGCTCTCTATCGTTTGCGCAGGTTGTCGAGATCGCGGTCATTGGTCGCCCTCTATCCCGCGGTAAGCGGGGCTTTATTGTCAGTCGAGGTGCATACATGCGCAGCTGTACAAGAACACGTGCGCGTCAGTCGGGGTGCACCAGGGAACGCTGATGCTCTCAAACCAAAGAGTGGACGGCAAGCTGATTGTTCACGTAGACGCGTCGGCCTCGATAGTGCGCGCGCGCGACGCGTGCACTCCGGCCGCGCCCTCGAAGCCCAAACGGGGGGTTACTTCTCCATCGTCTGTCGCGAGATTCTGAGCGCGAGGCCGAGCGGCGCTCCGGTTATGAGTGCGGGTTCTCGTGCCAAGATGGATCCTTCGATCTTGCGATATCGGTACTCGACGTCCAAGCTGCACGGGTGTCAAGTACGTATCCACCCGCAAACGTCGTGGCTCGTGACGGTGTGCGCCTGCATTACAGAGACCAAGGGCACGGTCAGCCGGTCTTGCTGACCCACGGCTTTACCGCAACTGAGCGGATGTGGGATCCGCAGGTCAGTGCGCTTGCAGACCGTCATCGCTTGATCCGTTGGGATATGCGCGGCCACGGTCAAAGCGACGCACCGGAAGATCCCGCTTTGTATTCCCACCAGCAAACGGTCACCGACATGGCGGCGGTGCTCGATGCCTGCGGGGTCGAGCGCGCCGTCATCGGCGGCCTTTCGTTAGGTGGCTTCATGTCACTGTTGTTTTACTTCACTTACCCGGAGCGCGTGCGTGCGTTGATGCTTTTCGACACCGGGCCCGGTTACAAGAACGACGCCGCGCGCGCCGCATGGAACGTCTACGCCGAGAACAATGCGCGTGCACTCGAAGACCAAGGCGGGGGTGGATTGATCCAAAGCAACGAGATCGTCGCCGGGAACCACAAGACTTTGGCGGGCCTCGCGCACGTCGCGCGCGGAATGCTCACCCAAAAAGACGCACGCGTCATCGAGGGTCTGGCGTCGATCAGCGTGCCGACGCTTTTGATGGTGGGCGCAGACGACAAGCCGTTTCTCGACGGCATGGCGTACATGGCCGGAAAGATCCCCGGTGCGTGCTACGAAGTCATCGAAGGTGCCGGCCACGCCGTTAATCTCGACCAGCCCGACCGCGTCAACGCGGTCATCGAAGATTTTCTGGCGAGTATCCCATGAGATATATCGCCGGACTCAGATAGGGTCGCGGCGCTTTACCCCAGGCGGTGGTTGCGGGGCGATGGGTGAGGCGGGGTGGTG
Organism: Deltaproteobacteria bacterium; assembly: GCA_029262415.1. Taxonomy (GTDB): domain Bacteria; phylum Desulfobacterota; class Binatia; order UBA1149; family JAJCZL01; genus JAJCZL01. Next base: position 73,369 of record JAJCZL010000058.1, on the reverse strand, counting down.
ACTGTCGGGTACTGGTTGACTGGGCTCATCCTCGAGACGATCGATTGTGCTGCGATACTCCGGCTCTGTGAAAACCTCGGCGCGGCTACTTGGGCCCTGCGGCGATGCACCTTCGACATTGCGTCCGGCACCGCGATCGGCCGCGTGCCCGGTGCTGCGGTTGGGAGGCTCGGGCCTGTAACTGTTGTTAGACTCGGCGTATGCGCTAGCGGCGACGCCGATGGTGAGAAAGAAAGAGAAAGAGACCGTCAAACTCTTAAAGGTTCTCATGCCGAGACATTGTGACAGGACTCGACGAGATGAAAAGGAGGCCGTTACCGGACTGTACGATAGGGTAGCGAACTCGCGGCATGGGAAGCGCCGGCGGCGGCGACCGCTTCCCATGCCCGATGACCGCCGCTAGTCTCCGCTCCATGCACAACCGGAGATATCGCGATGGATAGCAGCGCACTGCCCGAGAACACCGAACTGCCGAAGTTTGGGCAGTCGTGGGAGCAGGTCCAGGCGCGGCTGTGCGAGTTCCAGGCCATGGATCTCGATCCGCAGCACATGCGCTTGCTGACCGGTATTCACAAAGGTGACGAAGAAGTCGAGAAGGTCCGCAAACAGGCCTTCAACATGTACTTCGATTCCAACGGTATCACTGCCGACTGGGAGCCGGGGCTCGGCCGGATGCAGGCGGAAGTGCTGGCGTTCACCGTCTCGTTGCTCGGCGGCGGAACCACCGGGTGCGCCAACATAACTTCGGGCGGTTCCGAGAGTATCTTTTGCGCGATGCACGCCGCGCGTGAGTGGGCGCGCGCAACCAAGCCGCAGCTGGGCGAGCCTTACGGCATCGTCATGCCGCGCACCGCACACGCGGCCTTCGACAAAGCTGCGCACTATCTCGGCATGGAGATGACGCGGGTCCCCACCGGCGCAGACTACCGCGCCGATGTCGCGGCGATGCGCGACGCGATCAGGCCGAATACCGCGATTGTTGTCGGTTCGGCGCCGAGTTGGGGGCTCGGACTCCTCGACCCGATTCAAGAAATTGCCGCGCTTGCACGCGAACACGGGCTTTGGATGCACACCGACTGTTGTGTCGGTGGGTTCTTGCTTCCTTTTATGGAGCGGCTCGGCGTGAAGATCGCGCCTTACGATTTTCGCGTAGAGGGCGTTTGTTCGGTCTCGGCCGATATTCACAAGCACGGATACGGCGCCAAGCCGTGCTCGACGGTTTCGTTCCGTGACGAAGAACTTCAGCAATACCACTTCACCGGCGTCGCGATCGATAACTGGCAGTCGGGCATGTACAAAACCCACGGCCTGGTCGGGAGTCGCCCCGGCGCAGCCGTTGCCGCGGCCTGGGCTGTGATGAACTACCTCGGTGAGGACGGTTACGTCGATATCACGCGGCGCGCATTCGACGTCAAGAATCGTTTGGTCGCGGGCCTCGAGTCGATCGAAGACTTCTGGTGTTTGAAGAACGAATCGCTGCTGATCCCGTTCCGATCTGAAACCCTCGACATGCTCAATGTATTCGGCGGCCTGGTCGAGCGTGGCTACTTTCCGTGGGGGACGTTCGATCCGATGTTTTGTCATCCCTCGGGCGAGCCGGTCGGCGATCTTCCGGTCGATATGTTTCTGGACGACATGCGCGAGATCGGCAAGGGTGTGCGCGAAGGCACGATCACCGCCGCAGCCCTCGCGAAGTACATCGGATGATGCCCGGGCCGCCAGTTGTGCTCATCACCGGCACATCGTCGGGGTTTGGGCGTTATACGGCCGTGCGTCTGGCCGGCGTCGGCATGCGTGTGTTCGGCACCAGCCGTAAGCCCTCGAACGAGGTGCTTCCTTATACTGTGTTGCAGATGGACGTCGATCACGACGCCAGCGTTGCCGAGGCTGTTGCGCAGGTGATCGCGGATGCCGGACGCATCGACGTCTTGGTCAACAATGCCGGTATCGGGGTCGCCGGTTCGATAGAAGATACCTCGATTGACGAAGCCAAGCGCCAGCTGGAGACGAATTTCTTCGGCGTAGTGCGTGCCACCCAGTCGGTACTTCCGCACATGCGCGCGCAAGGCAGCGGCAAGATCATCAACATCAGTTCGATCGGCGGACTGATCTCACTGCCTTTCCAAGCGTTCTACAGCGCGAGTAAATTTGCGGTCGAGGCACTGACAGAAGCGTTACGTCTTGAAGTCGCGCCGTTCGGTATCAAAGTCTGTTGCATCGAACCCGGCGACTTTGCCACCGAGATGACCGACAAACGGATAACAATTGCCGAGGCCGACTCTGAGGCCTACGGGTTGCGTATGCGCCGGACGATTGCGCAGTACGAGCGTGACGAGCGCGGCGGGGAGGATCCGGCGTTGGTGGCCAAGCTCGTTGAGCGGCTTATTTTGCAGCCCAATCCCAAACCTCGCTACCTCGTCGGTGCGCCGGTGCAAAAATCGGCTGCGTTTCTCAAACGTCTGGTCGGGTCAGCTGCGTTCGAACGTGTTTTCCGCAAGGTATACCGACTCTAGCTTGGATGCTTAGATCATCAACGCGAGTCCGGCGAGCAGCAGCATCACCAGCATGACAATGCGGAACGCGCGCTCGTCTAAGCGTCCGTGCAGGTAGTTGCCGGCTAGGATCGATCCAACCAGGACGGGGACCAGCGCGGCGACGAATGGCGCATTGAACGACCCCAAGCGTCCGTTGCTCAGGAACACCAGCACCCAAGTGCTGTTTAGCGTCAACCATACCGCCGCCAGCGTGCTGCGAAACTCGCCCTTGCTGAGACCGAAGCGGCCCATGCCGTATACCAGAATGGGACCGCCGGTGGCGGTAATCCCGTGGACGATTCCGGCGGCCAGTGTGGTGGCTGAAAACCTCGACGTTGTCATCGGCGCCTGTGGTTCGCCGCTCTGCCGGATGAAGCGAAAAAGGTCGACCGAGGCTACGCCGGTGACGAAAATACCCAGGAACAGCCTGAGGGCTTCGTCGTCGGCATTGCTGAAAACTACGTAACCTAGAGCCATGCCGGCGAACATTCCGGGTAGCACCCGTGTCAGTAGTACGCGCCAGGCAACAAGGTGGCGGTTGCTTACCACCATGTACATCGTGAGCATGACGCTCTGACAGACCAGGACCGGCAGCAGTGTCGCGACGGGATACAGGTGCGCGCCGAGCGTAACGGCGATGAGCATGCTGCCGAAACCGATCGTTGCATCAGTGGTGAGTGCGATCGCAACGAACAGCGCGAACAATGCGAAGACGGCGTCGGCCGCCATGGCGTGACTGGGATCGAGAGGCAATGCGTTGTCCAGTCGCGAAAACTGTCACACAACGGTGGTGAATCCCAGAGCCGGCGCTTGCCCGGTTCAGCGCAGCAGGAGGCGTACGCCGCAGACCTCGACCGCCCCATCGCCGCAAGGCAGTCCGCGCTCGCGCGCGACGCCGAGAGCTGCCTGTGCGTCGACTGCGGCGAAGCGAATCGTTCGTAGTCCTTCGCGGCCGGGTTTGCGCGGTGTGGTGAAACGGATGGTTCCCCGCGAGAGCGCGATCGCGTAAGAATCTTGCGGTTGATCGTCGCTACTCGGTCTCCAGCCCGCGGTCTTGCCGGAGCCGGCGCTTGCGGGTTCGGCGTCCAAGACCTCGCACCAGCGTCGCTGGGTCTCGATTGGGTCCGCACAGTGGATCTCGACCCCGGTGATCTCGCTGACAAAGCGCGAGCGGGGTTTCGACTCCCACGCCGCTCCGGCCCAGGCCCACGATTGCGGAGGCTCGGCTGCATCGATCGATACGATCGCACCGCCGACGTCGGCTGGATGCAGGTGTAAGGTGGCGATATTGTCGAGAGAGATCTGCCAGACGATGCGTACGCCGAGGCTCTCGAGACGGGCTCGTTCTTGCTCGAGATCTTCGGCCTGGACTATCACCATGTAGCCGGAGTCACCGCCTTGTCGCTGCAAGAAGCGGCCTGCGGTCGTGTTCTCGCGCGCGGGCGACACGACTTCGAGAAAGGTGTCGCCAACCGGCATCACTCCGTTTCCCAGCCCGAAGGTTGCAACACCGGGGTCGTTGAAGGGTTCGGGGAGATCGAGTACTGCACGCAGGTCGGCAAGTGAGTTCTCGAGGTCGTGTGCGGCTATCACGGCCTGGCGCAGGCGTAAACGTTCGGTTGTTCGGCTCACGGTGCGCAATGGTATATCCATCGCGCGCCTGATGTCGACACTGCTGAGAATGCACGGAAGCATCCGCGCTATCGCTACAGCAGCCACTAACCGGATCTCGATCGATCCGCGTCTTAGCGGTCCGCCGGATTCCGGCAACGACGGGCCTTTGGGAAACCCAGGGCGGTTCTGCCCGGCCCGTTGGGAAAGCTGATAGGGTGGTGGGGTCGGGTTCGGATGCACAGGGGTTGTCGCGCACACGAGCACGCTAGCGTGCTCGTAGGATTGGGAAGAAGGTGTTGGGGGCGGCCGACACGTTGGCTCTACACCGCAGGCTTGGCCGTGCTCGTCTCCTGGTGCGTATGCGCCCCGGAGTACGCTGTTGCCCAGGCAGTTCCCGACACCGACGAGTTCCGCATAAACACTTACACGATTAGCTCGCAGTATTGGCCGCGGGTAGTCGCTGATGACTCCGGCGGCTTTCTGGCGGCCTGGATTGGTTTTCATCCAGACCCCGGGCCGGGCCTACCTAGCCAAACAATAATCACGACGAAGCTAGATCCGAATGGCCGCCCGGTTGGCGGAGAATTCGTCGTTGGCCCCACTCAGCTGAGCCTAAATTCGCCCGCTCTGGCCGTACGGAACTTCTCGCAGCACTTTGTTGTGTGGACGCAAAAGGTGATCCTAGACCCTCGTGGATCGAGGCTCCTGTTCGGGCGTATCCTAGACGACGAAGGTGCGCCCATAGAACCGGACTTCTCGATCCTAACTCCAACTAATTATGAGGGCGAGGAGATTGACGTAAGGAAACTTCTGGCTCGTTCAGCCCCCAACGGCGACGTAGTACTCGCTTGGTACTTCGAGCCGGTGCCGTTTGAAGCCCGAAGGGTTCCGATGGCGAGGCATTATTCAGCAGATGGTATCGCACAAGGCCAGGAGTTTCCCCTTGTCGAGTCGGTTGTCGGTCTCCCCATATGGCCCGACATCGCCGTAACCGCGTTTGATGAATGGATCGCTGTGTACCAGGCGCTCGGCCAAGACGGTAGCGGAGACGCCGTTGTCGGCCGTAGGTTCATGAAGACCGGAGAGCTTCTCGGGTCGGAGTTCGTGATCAACACCTATACGACGGGACGTCAGGGAGGCCCCAGCATAGAGGCGATAGGCGCTGATCGATTCGTGGTGGTCTGGGAGAGTCTTGGTCAGGACGGCGACTCCCAGGGACTTTTCGGGCAGATGGTTTCGAGTGATGGCACCCATATAGGGTCGGAGTTCCAAGTGAACTCTTATACGACCAGCAGCCAGGTTGAACCTACGATAAGCCGTGTGCACAACGACGGCTTTCTTGTCGCCTGGCGGAACGAACCCGAAGTTCCGGCTCGGTTCGGAGAGGGTGACCTTGTATCGGGGAGGGTACGGCTTTTTGACAACAGCGGTGGCGCAGTAGGAACGGAGTTCCAGCTAAACACGATCGCGGAGGGGTTCGTAGGGAGAATCGACAGTGCCGGCGATCAATTCGGTAATGTGGTGGTGGTTTGGGATGTTGGTCAGGCTGACATGATGGACGTTGATGTATACGGTCGCCGTTTCCTGATCGATCCCACTTGCGGTGATAGCAACGGCGATCGTTCGATCAATGCCGGCGATGCCATGCAGACGTTGCTAAGTGCTGTAGGCGCTCGTCAGTGTGCGTTGTGTGTCTGTGACGCCGATGGTAATGCGCTGGTAACCGCCAGCGATGCGCTGTTAGGTCTCCAAGCAGCCCTAGACCCTGCGAAGACACTTGATTGTCCGTTGTGTCTTTGACCCGAACACGCGATCCGTTCGTCTAGTTGTTCGATTGATTCCTTCACGTCCGCTCCTCGGTTTGGTGACTGGCTTACCGCGGCTTGTAGTACGACAACCGCCGGCGCATCTGCAGGCTGCGCCACAGGTTGCGCGGCTTGGGCTTGAGATGATCGCGGCCACGCGCCAAGGCGGCATCGACGGCGTCGAGCACGCGCTCGCTGGATCGCCCGTCGCGGCACGGATGGATACGATCGGCGTAGGCCTGCACGCGCTGCATCAGGTCGTACGGCCGCGACAGCGCCTGCGAGATCGCCGCTTCCAGCTGGTTCGGGTCGCTGACATCGAGTAAGTGAGGCTCCGGTTGCCTGCACCGGAACGTGACCACCGGCCGGTTCTGCAACAGGAATTCCGATGCAACCGAGGATGTGTCCGAAACCATCACATCGGCCGCTTTGAGTAGCGGAATCACGTCATCTGTTTCAACGTACTCCAAGTCTTCGCTGGGCAGCCGGCGATAAAGCGCGATCGTGCTCGGATCGAGTTTTGGATGAAAGCTCGCCAGCCACCGCCAATGTCTCTTAGAAGCAAGCGCACGCACGGTATCAAACAGCGGCCTTGCAGCGCTTAGTGATTCGGTAAAGGTCGAAGTAAGTAGCACCACCGGGCGCGAGTCTTGGATGTAGGCATCCGGACCGTTGCGAAACAACGGATCCATTTTCGGCCAGCCGGTCTCCTCGACTTCGAAATAGCCGTGTTCCTTGGCTAGCTCTTCGAACGGCCCGGTGGTGTCGGGCCCTTGCGTGCAATACAGGTCGAACGCACCGCGAATCCGGAAATGTCCCTTCGATCGGCTACGCTTACCGACGCTGAAGCCGTGAAAAATTTCTACTTTTAACCCCGGGAAGAACGTAGGTACGCGGTTGCCGGGCACTAGAACCGCGTGCGGTGCCAACGCTGCCACGTCGCGCACCGTGTCGAGCAGCTGTTCGTCATCGCGCAGGTATTCGGCGCCGGGTCCGTCGAAGAACCACGCGGCCTGTCCGCCACGCGCTCGAATCGCCGCTTGCAGAGGCCGAAGAATGGCCAGCGCGTAGACTTCCGAAGCGTAAAGTAAGTAGCGCCGAGGCTCCCCGGCTCCAAAGTAGGCATCTCCCCGGCCCTGCCCGCCTAGGCTCACACTGCTCATGACCGGCCCATATTACATTGATTCGTTCTCCGCACGCACGTCGGTTGGTTGACCGCGCCGCCGCCTACGATTAACCGTCGTCCGTGTGCGGGTTCCTCATGATGGCCTCGGTGAACGAGGACCGACCGCTTCCGCACCGGCCAAGCGAGCTCGACCGGCTGCGCGACACACTGCGATCGCGAGGTCCGGATGCCGGAGAAACCTGGATCGATGCGGCGGGCCGCATCGCGCTCATGCATCGGCGACTCAGCGTGATCGATCTAGCCGGCGCGCGCCAACCAATCGCCTCGCCCGACGGACGTTTCCATCTGGTCTACAACGGCGAGATCTACAACTACCGGGAGCTTCGCGACGAACTCGAGAGTAACGGATCCGCGTTTCGCACGCGTGGCGATACCGAGGTCTTGCTGGCCGCGTTTATGCAATGGGGCGAGAGTTGCGTTGATCATCTGAACGGGATTTTCGCATTCGCCGTGTGGGACGCCGAGGAGCGGCGGGTGTTCGCCGCGCGCGACCATTGCGGCGTCAAACCTCTTTGTTACGGCATCTGGAACGGCACTCTGTATTTGGCCAGCGAGGCCAAGGCGATCATCGCCGATCCGCGGGTAGAGCGGCGCGTGGATCCAGAGGCTCTCGATCTCTATTTTCACCATAGCTACGTGCCTGCGCCGTGGGCGATCTGGAAAGGTATGCGCAAACTAGAGGCTGCGCATCGCATCGAGTTTGATCTCGGGCCCGACGCGACCCACGAACTGCCTGCGGCCGAACGTTACTGGCAAGTACCGTTCGGCCGCGTTGAAGAGTCGCACAGCGATCGTGCGCAGCTTCTCGACGAACTCGACGCGACGTTGCGCACCGCGGTGAAACGCCAGACGGTAAGCGATGTTCCCCTTGGGGCGTTCTTGTCGGGCGGAACCGATTCGAGCTTGATCGTTTCCTACCTGTCCGAAATCTCCTCTGAGCCGGTAAGCACGTTCAGCGTGGGATTTGAGGAGAAGAAGTACAACGAACTGCCCTATGCGCGCGCGGTTGCCGATCGGTACTCTACCGACCATCACGAGTTGGTCATGGGCATGAACGATCTCGAAATGGTGTCGCGGTTGGTCGAGCCGTTCGACGAGCCGTTTTGCGATCCGGCGGGTTTGCCGATGCTGATGGTCAGCGCGCTCGCGCGCGAGCATGTTACCGTTGCGCTTTCGGGAGACGGCGGCGACGAGACCCACGCGGGTTATCGCCGTTACCTGCGCCAGCGCCAGATGGCGTGGGTGGATCGGATTCCGCGCGCGGTTCGAACGCAACTCATCGGTAGCGTGGCTGCGATAAGACCGTCATGGAAGCGTCGCGGCGCCCTCGAGCAGGCATCGCGCGGGTTGGTTGACCGTTACGATGCCGTGATGTGCACGTTGCCGTGGGCGCATCGTCAGTCGCTTTACAAGAGTTCGTTCGCAGCGGTGTTGCGCGGGCGCGAATATAGCCGTGCGCAACCCGGCGCGCCCGGCTGGTGGCGCGAGCTGGCCGAGCAGTTACCCGCGGGCGCATCCATTCTTGATCGCCTGCAAGGTCTCGATTTGGCGGCCTACTTGCCCGAGCAACTCATGACCAAGACCGACCGTGCAAGCATGGGTGTGTCGTTGGAAGTACGGGTGCCGTTTCTCGATCTCGACGCCATCGCACTGGCCGCAAGAATTCCACCGGCGATGCGCGTAGACGGCGGCACCACGAAGGCGCTGCTTCGCGAGCTCTTATCGCGGCGTATGGGTCCGGGTTTCGCCAATCGCAAGAAGCACGGGTTCCAGGTACCAATGACAAAGTGGTTCCGCGGCCTGTCGCGCGGGCGCCTCGAAGAGATTCTTGTCCCGGAGGGCATCGAGCCTTGGATGGACCGCGATCGTGTGCGCGCGTTACTGCTCGACAGCAAACGCGGGCTTGAGTTCGCGTGGCCGTTCGCGATGTTCGGAGCATGGCAAAAGAAATATCAAGCAACTCTGTAGCGACAGCCGAGCCGCTGTCGGTGTTCATCACGACGTTTAACAACGCGGACACGCTGTCGGCTTGCCTGGAAAGCGTGAAGTGGGCCGACGAGATCTTGATTCTCGACTCGTTCAGTACCGACGCGTGCGCGCAAATCGCCGAACGCTACGGTTGCGTATTCCATCAGCACAGTTTCCTCGGTTACGGCAAGCAAAAACAGCTGGCGATGGAGATGACCAAGCATCGCTGGGTGCTGCTGCTCGACGCGGACGAGATGCTCACGCCCGAACTTGCCGAAGAGATCCAGGACGTCATGCGCGCCGGTCCCAAAGCCGACGGATATGAGATGCGGCGCCAAGAGTTGATGTACTGGCGCATGGCCCACCCGGGTATGCATCTCACTTATTTTCTACGGCTCTTTGACAAGACGAAGGGGCGACTCAAGGACATGCCGGTGCACTCGGAGCCGATCATACCCGGCGGCACAAAGCTGAAACTGCGCAATCGCTTTTACCATTTTGGCGACGTCGACATCCACAGACGCGCCGAAAAGTTCAACAAATATTCGACTGGATTGGTTGCCGAGCGCTTGCAGAGAGGCAAGAGCTCGTCGCCTTTTGCGATGTTGTTCTATCCGCCGCTGTACTTTCTGCGCATGTTCTTCCTGCACCGCAATTTCCTGAACGGCTGGGCGGGGTTCGTCACATCCGTCAACGCCGGCTACTACGCGTTCCTGAAGTGCGCGAAGGCCTACGAGCACGCCCAAGTCGGGCGCTACGGGAACACGTTGCTCCCGCCGGGCTCACCCGATCTCGATCGGACCCGAGACGTCGATCCGGTCTGATGACGAAAGCCGAAACCCGGCGGTTTTGTCGATACCGTTCGCGTCGGCGTCGGTATCAGCGGTCGTCCCGTCGGTCGAGGCCATGATCACCAACCTCGGGTTGGGTGTCACCGTCAACCAGATGCACCGAACGGCTGATCGCCGACGGTACGATGCCGAACATGCGCCGGAAGGTGCGGGTAAGATACGCCGCATCGGCGAAGCCTACCGCGTGGGCAGCGTCGGTGACCGATCCGCCGCCGGCGAGCTCACGCACGGCATTGTAAAGGCGCACCCAGAGAAGATACCGGCGGCAACTCACTCCTATTTCGGCTTTGAACAGATGCCGGAAGCGACTTGCTGAGAGACCCGCGCCGGCAGCAAGCGCCGGGATCGAGCCGTAGCGGTTCGGGTCAGCACGGAGTTCCCTGACGGCAGCGCCGATGCGGTCATCAAGCGCGGATCTCCTGAGCGGCGCCAAATCTACCGCATCGAAGACCTCAACGAACAGCTCACGCGCGCGCACTGCGCTCGGCGCTTCGCACTCGGCTCGCTCAACGGCGCCCCTTACCTTCTCGACGACCGAGGCCGACAACTCTCCGATTCCCGTGGTCGCCGCCGCCCGGCTTATCCGCCGCCCGTCAACGCTCTCCGGCTCGATATGGAGCAGCGCATGACGTCCACCACGTCCGTCCAGCTGGTGACGAACATTAGACGCTACGATCGCCGCATTGTAACTACGCCATGCACAATCTTCTCCTTCACGCAGAGCAAAAGGCGAGTCCAGCGCAACCGATATCTGAATCGCGTGATGGGTATGGACGTGGGTATCGAAGGCCTGCCCCACGTAAAGCGCCCGGGTAACGGAGATAAGCACCCGGCCTGTCCAGCTGTCAGCCATTCGCTTCAAGTACCGCCATACAAACTGCCATACTCCGCCGCGAAACAGCCATTCCCTTCAAGCCGTGAGAACTCCCTATGGTGTAAGCTTGCCCACTCGATGGAGGGCTTAGCGTGAAAACCTATCGAACCACGTGCAAAATCGGCGCATGCGAGCCGTTCTGCGGCATCGAGGTCGATGTCGAAGACGGACGAATGGTGGAGGTGCGTCCAGACCCAAAGCACCCAATCACACAAGGCTACGCCTGCATCAAGGGCATGCACGTCGCCGACTATCAAAACGACCCCGACCGCTTGTTACATCCGGAAAAGCGCGGTCCGTCGGGCTGGGAACCGGTGCCCTGGGAGCGCGCGACCAGTGAGATAGGACAGAAGCTTCGCGCGCTGCGCGATAAACACGGCCCCGGCGCGATCGCTACCTATTGGGGGAACGCCGCCGACAGTATCTCGATCACGCTTGCAAATACCCTATGCCACTCGTTCGGCTCGCCGAACTCATTCAACGTGCTCTCGCTTGAATATACCGACCGCGGGGCGGTGGCCGAGCGAATGTTCGGCAATGAGAATCTCATTCTTCAGCCCGATGCAGCAAATGCGAAGTTTGCGCTTCTTCTCGGGACCAACCCGTTGGTCACACAAGGAATGACGCTCCTGCAACGGCGGCCGCGGATTGCAGCTGATTTCAAGGCCATACAGCGCGCCGGGGGCAAGGTCGTCGTGGTCGATCCGCGCTACACCGAGACCGCCCGCGTAGCACAGCAACACATAGCGATTCGCCCCGGTAGCGATCTATTCCTTCTGTTAGGGATGCTCCAGTGGATTCTCTCCCACGGCATGTACGATAAGCACTTCGTCGCAGAGCACTGTGCCGGGTGGAGCGATGTCGAGGGTGCTCTGGCCGGCATCGATCTCGACACTGTGAGCAAAGTGACCGACGTGCCGAAAGCTGTGGTAACGCGCCTAGCCGAGGAGTTCGCCGCGGCCGACAGCGCGTTTGTCACCACACGTGTCGGTGTACAAACCGGCCCCAACACAACTCTGACAGAGTGGGCGGTGCAGACGCTGAACGCGGTCACCGGCAACATCGACCGTCCCGGCGGCGTATACTTCAACCCGGGAGCTATCGACGTTCCCGCTCTGATCGAGCAGTTCACTAAACGGCGTAATCCGGCAGCGTCTCGAATTGGCAACTATCCGCAGATCTTCGGCGGGCCGCCGGCGTCGGTCTTGGCCGAAGACATCCTATCGGATGACCCCGAGCGCATCCGAGCCCTCGTTATCATCGCCGGCAACCCGGTAATAACTTTCCCGAACACGCCCCGAGTGGAAAAGGCATTGAAGCGCCTCGAACTGCTGGTCTGCGTTGATCTCTACCGCTCCGATACCGGGTCGTTTGCACACTACAACCTGCCGGCTGCAACGATGTACGAGAAAGGAACGTTTCATTTCCTAACCTCCACGTTCGAGCCTTACCCTTACGCCGAGTGGAAACCGAAAGTTGTAGAGCCGCGTGGGCAGGCGCGCAGCGAATGGGACATCATCAAGGCTATCGCGCGCGCCGCCGGGGTACCATTCTTAAACGACCCGCTGGTGAGCGGCGCAGCCAAAGCAATCGAGTCACTAGGCTTTAAGTTTACCGAAGATCTCCTTTACCGCTACTTACTCATGGGCAAGACCGGTCTCGGCAAGCTCAAGAAGGCCTCGGGGGGCGTGAAATTCTCCGAGATAAAATGGGGCGAGTTCTTGCGTAAAGGACTGCGCACCAACGACCACAAGATCCACCTCGCGCCGAGCGATCTTATCGAAGCGCTCGGCCGAGTGCTCGAGCGGCCGCCACTGCCCACGCCGCGCTATCCGTTCCTGCTTATTTCGGGTGCGCGCCGCACAGCGGGCTACAACTCATGGACCCACAACATCCCGGCTCTGATGGAGAAGATGAGGGGGAATTGGGCGACACTGAACCCTGAGGATGCACGTGAAATGGATCTGAGCGAGGGGCAGACGATTCGTATCACCACCGATGTCGGTTCACTCGACGTCGAGGCGCGCAGCTCTCCCGACATCCGGCCAGGCGTCGTCTCGGTTCACCAGTTCTGGGGGCACAACTACGAGAGCAGTACGATGACGAGCCGCAAGTACCCGGGTACCAATGTGAACTTCTTGCATGACGACCGCGTGCTCGATGAGTTTTCTGGTATGCCCATCTACAACGGACGCCCGTGCCGAATCGAGCGTAGCCGGAATTCTACCGCCGCTCGAGTTGACAATCCCGTTGACACTGCCGCGCACGCAGGGCCTCCTTAACGGGTGAAGCCGACCTCAGATCCCGTGGAGTTGTACTCGGACAGGGCCGATAGCTACGTTCGGTTTGTTCGTTTCGTGCGCTACCCGCAGGGGCTTCGCGCGTACTTTCTCCGCTCATCGCTGCTCGACTCGGAGCTTCGTGTGCTCGATGCCGGGTGCGGCACTGGGATCGTAACGCTTGCGCTGCGCGACGCCTTGCTGCGCCGGGGTCTGGTTCCCGGGCCCGTGCACGCCTTCGATCTCACGCCGGCAATGCTCGAACATTTTCGCGACACGCTTCGCAAGCGTGAGATCGAAGGCATCGACCTTGCGCAGGCCAATGTCCTCGAGTTGGAGCGGCTTGCGGACTCATGGGGCAACTACGATCTTATCGTGTCGGCCTCCATGCTCGAGTACCTGCCGCGCTCGCGGTTGAGCACCGCGCTAACCGGGCTTCGCTCCCTTCTGAAGGAAGGTGGCAGCCTCGTGCTCTTCATCACGCGGCGCAACTGGCTTACCAGGCCCCTTATTGGCCGCTGGTGGCGCTCGAATCTCTACGCGAAGAGCGAACTCGAGCAAGCCTTCCGCGACGCGGGCTTTGCCTCGATCACGTTCGGCGAGTTCCCTCCGCTGTACCGGTACCTCGCGCTCTGGGGCTATATAATCGAGGCGCGTCGGTAGCGCTTGGAGCACTGATGTTTGAACTCGACGAGACCCAACTGGCATTCGAGAGCGCGGTACGCAGTTGGTGCGAACGCGAACTCGCCCCCGCGGTTCACGCTCTCGAATCCGGCGCGCGCCTTCCCTACGAACTGCTGCGCTCGCTTGGACGTGACCTCGGGATCGCAGAGTTGCTTGACGCCATGGGCGAGCGCCGGCTTGCCGACCTGAGCCGCGCGTCCGGTTCCGCGCCGCCGCGCGACGGCGCCACGGAGCAGAGCGGGCTTGGCGGCGATCCGCTGCTCACCAGCGTGCTGCTCAAGGAACTCTCGCGCGTGTCGCCGGGTCTCGCCCTGGTGCTGATCTCGACGCTCGGCTGCGCGATGACGATCTTGGCGCAAGGCACCGCGGCGCTGATCAAAAGCCACGCGCTGCCGCTGCTGCGCTTTGAGAAGATCGGCGCTTGGGCTCTGACCGAGCCCGGGGCGGGTAGCGACGCGTTCGGCGGTATGCAGACCCGCGCCGTGGTCGATGGTAACGAGTTGGTGTTGAACGGCCAGAAGACCTTCATCAGCAATGCGCCCCACGCCGACCTGTTCGCGATCTACGCGCGTGTTGTCCAAGGCGACGGCGAGCCCGTCGTTCGAGCCGTGCTGGTGGAGCGCGGCACCGAGGGACTCGAAACCGGCCCGCCGCTGCGCAAGATGGGCATGCACGACTCGCCCACCGGCGAAATCTTTCTGAACGACTGCCGCGTGCCGCGCACGAACCTGCTGGGCTCGCTTACAGAGCGAACCCACGGCCGCGACGACGCGGCGCTGCAAACGCTCAACCTTGAACGTACGGTGATGCCCGCCATGTGCCTCGGGATCATCGAGCGTTGTGTCGAAGAATCGGTTCGTTATGCGAAAGAACGCAAGCAGTTCGGCCGGCCGATCGCCGAATTTCAAGGGATCGCCTTCAAGCTGGCACGAATGGAACTCGCCTTGGAGAACGCGCGCAACCTGGTGTTTAAGCTGGCTTGGGCCCAGCGCGAGGGAAAGCTGGACGCACGGCTCGCTTCGCTGGCCAAACTCTACTGCGCCGAGCAGGCCGTCGAAGTCTCGCTGGCGGCCATCCAGGTTCACGGCGGTGCGGGCTACATGGCCGAGTTGCCTCTGGAGAAACTGATGCGCGACGCGAAGATGTTCGAGATCGGAGGCGGCACCAACGAGATCCAGCTTCAGACCATTGCACGCTCGATCTTGTCTTAAAAGGATGACGTGACCTAGAAGGGTAACGCATGGCCGGTGAAGACACACAGTTTCTGCACGAGGCCGCACGCCGCACGCCGGTCCGCCACGAAACCGAAGTTCTTGTCGTCGGCGGGGGTTCGGCGGGGGTGGCCGCGGCCGTGGCTGCGGCTCGCAACGGCGCCGACGTGATGCTGGTCGAGCGTTACGGCTACCTCGGCGGACTCGCCACCGGCGGGCTGATTATCCTGCTGCTTACGCTCGACGACGGCCGCGGACATCAGGTGATCGCCGGGCTTTGCCAGGAACTGGTGGATCGTCTCGCCCGCCGTGATGCTGCCTGGTTTCCGCCCCGACAGGAGTGGGGTCTCGATGACGAAGCGCTGATCCAACGCGACTTCCGCCGTGGTTTGGTGTGGGGCCATGCGCCCCACCGCGTGCGTTACTCCGCGGCCTTCGATCCCGAGGAGATGAAATATGCCCTCAACGAGATGGTCGAGGACGCCGGCGTACGCTTGCTACTGCACGCCTGGGCCTGCGATCCCATCGCGCGCGACGGACGCATTGGCGCCGTGGCCTTCCAGGGTAAATCCGGCCGTTTTGCCATCAAGGCGCGGGTGGTTATCGACGCATCGGGCGACGGCGACATCTACGCGGCGACGGGCTGCGCCCACGACAGCGAGCGAGTCTTGCCCTGGCTGTGGTTCACCATGGGCGGGATCGCAGATGTCGACGCCGCGATTGACGCCGGTGCCGGCTGCTTCCAAGCACTCGGTGAGGGGAAGGCGCTGTTTCCTTGGGGAGCCACCGAGAAGATCGCGCGGCGGATCGACGCAACCTCTCCCGAAGATCTCACGCACGCTGAGATTGAATGCCGCAAACGTGTGATGGCCGAGGTCGATCGCCTATGCCGCGAGGTGCCGGGTTTCGAACGCGCGCATCTGTGCCGGATCGCAGACCAGTTGGGAATTACCGAGAGCCGTCGATTGCGCGGGCGCTACGTCTTGCGCCACGAGGATATGGATCAAGGCTTTGACGACGCCGTTGCGATCACCGGTCACTGGACGAAGTACGGGGCGGTCTATGAGATTCCATACCGCTGCATTCTTCCCACCGGGATCGACAACTTGTTGGTAGCGGGACGCTGCATCTCGGTCGACCATCGTGTCCACCACGCAACCAAGGAGATACCGGCCTGCATGGCAACCGGGGAGGCCGCAGGGACCGCAGCGGCGCTGTGTGTCGCTTCCGACACCGACCCCGCCGATCTCGACCCGAGGGTGCTGCGTGCTCGGCTCACCAAACGCGGGGCGAACCTGTCGCGTTGAGCGCGGCGGTGCGGGTGTAAAGGTAGCTTCACTCTCTCACCAGCAGGAATGGCGGGAACTCTTTTCTCTCGGTTATGAGAAGAGCGGGAACTTCGCGCCTGATAAAGCTTACTAAATGAAGGCGGAACCCCGCTCCATCAGATGGCACAAGTTGTGCTGCAGCAGGCGTGACTTGATGCCACGGTCTCACAGTATTGTTTGTTCCCCCGGGTGGGAGAGCGCGTAGCCCCTGTGTGCACTGAGGGTGTCAGGGCTGCCGTCTCGGTGCCGCCACGGGTCGAGGGGGTCCACCCCGTTCAGCGATCGAGTTTCGCCGATCAAGCAAGCCGTCGGTGTCTGCGTCGAAAAATGGCGAGGGAGTGGGTTCTCATGCTCGGAGGTCAGGCAGCCCTTTGCGGCGTGATGATCGTTGTTGCTGTCGGACTGGGGGCCTGCGCGGGCCCACCGGCGATAGAGCAGCCGATACAGTTCAGTCACAAGAAGCACATCGAGCAAGATATCGAGTGTGCCGACTGCCACCAGAACTTCGCGACAGCGACTTTCTCAGGCTTACCGACCACCGAGCTTTGCATGGACTGTCACGAGGACGACTCCTCGGATGATCCCGAGATGATCAAACTGCTGGCGTTTGCAGCCGAGGGCCGCAACGTACCTTGGCAACGTGTGTACGCCGTAGCCGACCACGTCTTCTATTCGCACCGTAGGCATGTAGCCGTTGCCGAGCTTACTTGCTCCCAGTGCCACGGTGCCATAGCGGAAACTATCGCCCCACCGTCGTATCCGCTAGTCGACCAGACGATGGACTGGTGTCTGCAGTGTCACGAGGAACGCGGAGTCAGCTCGGATTGCATCCATTGCCATAGGTAGAGGTGATAATGCTGAATCGTCGACAGTTCCTTCTCGGTCTAGGCAGTGGCGCAATGCTGGTCGGCTTTGGCCCGGTGGTAGGGTGCTCACGTGATGATGAGCGCATAGCTTCCACTCTGATTCTCGAGCCCACGGAGGCTTGGGCGAACAGTATTTGCCAGCTGTGCCCGTCCGCGTGCGGTCTGCGAGTGCGGCTTGCCAATGGTCATCCGGTTACTGTCACCGGCAACCCGTTGCATCCGGTGAACCGGGGCGGGTTGTGCGCTCGGGGAGCGGCAAGCCTCCAACTCTACTATGACCCCGATAGATTGGCTGGGCCGATCCGGAAAGTTGCCGACGCGGTTGGAGGTTGGGCACCGATCGGCTGGGACGAGGGGATTGCGGAGGTTGCGGTTCGCTTGAAGAGGGTGATCGCCGGGGGGCCGGGACGCGTGGCGGTGATTCGTGGCGATGGTCAGGACATTTCCTCGCAGTTGCTTGGGCGTCTGGTCCGCTCTGCCGGGTCCGACTGGATAGTCGATTCCCAGACCCCTGCCGATCGTGCCGCAGACGAGACCTTACGCGCGATGCACGGAACCGAAGGCCGCTTTGTCTACGACATTGCGAATGCAGACTTCTTGCTTTCCATCGACAGCGGGTTACTCGAGTCTGCGTCGGCGACCATGACCCTGCATCGAGGATTCGCAGACATGCGTTCCAGCGGGGGGTCATTCGTGCACGCCGGGCCGCGGATGGGCGTGACCGGATCGAAAGCCGACGAGTGGGTGCCGATTCGTCCGTCCACAGTAGGGACGCTGGCGCTTGGAATTGCCCACATGCTCATCAAAGAGGGCTACGAGCAGACGACTTTCTTGAGTGCGAAAACCAAAGGGTACTACGATTGGACCGACCAACTCGGCATGCATCACGATGGTGTACGATCTTGGCTGCTTCGTGAGTTCTCACCACGGCGTGTCGCGGAGGTTACCGGCGTATCTCTGGAGCAAATCATCCGCACGGCCCGCGAATTCGGTGCCGCTCAGAGGCCGCTGGCGATCGGGCCCACCGAGGGGCCGGCCTCCGCGGGGCTCTTCGATGCGATGGCCGTACACACCCTGAATGCGGTAGTCGGTTCCATCGATGTTCCGGGTGGTGTGCTGCTTGCCGGCTCGAATCCGTTGCCGATACTTGATGGGCCTGTAGAGCCGCCCCCCGATGCCGAGGGTACGGTGCGCGCAGACCGCCGCACCCTTGTAGAGCGCAGGACCGTTGAAGAACTGGCGACCTGGGTTCTGGAAGGCCGCGGGCCGACGATCGAGGTGTTGTTCGTGCACGATGCCGACCCGGTATTCTCGAGTACGGCCGGAGACAAAGTTGCGGAAGCGCTCGCGAAGATCCCGGTGGTGGTTTCAACTTCGCCGGTAGTAACCGACACTCTACAAGCAGCGAACCTTGTTCTCCCCGGGAGCCTATGGATCGAAAGGCACTGTGATGCGAGCGTTGCCGACGAGCACGGACGTCCGGTGGTGTCGGTTAGCGCGGCGGCGGCACCGCGACGAGCCGACACGCGAAATATCGCAGACGTAGTCATCGCGCTGGCCGGTCAGATCGGTGGCGGTGTCGCCGAGAGGTTTGGCTGGAAGAGCTACGACGAGCTGGTCTCGGCTCAGAGTAATGCGCTTTACAGTTCCGGCGTGGGCGACACCTTTGCTGCGGCCGAACGTTCTGAGTGGACGCAGTTACTCGAGCGCAGCGGTTGGCGGAGTCCCGCCTATGACAGTGTCACCCGGTTAGAGAAGCAACTGCACTCGACCGGTGGTTGGTGGGATTCGAGTCACGCGCATGGAGAATGGCGGCGATTGGCACCCGGGGGAGATCATCGGATCGACTTGGCTGCCGTACGCGTTCCGGCTCGCCCGACGCTATCGCCTGCCACAGCCGGGTCTCACGATCGAGGGCTCTTGCTCTACGTGACCACCGAACAGACTCTGAGCGTGCGTCCGGGTGGATCGCTTCCCTATCTACAGGACATTGCTTCTCCCCTGGCCGAGATGGGCTGGACCAACACTGCAGAACTGAACCCGGAGACCGCCCACCATCTGGATATTGAGCACGGTGGTCGCGTGCTCGTCAGCAGTGAACACGGAGAAGTCGAGGCACGAGCGGTGCTCTCCCCGGCGATTCGTCCCGATGTAGTAGCCCTCCATACAGGTGGCGGCCGCGTTTACGGCGGGCGCTACGATGCGGGGGTCGGTTCGAAACCTCTCGAACTGCTATCGGGCCGGCTGCAGGATTCCGGATTCGCGCTTCCGCGGGACCCAACCTTGGTTCGCGTAAAACAGACCGCATAGCCGAGGAGAACGAACGATGGCTCGCTGGGGAATGGTAATCGATCTCAACCGCTGCACCGCCTGTCAAGGATGCGTTACCGCGTGCCACGAAGAAAACAACGTGCCGCCGTCGAATCCTAAGCTCGGGGCACAGAGCAGGTCCATTCGTTGGATTAACATGATGCCGGTCTACGAAGACGAATACCCTCATACGAAGATGTCGGTACTTCCGGTGATGTGCCAGCAATGTGAGCATCCACCGTGCATCAAGGTATGCCCGGTTGGTGCCACGTTCTTCAGCGAGTCAGAAGGAATAGTCGGCCAGGTCTACAGCCGGTGTATAGGTTGTCGCTATTGCACCAACGCCTGTCCTTATACTGTGCGGCAGTTCAATTGGTTTCCCCCCGACGTTCCCGAAACTTATGAGCAGGGCATTAACCCGGACGTTTCGGTTCGTTACAAGGGGGTGGTCGAGAAGTGCACCTTCTGCAATCACCGGCTGATGAAAGCTCGCGATGCGGCTGCATTCGAAGGGCGAGACCTTCGACCGGGAGAATACGTTCCGGCTTGTGTCGAGACCTGTCCTACCGACGCAATGGTATTCGGTGACCTCGCGGACCCGGACAGCGAGGTGTCTAAACTGTCGCGTTCGTCGCGTGCGTCTCGCCTGCTGGAAGATCTCGGGACTGAACCAAAGGTGTATTACCTGCGAGTAGGGAGCGGCAAGTGAGTCACTCACATAACAGGCGCATGCCGAAACCTACCGATCCGTTGGGACCCGATTGGGCTCTTGTAAGGCCGACCGTCGAGTCGGATTCACGCTTTTGGATTGTCGTTGCCTGCCTGCTTGCAGGGGTAAGCCTCGGAGTATCGGCCTACGTATATCAGGTTCGAACCGGCCTGGGCGTGACCGGGATGAACCGGCCGGTGTACTGGGGCATGTACATCATCAATTTTGTGTTCTTCATCGGCATCAGCCATGCCGGAACGCTGATCTCCGCGATCTTGCGATTGGCCGGGGCTGAATGGCGGAGAGCCATCACCAGGTCGGCCGAAGTGATTACCGTGATGGTCATCGTATTCGGCGTGGGCAATGTGATTTTCGATCTCGGTCGCCCGGATCGTTTGCTTTACGTCCTCAAACACGGGCGCCTACAGTCGCCGCTGTTGTGGGACGTCTGTTCGATCAGTGTCTATCTTTGCTGCAGTACGATTTATCTCTATCTTCCGCTGATCCCGGATATCGCGATTCTTCGCGATCAGACGAACAAAAGAAAGTGGCTCTATCGGATGCTGGCTCTCGGATGGCAAGGCACCGAACGTCAGTATGAGCGGCTTGAGAAAGCGATGGGCTTCATGATGGTACTGGTAATTCCTGTCGCGGTATCAGTACACACTGTGGTTTCGTTTGTGTTCGCGATGACCGTACAGCCTATGTGGCACGCGGCGATCTTTGGTCCGTATTTCGTGGTGGGCGCGATCTTTAGCGGAATTGCAGCTCTCATCATTGCTATGGCGATCATCCGCTGGGCCTACCACCTGGAGGGCTATCTGAAGAACATCCACTTCGACTACCTGGGCCAGTTGCTCCTGGTGATGACCTTGTTGTGGTTCTACTTCACATTCAGTGAGTACCTGACCACATGGTACGGCGGTGAGCCGGTTCAACTGACGGTGTGGTGGGCGAAGATCAACGGCGAGTATTCCGGCTATTTTTGGACGATGGTCGTGTGTTGTTTCATCGTTCCGATGGCCATCCTTAGCCGCAGCAAGACCCGCACGGTTGCGGGCACGGTGGTAGTGTCGATTTTCATCACCATTGGTATGTGGCTCGAACGTTTCATAATAGTCATTCCGACGATCGCGAATCCACGACTCCCGATCGACAGGGGCCTCTATCATCCAACCTGGGTAGAGTGGTCGATGCTGGTGGGGTGCTTCAGTTTCTTTATCTTGCTCTACGTACTCTTCACCCGCTTCTTCCCCATCGTTTCCATCTGGGAGATTCAAGAAGGACGTATGAATGCGAAACAGGACATGCTCGACAGGATTGATGCCTATAAGGTCGAGTCGCCGGAGCCGGAAGCCGATAGCGGTGCTTTGGCAGCAGCACTGCCTGCCGGTGGAGGGGGGCGGCAATGACCTCCAAGAAAGTTGCGGTGATGGTTTTCGCAATGGCGTTTGTCGCCGGTGCCTGGACGGTATCGTACGCGGGTGCTTCTCAGGCTACCGAGAGCGAGAAGGAGCTCGCACTCACGGCTGAGGATGCCAAGCGCACCACGTTGACCGGCGAGGCCGAGCGAGGTTGGAGTCTCTTTCGCGATAAAGGGTGCGTTAGTTGCCATGCCGTCTGGGGGCAAGGCGGAGTCTCGGGACCAGACCTAGGAAGAACGCGGACCCTCAAACATACCACTGCTGGACAACTCGCGGGAGTAATGTGGAACCATGTTCCGCGTATGTGGGAGAGGATGGAAGAAGGGGGGATGGAACTCACACCGATCTCTCCAGAAGAAATGAGCCACCTATTCGCGCTTCTGTTGTTCATCCGCTACGCGGATGAACCTGGAGACGCGGATTCCGGCAAGAAAGTATTGAACGAACACCAATGTACCCAATGCCACTCCGTGGATGAACCGGGAGAAACGGTAGGACCTGATCTCGTCGAGTGGGCCCGCTACGTCAATCCGGTCGTGTGGGCACAGAAGATGTGGACGCACGCGGATGCGATGAAGGCTGCAATGGACGAGGCCGGTATAGCTTGGCCGGAGTTCAGAGACAGCGACCTGAACGATGTCGTTGCCTATGTCCGCTCTCGCGCGGCAAGTGGAGAGAAGGAGTACCTCGAGCCCGGTTCGATCTCACGCGGCAAGCAGGTCTTTGAAGTGCGAGGCTGTGCCAGCTGTCACACTGCGGACGATGGTGAAGAGGGTGCCCCGGATTTGGAAAGGATAGAGCTGCCGGATACCCTTTCGGGTATTGCGGCGCGGCTCTGGAATCATGCCCCGCGCATGCTGGAAGAGATCCGACGCACGGGTGCGCCGGCCCAAGAACTGCAAGCGCAGGAGATGGCGGACGTGATCACGTTTCTGATTGCGCGTCGCTATTTCTTTGCCGAGGGAGACGCCGAGGCCGGGGGAAAGGTGTTTTTGGAGAAGCAGTGCGTTAGGTGTCACGCGATTGGCGAGAGCGGGGGGGACGTCGGCCCTGGGTTCGATGCAATAGCCGGCAACGCGTCCCCCGTTCTTATGGCGCATGCCATGTGGCGGTTCGGTCAAGAGATGCTCGGCGAGATGGCGAAAGTTGGAGTTCCTTGGCCTCGCTTCGAGGGTAACGAAATGGCCGACTTGATTGCTTTCTTGAACCGAGAGACCAGAGGAGAAAAATAGTGACTATGAAACCTAGTAGTTCCTGGAGCGCCGTTTTCGCTGTGTGCGTGCTGGCACTTGTCGTTGCGAAGCCGGCAGCGGCCGAGTCCACCTACGTGGGGCCGGGTGCCTGTAAGAAGTGCCACATCAAACAGTACAAAGCCTGGGAAAAGACGAAGATGTCCAAGGCTTTTGACGCGTTGAAGCCGAACGAGCGTGCGGCCGAGAAGCAGGCGGCAGGCGTAGACCCGGCCAAGGATTACACTGCGGACCCCGAGTGCCTTTCTTGTCACGTTACCGGCTACGGAAAACCTGGCGGGTACAGCGTGGCCGAAGACGATGCCGGACTCCGCGGGGTTGGCTGCGAGATGTGCCACGGCGCTGGTGGCGGATTCCTCGCCGACGACTTACACTCCAACAAGAACAAGGAGTTCAAGACAGCCGATCTTGCGCCACTGGGCTTTGTCGGTAAGCCGACTAAAGAGCAATGTACCACCTGCCACAACGAGAAGAGCCCGTTCTTCAAAGAGTTCGATTTCGAGAAAGCTAAAGAGGGTGTCCACGAGCACTTTAAACTGAAGTACGAGCATTGATCCGCCAGGGGCTTGGCTCGGCTGGATGTGGTTGAGTTAAGGGGCCCGTGGGAGCCTCTTAGTCTCGTGTCGTTCTTTCGCGGTGAAAGACAGAGAGTGCAGGCCGGTAAGAAAAAATGGTCGCGGGCAACGTAGTGCAGCAGGTTGCGTTGCTGTTCTTGCTGGCGTCGGCTGTTAGCGCCGGCGCTGCAGGCGATGCGGCCGCTGCGCCGGCAGTCGATCCGGCAGCTCCCTGTGTCTCGTCCGGGTGCCATAGCGATTTCAACGAGCACAGTACTCTGCACTGGCCCGGATTGGCGCAGGAGTGCGGGGAGTGTCACCGACCGGCGGGCAGCGGACACGAGTTCACCGTCGCTGATGCGCCCGAGTTGTGCTCGCAGTGTCATGAGGATCGGGTGAAGGAGATTTACGCTCAGAAGAATATCCACTTTCCGCTAGAGGACGGGTGCCTCGATTGTCACAAAGTTCATGGCAGCGAGGCGAGTGCGTTGCTGTCGGCCGAGCCTGAAGACGGCCTTTGTCTCGACTGCCACGATGACCTCATCGAAGGCGAGTACAAGCACGAGCCGGCGCAAGAGGGACAGTGCGTCTCGTGCCATGATCCTCACTCTTCTCCTAACAGTAGTCTGCTTCTTAATGCGGAGATTTCCGCGTTGTGTTGGGATTGCCACGATGACCATGGCAAAGCGATGAACGGTGCTAAGTACCAGCACGAGGCCGGAGACTGTACGAATTGCCACAATCCGCATAGTGCTGACCACCCCAGAATGCTGCCGGCCAAGGGTCGCCGACTTTGCGCGGAGTGTCACGAGGAGGTTGTCGAGGCGGTCGAGGGTTCGGCTGTCGATCACGGTGCCGCTCTAAAGGGAGACGAGTGCGTAAACTGCCATTCCCCCCATGGAGCGGATGAGAAACCGCTGTTGAAGGATAAGCCGCAGAACCTCTGTCTCGGCTGTCACGATAAGCGTCTGCGGTCGGGCAACTCAGTGCTGCTTGATATGCAAGCCTGGCTCGACGACAACGAGCAGCGGCACAAGCCGTTAACGGAAAAGGACACCTGCGTGCAGTGCCACTCCCCTCACGGAAGCGAGCATCTGCGGCTGCTCAAAGCCCCTTTCCCCGCTGGCTTCTATGCAGGATTCAAGGTCGATCGTTATGAGCTCTGCTTTTCTTGTCATGACCGGAAAGCGTTCACCCTGCGAGAAACGAGTTCGTCTACCGGCTTTCGTGATGGGACGCGTAACCTCCATTACCTGCATGTGAACCGGGCAGAAAAGGGCCGCACCTGTCGCGCGTGCCACGATTTTCACGCTGCGGGCAACGTCAAGCTCGTGCGCGACCGAGTTCGTTTCGGACAGTGGATGCTACCCATCGACTTTGAGATCACCCCTACCGGCGGGTCATGCCAGCCTGGTTGCCATCCCGCCGTTGGTTACGATCGGGAAGCGGCGCGCTGAGGTTCGGTTCTCCGCGCACCGCAACGCCCGCCGCATACGTTAGCTGGATATGGAGGCGTCGGTCGGATTCCTGAACGCGGGAATCCGGCTGGATTACGTCTCTCAGGTCCGGGAATTGAGCGGCCCTGATCCTAATACTAGATGTAAGTAGGAGTTTATTCCGTTTCTTCCGTGGAGAGTTCGGACCACCCGAATAGGTAGCAGTCAACTATTCAAGTGCAAGGAAAAACAAGTACTTGAGTCACTTTTCGAAACCGAGTTCTCAACGGCTTAAAAGTAATATTAGCGATTTCGATTGTCGTGTAGCGGCGGCGAGCTTCTTGCTAATAAGTAAGCGCAACCAAGCAGAGTGTAGAGACGAAGTATCCGTGGGTTGCAACGGTTCTTGCCAATAAGGAGGTCAAGTAAAATGCGTTTAAGTAGGGTTTTGGGGATGGGTCTCCTCGCACTTGCGGTTGCGAGTCCCGGCCTGGTCCTGGCCAACGGAACGGGCACCGGGATAGTGGGCAGCCCGCATGATTTCACCGACAACATTGTCGCTGGTGCTGCGTTGAACATCGAGAATGACAACGCAAACACCGCCGCGTGGAACAACAAAAGGAAAGAGATCTGTCGGACTTGCCACGTTCCTCATGACCATGGTGCGGTTCGTTACGGCAACCAGGGCATCTTGTGGAATCACGAGGTGACAACCAAGGCGAGTTGGGCGATGTACGCATCGGATCCCAACCTGATCGATTTCATCGATGGAACGATCGAAGCTGCGCCGGCGGGAACGTCGAAGCTGTGTCTTGGCTGTCATGATGGCGTCACTGCCGTCAACCAGTACGACGGAAAGGGGCCTGCCGATGCCGGTTACGGCGGCGGCACGACCTATCTCATGGGCGATTACAGTGGGGGATTTGTAATCGGTAACACGGCTGCGAGCCTGACCAACAACCACCCGATATCGATCACGTATGACAACTTGAACGATACGCAGTTGTTCGATCCCGCGACCATTACCATGGCCAACGGTGATACGGTTGCCTCACTGCTCGATAACAACCGAGTAGAGTGTTCAACCTGCCACGATGTTCACGACAGAGAGTCCGTTGCGGGTACTCATCTACTGCGGACGACGACCAAGGGTGACGATCTCACCGGACTTAATGCGAGTGCTCTTTGCCTGACCTGCCACGACAAGTAGGTATGACTGGAGACTTGTGATTCGAATAGTCTAGTAGAGAAAGGGCCGGTCCTTCGGGGTCGGCCCTTTCTAGTTACAAAGGGTGTTTTTCGGGTGCATCTAAGTGTAGGATTGTCTTTGTTTTTTCGTCCTTGAGAACTGCACCATGGCTAACCACGAGACCTGCGCATGACCGGAGCGGCCCGAGGGGCAGTAGTGTTTCTCGCTACCGCGTGTCTATTGATGTGGGTGACGGTTGTTGGTGCAGCGGACGGGGGCGCGTGTACTAGTAGCGGTTGTCACCAGGAGTTTTCTTCCATGCTTGGCAAGAGAGTTGAGGCCGAGAGTGAGGAAGGGCGGGCTTGGGCTAACTCGAAGCTGTACTTGCATGGTCCCCTCCGAGACGGCGAGTGTTTGGCGTGTCATCTCACTCACGCGAAAGGCAAGCTGCCGTCGAGCATACTCCACGGAACGATCCCGGCCGGCTCCTATGCCACTTACACTCGTGCGCAGTATTCTGCTTGCTTCAAGTCCTGTCACGACCCGACGCTGGTTGAAGAGCAAGAAACGAGTACGGCGACGGCTTTCCGCAATGGTGACGACAATCTCCATTACCGGCATGTCGCGAAGCTGCGTCGAGGTCGCTCTTGTCGTCTTTGTCATGAGGCGCATGGCGCCAGTAACGCGCCACTGATTAGCAACTTCATGCTATATGGGCAGCAGCGACTTACGCTGAAGTTCGAGGAGACCGAAAACGGTGGCAAGTGTGCAACAAGCTGTCATGTTTCTGTCGAGTACAGTCGGCAGGAAGCCATCGAGTCGCCTATGCGGCTTGGAGATCCACATGGGTAGCAGGTTGGTAGTTGGGGACGCGATGACTCTTTCAATCCCAGCAAGGAACTTGATGCGGACAATGATCGTACTGGTCGTGGGCGTCATCGCGGGCGGATGCTCGACCGGCGGTCAGGTTTCTACGGCGTATGTCGCCTATCCGCCACCACCGCAAAGGCCGCGGATTCAGTTCCTGACAAAGATCGTCGAAGCACGTGACATCGAGAAGGAGAGCCGCTTGATGAACTTCTTGGTGGGCGACGTCTCGAGCGTTCGAAAACTGAGAAAGCCGACTGGTATAGCCGCCCACGACGGCGTTATCTACGTGGCGGATCCGGGATGGGATACGGTCATTAAGATCGACTTGAAGCAGAAACTGTTCGAGACGATAGGCGACCACGATGACGGTAAGCTCAACGTCCCCGTAGCGATCGCGATTGATAAGAATGGCGACAAGTTCTTCGCGGACAGCGGGCGTAGGCAAGTCGTGCAGTTCAATGCTGAAAACGAGTT
Source organism: Deltaproteobacteria bacterium (assembly GCA_029262415.1). Taxonomy (GTDB): domain Bacteria; phylum Desulfobacterota; class Binatia; order UBA1149; family JAJCZL01; genus JAJCZL01. The sequence continues at coordinate 45,953 of JAJCZL010000058.1, read as the reverse complement.
TGTGGGGTCCTATGGAGACCCGGCTGAGATTCTTCCTACAGGCGTTGCCGTCGACGAGCGTCGTCTCTACGTCTGCGATCGACGTGGCCATCAGGTCTTGGTGTTCGACCGTCGTAGTAGGAAGGCCGTCAGGACAATAGGAGGTCCGGGAAAGGACGAGGGGGAGTTCAATACTCCGACCTCTCTGTCGTTGAACGAGGACGGCCATCTGTTCGTTACCGACATGGCCAACTTTCGCGTGCAGGAATTCGATGAGAAGGGAGAGTACGTGAAGTCCTACGGGTTTCTCGGCGACGGGCCCGGTACGTTTGCGCGTCCGAAGGGCACGGCATCGGATCGAGAAGGTTACCTATACACGGTGGATGCCGCCTTCGAGAACGTGCAGATCTGGGATAGCAGCAACGCGCAAGTCGTCCTCGCGTTCGGCGGAAGCGGTGTTGGGCCGGGGCAGATGTACCTGCCGGGGTCCGTGTTCGTGAGCTATGACCTCGTCGATTACTTCAAGGACTACGTGTCTCCGGATTTCACTCTCGAGTATGTCGTCCTTGTCGCCAACAACTACGGTCCGAACAAAGTCGCGGTATACGGCTTCGTTAACCCGAAGGATCCCAGCAAATATGTGGACTTCTCTTCGGGAGACGACGCTGAAGTTGAGTAGTGTCGATGGCGTGCCGCTCAGCATGGTTCATGCCCGCGGTGCTCGTCTTAGTCGGCGCGCCGATCATGGCTCTTACCTCAGCCTGCAGTGAGCAGGCGCGACACGATGTCCTTGCGGTTATCTTCGATGGTGTGCCGCCCTATGTCTCTCCGGAGGACCGCGTTCGGCTGCTTGCCGAGGCGGAAGAGCAAGCCGTTGAGGAGGCAGCGCAAGCGGAATCAGAGCGCGTGCGCCGTGGAAGGCAAGTAGCGAAGATAAGTCGCTTTACCCACGGTCCCTTTGCCGCGAAGGAATGTGGGAGCTGTCACGATCTGGCGGCTGCCTCTGGTTTCAGAAGCGCGGGTGCAAATTTGCCGTTGATGCCGGGTGCCGGTGGCGAGCTGGCGGAAGCGGGACGTCTGCGCATGCCGGTAGACAAACTCTGCATACGTTGCCATAGCGATTTTGCCCCCAGTGCGCCGGAGAATGCCGGCCTATGGATGCATGGTCCCGTACATGTCGGCTGGTGCGTGACGTGCCACCAGGCCCACTCATCGTCATACGAACACCTCGTGCACGCTGAGCCGTCTGCTCGGCTGTGTACCCAATGCCACATACGCGGAGATTTACTCGCGTTTACGCCGGAGCATCGGCCCTCCGAGCTCGACACTACGTATCCAGCCTCGGTACCGACCCAAGAACAGACGGATGGAGATGCCGGAGAAGATCCAGCTCGACCGGCTGACGCTCAAGTCATCGCGGACTGTACGCGTTGCCACGACCCACACCGTGGCGTGAATCGCTTCATCCTGAAAGCCGCTAGGGAGTCGGAAAGTAGCTCGTCTGTGCAGCATGTAGTGCGCAAGATTGCCAAGGCTACGCTGAAGCCATGAGGTCGCTTGGTGGTAGATACGCCCCGCTGGAAGGGCCTAGGCCAAGTGCCGGACCCGCGTGGGCTTACGCACCTTGGCCGGTGTGCGTAGCACTATTGATCGCCACGTTTTGTCTTCAAGCCTTGGTTCCCCAAGTCGTCGAGGCGCAGCGTCGGCGCGGCCCCTACTACCGTATGTATGGCTGGCACGGTAAGACCGCTGTCGAGGTGCGCAATGATCGGGAAGTGCGCGAGTCCGACCAAAACCCGAAAACCGATCTCAATGAGTGGGCCGTGTCTGAGGAGATCTCAACGGGTGCGCAGGGCTGGATCTATCACCCGGCGCTACTACGCGTTTCAGTAGATCTCGGTTTGAAGTTTGAGCAAGACTTTGTCGAGTCTTCGGGAGAAAAGGGACTGTCGCAAATCGATGCCCTACAGGAAAGCTTTAACGTCAACCTGCAGGTGTTGCCGGACAAGCCTTATCCGGTGTCTTTTTTCACGAGCCAGATTCACTCCGACATCAATTCGCCGTTTGCTCCGCGGCGTAGTGTCGACACCTTTCAGTACGGCGCTGGATTGCGACTACGTGATCTGGGAATTGGTGAGTTGAGTACCCCCGCCAGGGCGCAGTATCGTCACATCGAGACGACCACGAATGGACCCTTCGGCACCGATCGTGTCGCTGACGAGATCGAGGTCGTCGTCGACAATGAAACCGAGCGTGCGCGCAACCAGCTGGAATACGAATGGGACTTGCAGGAGTCAGGGCGTAGCGGCAACACCCGTACGTTCGAGCGGCAGTACCTGAGGATGTCCCAGGAACTCGAGTTGGCTAACAGCAGACTCTCGAGCCAGCTGCTCGCTACTGACACCGGTGGGGACTTTAATTCTCAGTCCCTTTCCCTGTACGAAACTCTGATTGTAACCCACGGAGAAACGTTAAACTCGAACTATGGATATTCCTTTAACTTCCAGGAGAGCGCCAGTAGTAGACAGACCAGCAATCGTGGGTTTGCCGGTCTGACACATCAGCTTTATCAGTCTCTCAGCAGTACCGTCCTTGCCAGCGTCGCCTACACTGATTTTGACACCGGGAGTACTCAGCAGGCTGACGGCTCCGTGAGCCTCCGATACACCAAGCAAATCCCCGGTGGGCGCTTCGGACTGAGGTTTTCTCCTTCGTATGCGTATCAGGACGAAGACGTCGAATCTTCACTCGCCAGTATTCTCAGCGAGCTGGCCGACGTCCTGATCGGCGTGCCAATCGAGATCGACAACCTCAATGCGGTCGTGACCAGCATTGTGGTCATAGACGCCGCGACGCAGAATCTGTTTACCGAAGGTATCGACTACGATGTGATTGTCGAAAACACGCGAACGTTTCTGCTGATAAAACCCGCGGGTAATATTGATCCCACGACGACGCCGCAGCTCTCCATCGCTTATGATTTTGTTCGTGAGCCTGCTCGGACGTTTACGACTCGTACGATGTTGTACGGTGCCAGTCTCTACTTGTTCGAACATTGGAGTGCCGACGTTAGCTACAGCGAGACCGTCCAGGATCTCATCCGTGGCAGCGAAGAAGACAACACCCTGAGTGACGAGAGTCGCTTCAATGCGAGTCTGAGTGCGTTGTTCGCTCACAATAGTACGCGGCTGGAATACGAACGCACCGAGTCGGACATTACTCCGCGTGAACGGTACAGTGCCGTCCACAGCGTGAATTTTAGGCCGCTGCGACGGGCCGCTCTGAATGCTTCAGTCGGCTATGTGCGTGATCTCATCACCGATACCGGCCGGCTGTCCGAGGTCTATTCCGCAGATGCAAACGCTACGGTCTGGTTTCGTTACGGTATTCTCGGACGATTCGGCTTGTTGGCGCGCCTGTTAGACGAAGTTGAGCATGAAACTACTGTTCAAGGGGCGAATGTCTCCTTCGTCTATCACTACGGTCGTCTGCGTCTGCAGCTTCAGGACCAGTTTAGCTGGAACAAGGTGAGTAATAAGATTGGTGATCTTGAACGCACTAAAGAGCTGGTTAACGTGTTGTTTTTCCGAATAGAGAGGAGCTATTGACGGTGGCTTGTGGCATTCATACGCTGTGCAGAATTGCTGGGACCGGCCGACGACTGGCTCGGATACTGCTACTGTTTGTTATCTGCGGTTGCTTGATGATCAGCGCCTGTGGGCCCACCGTTGCCGCGCGCAACGGTCTCGATACAGAGTTGAGTGGGCCGGTCTGGCCGCGGGAACCGTCGCGAGCCAGGATCCGCTGGGTCTCTGAGATTAGGGGACCGGCGGACTTGGGGATTCGCGACGGCGTGCTGTCGCGTTTCTGGAACTGGGTGAGCGGCAAACAACCGCCGCGGATAGTTCGCCCTCACGATGTCGCCGTCGATGCGCGCGGCAGACTGTGGGTTACCGATCCGGGCGCGCATGCCGTCCACGTCTTTGACCTAAAGGGCGGCCGATACCAGGTACTGCCGAAGCGACCGCGCGACAAGATACAGTCTCCGATTGCGGTAACGCATGACACGGAGGGTACCGCCTACGTATCAGATTCTGCGCTTGGGTTGATCCTGAGGTTCAATGCGCGTGGAGATATGCTGCCCAGCTGGGATGCGGGGGGAGAACTTGTTCGTCCCACGGGAGTGGCGTTTGCCCCCGAGGAGCACCTGTTGTGGGTGGTTGATAGCGGCGCACACCGCCTTGTCGCTCTCGATGAGAGGGGTGCGGTGCAGCGTGCGGTCGGAGGTCGTGGCGATAAGCCGGGCGAGTTCAACTACCCAACGCACCTTGCCATCGACGGTGCAGGGAGGTTCTACGTTACCGATACCTTGAACTTCCGAGTTCAGGTCTTGTCTTCTTCGGGGGTGCCGCTGTTTACTCTAGGGCGGGTCGGGGACGGACCGGGAGCGTTGTTACGGCCGAAAGGGGCCGATGTCGACGGCGAGGGACACATCTATGTGGTCGATGCGTTATTTGAGAACGTACAGATCTTCGACGATCAGGGAAGGTTGTTGCTATACTTTGGCGAACCGGGCGCAGGGGCTGGGCAGTTCTGGTTACCTGCGGGCCTTGAGGTCACCGACGGCAACCGAATCTACATCGCCGATGGATACAATAAGCGGGTTCAGGTCTTCGAGTACCTTGGGAACTAGATCAGCCGTGTATTATATCATTCCCCTCGCTCTGTCGTTCGTTACTTTGCTGGCGTTACCAGTTCACGCCGGGATTCAGAACACCAAGCACAACTTGTCGGTGTCCGGACCGGGAACGGTCAAGGCTGATCAAGAATCGCGCCTTTGTATCTTCTGCCACACACCGCACCATGCGTCGGTAACTCAGGGCATACTGTGGAACCGTGAGGATTCGACGGCCACATACATCCCGTATGACAGTCCGACACTAACGGCCGTAGTCGGCCAGCCCACCGGGGCGAGCAAACTATGTCTGTCGTGTCACGACGGAACCGTCGCGTTGGGTGCGCTGTTGAGTGAAGCTGCAGAGGTCGGTTTTGTCGGTGGCGTACGATTCCTGCCCGCCGGGCCGGGTCTGATTGGTAGCGACTTGAGTGACGACCATCCGGTGTCATTCGATTACGACGGCAATCTAGCTGCAACTAACCCGGATCTAGTAGACCCGGTAGCGTTGACAGGCGACGTTAGGTTGGATGGGTTCGGGCAACTTCAGTGCACCTCTTGCCACGACCCCCACGAGGAGGGCTTTGGGAAGTTCCTGGTGGCGTCCACCGTGGGCTCGGAACTGTGCCGTACTTGCCACGATCACTCCGACTGGACGACGTCAGTACATGCGACGTCACTGGCGACATGGAACGGTACACTACCCGATCCGTGGCCGGGGAGTGATTTGACGACGGTTGCGGATAACGCGTGTGCTAACTGTCACCGCCCGCATGCCGCCGGGAGCACCGCGTGGATACTGAACTACGGGTTTGAAGAGGACAATTGCCTCGTATGTCACAACGGACAGGTAGCGGCCACTGACATTGCGGCAGACATCACGACGCCGTTCAACCACCCCGTTGCGGCCGAGACCGACGTTCACGAGCCCAACGAGGATGCCGGCCTACCGATGACCAGTCACGTAGAGTGCACTGACTGTCACAATCCGCATGCTGCCACCGAGACGGCCGCGATCGCGCCGTTTGCGAGCGGGGCGTTGCGTGGCGCGACGGGAATAGATGCCGCTGGGCAGCCTGTCGCTAATGTCACTTTCCAGTACGAGGTATGCTTCAAGTGTCACGGCGAGTTTTCCATGACGACCCCTCCGGTAAACCGACAGCTTGCGCAGGTGGACAAGCGGCTACAGTTCGAATTTCCGGGTCCTTCGTTTCATCCTGTCGTTGCCCTCGGTAATAACAACGATGTTCCCAGTCTTCTTCCGCCCTACACCGAATCTAGTTACATCTACTGCACCGACTGCCATGCGAGCGACACGGGGCCCGGAGCAGGCGGAAGCGGCCCCGCCGGGCCGCACGGTTCTATGTACGATCATATACTCGAGCGACGCTACAACTTGCTTGACGGCATCGGGTACACTCCGGTCCAGTACCAGATGTGTTTCAAGTGTCATAGCCAAACGAGTTTGCTCAATGACGACAGTTTCGACGAGCACGACAAACACATCCGAGGCGAAGACGCCCCATGTAGTGTTTGTCACGACCCTCACGGCATAAGTTCCACCCAGGGCAACTCGGTAAACAATTCCCACCTCATCAACTTCGATCTCTCGGTGGTATCGGCGGATCCCGGGACCGGTCGACTGGAGTTTATAGATCTTGGGAACAAGCACGGACGATGCTATCTGACGTGTCACGGAGAGAGGCACAACCCGGAGGAGTATTGACGCGGCTCTCGTGTGCGGGTTTTGGGGAGTACCGGAAAGCCGCCGGTCGGGCGACGGAGACATCTACGCCGCGGCGACAAGGAGAGCCATTTGATCCACGTCGCAAACCCGATGTAGCGCGGCTGCGCGCAGTGTCGTTGTCCGACCGAGTACCGCAAGGGCCGCCTGTGAGTCACTCGCTTCATACACCACTGGATTCGTGACAAAGACAGAACGCCGTGTTGACCCTGTACGACAATCCGTTCAGCCCCTTTGCGCGCAAGGTGCGGATGGTACTTGCCTTCAAGGGAGTGCAGTACGATTCGATCGATGCTCTTGCCCTGAAAGAGCACGGGCGTCTCGCCCGGGTCAACGCGCGCTCCGAGGTGCCGGTGCTGGTCGATGGTTCGCTCACGGTGACCGACTCAGCCGACATCGTCGCTTACCTGGACGACCGATTTCCTGATCCTGCGATCTTTCCCGCCGGTGCCGAACCTCGTGCCGAGGCACGGCGCTGGCAGCGCGTCGCCGATACCGTGATCGATGCGATCATTCACGACATCTCGATCTGGACGTGGCCTACCCACCGCCGGTCCGACCAGCCCCCGCAAGGATTGCTGGAGGCCGGTCGCGAAGAGTTGCACAAGATCCTTGCTACACTCGAAGCGTCCATCGATGCGGAAGGCTTCGTGTGCGGCCGCCTGTCGATCGCCGATTTCTCTTTGTTTCCCCACGTTTCGTCACTGAAGGTGCTTGGAATTGTGCTCGAAGCGTCCACCTATCCGAAGCTTCTGGCGTGGAACCGACGGATGCGGCTTCACGATGTGGTAAGAGAGGATCTCGAGTACGTGATGCGCACCGCCGTCGAGAAGTTCATGGCGGGTGGCTCGCCCTACGAGGGTGAAAAGATCGTCTGGCGCGGCGACCGGATTGAGTGGCTTTTGGCGCACGGGTTTCACGAATGGTTTTTCTCGGAAGTTACCAGCGGCCGAGCGGTGGTCCCCCGTTCAGTGTAGGAGAGCCGCAGAGACGAGGCGGGAGCGAGCATGTCAGCAGACTTGGTATTGATCGAGCGGCGCGGCGCGGTCACCGTGCTCAGCCTCAACAGGCCGCCGGCCAACGCGATCGGCCTCGAACTTGCGCACGCAGTCGAAGCCGCAATGGAGAGCGAGCCGGTGCGCGAGGCCGCGGCTCTGGTGCTCACCGGCACCGGCAGTTTTTTCTCCGGCGGCCTTGACCTCAGGCGTGTGCCGACTTACACGCAAGCAGAGCAACGAGAATTCCTCGGAGTTTTGAATGGTCTCGTCGGCAAACTATACGCATGCCCGGTTCCGGTCGTCGCCGCCGTCAACGGGCACGCGGTTGCCGGTGCCTTCATCTTGGCACTGACCGCCGATTACCGGATCGGCCCGACCGGGACCGCCAGCTTCGGCTTGACCGAGGCTCGGGTCGGGATTCCTTTTCCGGCGGTTCCCATGATCGTGCTCCACGCCGAGTGCCCGCCGCAGGACGTTCGCTACATCACGCTCTTTGCGCGGACTTTCGGATCCGACGAAGCGCTCAGGCGCGGCATCTTCGATGAACTCCAGCGGCCGCAAGCCGTACTTGAGCGCGCAATCGAAATCGCACGCGACATGGCGGGTATGCCCGCCGACGGTTACCGGCGCATCAAGCACCAGGTGCGCGAGGCTGCTATAGAGAAGATCCAAGCAGTGATCTCTAGCGGCACCGATCCGATGCTCGAGCAATGGATCAGCCCGCAAGCCCAAGATGCATCGATGGCAGTGCTCAAACCACCGGGTAAACGCAAACCAGGAGGACGATGACATGGCCCACGCGCGACAAGACGACACGTTAACTGCCGCACCGCCGCCCGGCTTTCTCGACGATCTCAAGGCAATCTCCGAGCGTAAGCGGCGCACGCTGATGCTGGCCCACGAGTACATGGTGCCCAACCGCGTCGAGACTTTCGTCGGCCTCGGCCTTCCGTTGGTGATCGGCAGGCGCGAAGGCTACCGCATCTGGGACCTCGACGGACACGAACTGCTCGACCTGCACCTGAACGGCGGTACCTACAATCTCGGTCACCGACACCCCGATGCGCTGGCGGCACTCAACGACGCGCTGGCCGATTGGGACATCGGCAACCACCATTTCCCGAGCGAGCCGCGGGCACTACTCGCCGAGAAGCTCGCAAGGTTGACCCCCGGCGATCTTCACTACACGGTCTTCGCCGCCGGCGGCAGCGAGGCCAACGACGTCGCCATCAAGTCGGCGCGCTATGCGACCGGACGCCGCAAGATCGTCTGCCTCGAAAGCGGCTTTCACGGTAGCAACGGGCTCTCGGGTGCGGCCGGCAATGACGATAACGCGCGCTACTTTCACAGCGACTTTCCCGCTGACTTCGTTAAAGTTCCCTTTAATGATCTCGACGCGATGCAAAATGCGCTGACACCCGGCGACATCGCCGCGGTTCTGATCGAGACGATTCCCGCGACCGCAGGCTTTTGCCCGCCGCAAGACGGCTACCTCGAAGGTGTCAAGTCTTTGTGCGAGCGTTTTGGAACCCTCTACATCGCCGACGAGGTGCAAACCGGACTCGGCCGCACCGGCAAACTATGGGCGGTAGAGAATTGGGGTATCGAGCCCGACATCCTCGTTACCGGCAAAGGTCTGTCTGCGGGTTTGTATCCGATCGCCGCGGTAGTGATGACCAGGGCCGTCGGTGCATGGCTCAAAGAGAAAGGGTGGGGCTACGTCTCGACGTTTGGGGGGGCCGAGATCGGTTGCCTGGTCGCTTCGCGCGTCCTCGACATTTGCAGCAGCGAGAGTTCGCTGGCCAACGCCCGCAGCATCTCTGAGTACCTCGGTAAGCAACTGACGGAACTTCAGCGACGCCATCCGTTCTTGACAGGCATTCGCCGCACCGGGTTGGTCATGGGTCTGGAGTTCGACGACGCGATGGGTGGGATTCTGATGTCCACCCAGCTCTACAAGCACGGGCTGTGGGCGATGTTCGCCGGTTTCGATTTCTCGGTGCTGCAGTTCAAGCCGGGGCTTCTCGTCGACGAACCCTACTGTGACTTAGTGATTGCCAAACTCGAGGCTGCGTTGAGCGACGTCGAGAACAAAAGAGCGGCGGGCTGATGACGGGGCCGAAGCCGAGCGACGACGGCTTTTACCGGATCCCGACTTCCGAGCAGTTGCTGAGACTCGAGCGCATGGCCGAGAAGGCCTTGGCGCATTGGAATGCGCAAGGCTCGAAGATCAGCCCGATCAAGTACCGGGAGAACGCCGTCTTTGCGATCCAGCGCCCCGACGGCGAGCGCAGTGTCCTACGTATTCACCGGCCCGGCTACCGCAGCGACCAACACGTGCGCTCGGAGTACATTTGGATGGGGGCACTTGCCGGGCACGGTCTGCCGACGCCCGCACCGATACCGACGGTGGACGGCGAACCCTTCGCTTACGTCGTCGTCGACGGGATTCCCGAAGCGCGGCGTTGCGACGTTCTGAGCTGGATCGACGGTGCTCCGTTCGGCAGTGTCGAGCACGGCGCGAGCGGCGCCGTTGAGACCAAGGCGCGCAACTACTACACCCTCGGTGAGTTTGCCGCGCGACTGCACTCTTTCGGTGCATCGTGGTCACCACCGTCGGATTTCGCTCTGCCGGCATGGAACGCCGACAGCCTCGTTGGTGAGGATCCGGAGTGGGGCCGGTTCTGGGAGCTTGACTGCCTCAGCGACGCGCAACGTAGCCGCATTATCGAGACGCGCGATCGTGTCCGTCAGCGCCTGCTCGACTTCGGCGAGGCACCCGACCGTTACGGGTTGCTACACGGCGACTTCCTTCCCGAAAACATCCTGGTCGCCGACGACTGCGCCTACTTGATCGACTTCAACGACGCCGGCAGCGGCTGGTTCCTGTTCGAGTTCGCGACCTCGTTGTTCTTTCTGCAGTTGGATCCGGACTTTGAGACCATCTGCAAGGCACTGACGGCAGGCTACCGTTCGGTTAGAGCCATGCCGGCCGAGTACGAACAGATGATGCCCACCATGATGATGGCGCGTGGACTCAGCTACCTAGGCTGGCCGGTCAGCCGACCGGAGATCGATGAAGCCCGCGCGTTCGCACCGCTGCTGGCCGAACTGGTCATTGATCTCTGCAACCGCTATCTGGCCGACGAACTGCGCATCCCGGGCTGAACCCGGTCATCCCCGTAGGCGGAGCGGTTCCAGCGGCAAGATCAATCGATTCCGAGCACGCCACGCGGCGGACTTCGCGGATTTATTCAAACAGACGGTGCGCCTGGACCGCACGCTGACAGGCCCGGCTGCACATTCCGTGCGGAATGTGGATAACCTCGATGACCCGCCGCGCAGCCTTGCTCGACGATCTCTCGCTCGATTTCGCCACATCACTGACCAACTCGCCCGGGCCGGGTGGGTCTTGAGTCGGTCTCCTGATAGGCCCCGCAATGGGGCCCTATTCAAACGTCACCGTTCGTTGCGTGACCGAGCGCGCCGGCCCCGACAAGCCGATGACGGCGTTGGCTGCGGGACTGACTGTAGGCGCAACGCAGACAATTCCGACCGAAATCGGATTGCCCGGGTTTGGCACTCCCGCGGCGTTGATGGCGGGAAGGAAACAAGATCGGTTCTGAGTCAGTGCGCAGACCCCGCAATCGCCCCCAGGGCATGCGGAGCCCTGAGCCAGGCAGTCGCCATTGGTAAGACAGCCGACAACGCCGCTGCCGTTGGCACGTAAGAAAAGGTCGCAGAAAGAGTCAACCGTCGCAGAGCAGTGACCGTGCACGCCGTCGCCGTCGTCCGTACACACGAACGAATCGTTGCTGCAGTTGTTCGGCATACGGGAAGCACCCAAACCGTCGGAACTGCAGGTGCCTGCGCCGACGGCCGTGCAATCCGCGTCTGTATTGCAGGCAACTGTGTTGTCAGCGGAGCACACAGCGCAGTGACAGTCGAGTACGCCGCCGAGGCCGCAGGCGGCGGCGCCGGTAGTGGCGGTGTCCGCTAGAGTCCGGCTACCCGTGCTCTCGGTTCTCTTCATTACTAGCCCCGCGCCGGAGACGTTTACGGCCGGGTCGGGCAAGCAATCATAACTGACCGCTCCGAAGGTGGGCCCGGTCCCGTTTACATCGCAGGGGCTGCCGTTATCGGGTCCGCCGCTGCACGTCCCGCCGCGGACGCCGTCGTTTGGCGTGGGATCCCCGACGCAGAGCGGGCAAGGCTGGCCTAACGAGACGCCGAGACGAACGAGCGACAGCTCATCCCAATTGGCGCTGCCGCCACCGCCCTCCACGTTCCACGATCCCGAGACCTCGGAGGCAAGCAATGGGAGCGAACACAGCGCGACGCCGCCGGCCGAAAGCGCTTGCGGCGGTGACAGGTAGCACTCGCAAAGCGTTCCGCCACATTCGGCCGCTGCCGTGAAGGGCTGACTGCAAACGACTGAGTTATCGTTTGCACAGCGGCAGTTTCCAGGCGCAGGATCGATGCCCGTGATGGAGCAGGAACCGCAAGCAGGAGGAGAGCCCGCTCCACAGTCTAGGCCTAGTTTTACCTGTGCTCCGGCAACGCGGTCCGCGCCGTGGAACACGCCGCTCCAACCGAAATCGTATTCGGTGGCACTGGCTACGCCACCGTCGGATTGGGTCTCCCACAGCATGGCCGTCGGGCACGATGTCCCCGAGCCGCCGCATAGACAGTTGTTGCAAGGCTGACCGGCGGGGCAGTCGCTATCGGCTTCGCACTGCTCGCCCGCAGTGATGATGCCGTTGCCGCAGCTGGTCGGCGTACAGTTGTTGTCGCAACCGTCACCGTTGGTGCTGTTGCCGTCGTCGCAGAGTTCACCGCATACCGATAGCGGGTTGCGAGTCCCGTCACCGCAGCTGCCTTCGCAGGTGCAGTCGGCGGCGCAGCCGTCACCGGCGGTGGTATTGCCGTCGTCGCACTGTTCGCCGATCCGCTTGCCGTCACCGCAACGCGAGTCGGGGATTGCCGCGACACCGTAGGCCTGATTCACCGCCTTGACCGCAGCCACCAAGCATGCGCCCAGAGTCGCCGCATCGTTGCCGCAACTGTCGAGTTCCGGGATCACGCCGCCGCATTGTTTCCCGCTCTGCAGGGTGTTTAGGATGGCAGCCACGGCCTTGGCGCGTTTTCCTTTACGGTCGGCGTCCTTACATTTTCTCGCGGCCGTCGGCAAGGCGGTCTTGCCGCCATCGAGCAATTTTTGACAACTACTGGTCTCTTTCAGTTCAAGCTTCAGGAGTTGGCCCATGATTTGCGTAAGCCAAGACTTGCAGTCCTGTGCCTCCGGGGTCAGGGAACCGATCGTCGATCCCGAAGCGCCGAACAGCGTAAGCATTGCAGCCTCGATCGAGTTTCGTGTTAGGCAGGCCGCACAGTCTCCGACCTCGCCCCAGTCGGCGCAGCGTCCGTCGCCTGCACTGGGCACCGAATCGCAGTCGGCGTCTACACCGCAGGGGTTGCCCGCAGTCGCCCCCGGTGCCGCGCAACGGTCCTTGCACACACCGTCTCCTTTGCGAACGCATTTTCCGTTGCCGGGTACGGTGTCGCAGTCGGCATCGACCGTGCAAATCGGGCCGGCGCAAAAACCCGACCCAAGGCACACACCGCTCACCAGACAATCGCCGTCGATGGTGCAGGCCGATCCCAGGGTCCCGGCCGAACACCGTTTCTCCGAATCACATTCTGCGTCGGTACGGCAACTCAGGCCGTTGTTCGGTCCGCCAAAGCATTCAGGTCCGGCGATTAAGCCGCCGCAGGGAGCCGGACATTCAGCGTAGGAAAGCTTGGCCGGCGACCCCAGAGCCGCGCAGGCGTCGCGAACTTCTTGGCGAAGAGCGATCACGGCGGCTGACACCAAACCGGTAGGGTCGGAGGCCGGACTCACCGTGTTGCAGATCGATTGATCAGGCACCGATTGAGCCAGATGACAGGTACTGAGCACCGAGTTGATTCTATTGGTAAGTTTGGCGACGTCGTTTGTGATCGCCTGACGGCACTCCTGGATCTCCGGTACGGGCAACTGCTCGATACCGATCGGATCAACGACTAGATCGCTGGCGGCACCGATCGCCGCCGGAAGAGTCGCGGCAATCGGTAGAAAACTCAGAGAGACACTGTTGTTGCGAACCTGAAGATTGATGGGGTTGTCCGTGGTGGTACCCCACTTGGCCCCTTTGCATTCAGGTCCCTCCCAGCAGCAGATATCCAGCTGTGGGCCTTTTTTGACTTCAAGGGTCGACTTTTTCACCTTGTGGGTGAACTTGATTTTGCACGACGGACCCGCGCCGCCGTTGCTGTCGCTGCATAGTTTCTTCGGGAACTTGATCGTGCCGTTCGATTTGGTCGCGAGTACAATCGCTTCAGCATCGCTCGGGCACGGCGGGTCGCCGGGGGTCTTGACGTTGTTGCCCCACTGAATCGTCAAACGTTCGCCGAAACTGGCCGCCGCTTCGCTCTCCTGAACGGTGACCTGGCAGGATTGGTTGATGACGGTGCCGCCGTTTTCGTCGACTAGTTGAAAAACGACGCTGTCGGTCGAAGTTTCGCCCGCGGATCCGTCGATCAACAGCGTGCGGCAGTGATCTTTGCCCGCGAAACTATTCGATGGCGACGCGAGTACGAGAAGCGCGGCCGCAGATAGTGCAGCCAACGCAAAGGTTCGAATGCCCGTCAAAGCCATAAGCTCCCCCTTTTTGGTGCGCAGGTCGTTCACGCACACCTAACGCGTCCGCGGATAGCTTTGTCAAGGGGCGTGCATTCGCCGAGGGTCCGGAGCCACACCCAGTTGGGGGATGGGGCGCACGCTCAGGCCCCGCCACCGGTTTTTTTCGTTGACAGCGTCAGGTGCGATGCGCTACACGAGTGGAGGCACAGCCCGCGCGACGGGCCGCCAAGGGGGTTTCGCCTATGCGCACTAGCGCTGAAGCTCAGGCCAACGGGCGTCCGGCTCGCTGTAGGCTGCACGGCTCTGTTCGGCTTCTCCCTGCGGTTTTTTCGGCGGCGTTGTGGTTTTTTGCCATGGCGGTTCCGGCCGCAGCGCAGCCGGATTTCCAACTAGTTGCCGTCGGCAACGGCGTAGTCTCGGTCGCATGCATCGCCGCGGGTGTTAACGGGACCATAGACTCTGTCCCCGTAGGCGACGATACCGCGACCAATCCGCCCGCTACACCGAAGGTTCTCGCCGGTCCCAACGGCGTCTGCGATACCACGGCGGCCGGCGACGACGTGCAATCGATTCCGGTCGGCCAGAGCGAGCCTAACGGACGCATGATTGTTTCGGGTCGTGACGTCCAGAACAACGACCAAGACAACGGCGTCTGTGACAACACGATTGTCTTCCTGCCCGGATCCGACGATACGCTCTTGATACCCGCCGGTCAGAGCACGCCTCAGCAGGTCGGCGTTGCGCCGGGGCCCAACGCAACGTTGGATACCGGTGCCGCAAACGACGATGTGATCTCGGCGCTGATCTGCCCGGGCGCGGGCAACACCATTGAATCATCGACGGCGGGCGACGATTTTATCGAGTCAGTAAGCCTCAACTGCTTCTTCTGTGTAAGTAACCCCAACATTTGCATAGTACCCGGCGCCAATGGGGTCTTGGAGACCACGCTCGGCGGCAACGATTTCACCCTGCCGGTGATCTTGACGGGAGCGGACGGCATCTCCGATTCGGCCCCGGCAGGCGACGACGAGCCTCAAATCGTTGTTGGTGAAGGATTCCAACAGTCTCCAGGATTCCCCGCAACCACTGTCTGCGCCGACAGCGGCGCCAACGGTATCGCAGAGTCCACCTTGTGCGGCAACGGTGTAATAGACACGACCTCCTCGGGTCTCGACGAGCAATGCGACGACGGCAACTTGACCAACGGCGACGGTTGCGACGACGATGTTGCTAACGGCGGCAACTGTACAACCACTGCCTGCGGCAATGGTGTTGTGGCCGGTAGTGAGTTGTGTGACGACGGCAACACCAACGACAACGACCCTTGCACCGCCACGTGTACGATCGCGGCCTGCGGAGACGCGAGTACCTGTTCGGCCGCCTCCTGCACCACCGGTCCGGGTGGAGGGCCCGAAGAGTGCGACGACGCGAACCTCAACGAGACAGACGGCTGTACCAGCATCTGCGAACAACTGATCTGCGGCGACGGTCAGATCGATCCCGGCGAACAGTGCGATGACGGTAATGCGAGCAACAAGGACGCGTGCCTTAACAACTGCAGCAGCGCGCTTTGCGGCGACGGGATCAAGTGTACCAGCGCATCGTGCACGAGCGGCCCCGGCGGCGGGCCCGAACGGTGCGATCCCCCCGACGGAACGACCTGCACGGCCGAATGCGGCGAGATTGCCAGCCCGTGTTTAGACGGAGTGGTCAACGGTCTGTGCACGGCGCCGGTGGCTAAAGTGGGTAACACTTGCCTGATCAACTCCGATTGCGACAGTTCGTCGGGCTCGGGCGACGGCGTGTGCAACGTCATCGAGACCTGTGATGACGGAAACAGTAGTGACAACGACGGCTGCCCGACCAACTGTCAGCTCGCGAGCTGCGGCGACGGTTTTGTACATGAAACCGGCGGTAGCGAGCAGTGCGACGACGGCAATAACCTGCCCGGCGACGGCTGCGATCCCAGCTGTCAGACCGAATGCGGTAACGGCTTGCTCGACGGCTCGTGCTCTCTGGGCCTGCCGTTCGGAACATCTTGCAGTACCAACAGCGATTGTGACACTGCACCGGCCGCCGGCGACGGTCGCTGCGCCGGCGAGACCTGCGATGTCGGTTGCGGTATCGCAACAACCGACGGTCTGTGCGCAGCCGGCATCAGCGGCACTTGCGCGGCGAATGCCGACTGCGACACCGCGCCTGCGAGCGGCGACGGACTTTGTCTGGGATCGACTTGCGGGGCGGGCTGCACGGTTGGTTTGACCGGCACCGGTGCGAATACACCGGCCTGCACAGCCGGCACCGTCGGTTCTGGATGCTCGACCAACACCGATTGCGAGACCGCGCCGGCCGCCGGCGATGGCGTGTGTAACGGTCCGTCGTGCGATCCTGCCGGGTCGGTCAATCTGTTCTGCGGGACCAGTGCACCCATCTGTTCGGATTTCTGCCAGACTGCCGGTTGCGGCAACGCCCTGCGCGAGTGCAGCGAAGAGTGCGACGCCGGCTCGGCCAACGGACTGGCCGGTAGCGGCTGCGATACCGATTGCACGCGCACCGGCATTGTCGGCAGGACCGAGTTCAGTAAAGCGCGCGAGTGCGTCGCCGGCTGGTCGCTCGACGATGCTCCGGATCCGCTGACCAAGAAGAAACAGAAGTGCACGGATTGCTCATCGACAGCAAAAACCGGCACCTGTACCGCCGGCAACATCGGCGCAGCTTGCTGTAAACCAAGCGAAGCGGCCGATTGCGATTCCGCGTTTGGGGCCGGCGACGGTATTTGTAACGCTTGTGATGCCGACTCGGCCGCCGGCGTGTGTACCTTCAAACTTGCCGCGTGTCTGAACAGAATCGGAGTGCCGGACTGCGACTCGCGTGAGATCGTCAGCTTCGAATTGCGCGCAATGAAAGTGACCAACCAACAGCAGGCGCTCGCGACCTCTCGCATCACAGAGGCCGTGCGCGGTCTATCCCCAGGTCAATGCACGGAGGGGCTGACCGGTTCTGCGTGCACCGACAACCAGGATTGTGACACCTCGCTCGGCGCTGCCGACGGAGCCTGTTCGGCTGTCATCCTCGGCCGCTGCCGCAGGGGCGCTAAGAACACCACCTGCACTATTGGCAACGACTTCGAGTGCGATGGTACCTTCGGCGGCAACAACGGAAAGTGCGACCTCGGCACCGGGGTTCGTTTCCTGCCGTCTATCAGCCAGCCCGCCGACGGCGGCGATCAGCAGTCGACGTGCACGAGTAGCATCGACATCCCCGTTGTCCGCGGTACCTCGCTACGACTTAAATCGTTTGTGCGCCGCATCGCCGGTCGTTCCGATCGGGATAACTTGAAGCTCGTGTGCGAGTGAAACTGGTAAGGTCGAAACCAAACCGTTTTTAGTGTTCCCCGGTCAGAGGAACGAATCGTACGGGTGTCACTTCGCGCTTGGTGATCAAGCCCTCGGCGTTCTTCTCGACCACGGTTAGGCGTTGCACGGCATCGCGGGGGCCGACCGGAATCACCAGCCTGCCGCCCGGTGCCAATTGTTCGATCAACGGAGCGGGAATTTGTTCCGGCGCCGCCGTGACCACGATAGCGTCGAACGGTGCATGCGCGGGCCAGCCTTTGTAGCCGTCGCCGACTTTCACTTCGACGTTGCTGAACCCGAGTCGCTCGAGTCGTCCTGCCGCCTCGCGCGCGAGCGCTTCGACGATCTCGATCGTGTAGACCCGCCGGGCAAGGCGCGACAAAATTGCCGCTTGGTATCCCGAGCCGGTGCCGACCTCGAGTACGACATCCGCTGGGTCGACCTTGGCGAGTTCGGTCATTAGCGCCACGATGTAGGGTTGAGAGATGGTCTGACCGTGGCCGATCGGTAGCGGCCGGTCTTGATAGGCCGCGTCTGCGAATTCGGCCGGCACGAACTCATTGCGCGCTACGCGCGACACCGCCTCGAGCACGCGGTTGCTGATCTGCTCGGAGCTCTGTTTGGAGTGTCGCTCGATCGTATCGACCATCGCGTGCCTTAGCGTTTCTACATCGACATCGCCGCTGCCTGCGCAAACGGAGACTGCACCGGCGGCCACTATTGCGGCTAGGCTCAGTCCGGCCGACAGCCGACGTATGTCGTTCACGGGTTTCCACTTAGGCGTTCTGCATCGCTGAGACAAACATGCAGGCTCGATCCAGTTGCCACCGAGCCGGAGAATCCGGCCGCTGTTACTGCGCTCTAGGCGATTGTAAGTAGCTCGCTAGTAGCGTCTACTTTGTTCAGCCCGGCGCGCGATAAGAAGTAAACAAGAGGAGGCGTAATCATGCTCAATCGTATCAGTCACATCGGCGTGGTGGTTAACGACATGGAAGAGGCGCTAAAGATCTGGCGAGACAAGCTCGGATTCAAGCAATTCTCCGAGGCTGACTTCGACGTGGAAGGCATCCGCAGCGTATTTCTTTCGCTGTCGGGCAACGCCGGTGAGATGAGCATCGAACTCATGGAGCCGGTCGACAAGTCGGACATGAGCAACCCTGTGGCGCGACGCCTCGCCAAGTCGGGCGAGGGCTTCTACCATCTCGCGGTGGTGACCGATGATGTGTCGGCGAGCGCTAAGACGCTCCAGCAGCTATCGCTCCCGATCATCGAGCGCCCTCCTGTGAGTACTGCCGTGCAAGGCCGCTGGCTCATTCATCCCAAGGCCGCCAACGGCATCATGGTAGAGGGCATAGAAGAGTGGGACGACTGGAGCGAGGCTGAGCGGTGAGCCAAGCTAACGAAGGTAAGCTCGACGGCCGCGTGGCGCTCGTCACCGGTGCGGGGCAGGGGATCGGTCGTGAGATAGCGCTCAAGCTGGCCGGTGAAGGAGCTTCGATTCTAGCCAACGATCTCGATGCCGGCCGCTTGGCGGTTCTGCAGGCCGATGTCGTCCGATCCGGGGGCATCTGCGAAATTTTTGCAGGCGATGTGACCGCTCAGGATTTCGGCGACCGTGCGCTCGAAGAGTGTCTGCGGCGTCTTGGCGACCTGCACATCCTTGTCAACAATGCCGGCTACATATGGAATTCCCGTATCGTCAATCATAGCGACGAGCAGTGGTACGCGATGATTGACGTCCACGCGACCGGACCTTTCCGATTGCTGCGCGCCGCCGGGCGACATTTCCGGCAGATGGCCAAGCAAGGGGGTAGCGAGCAGGCGCGAAAGGTCGTGAATGTTTCGTCGATATCCGGATTGTTCGGCGAGGCCACCCAGTTCAGCTATTCGGCCGCTAAGTCGGCGCTGGTGGGGATGACCCGGTCGTTGGCCAAGGATTGGGGACGCTACAACGTCACCGTCAACTGTGTGGCGTTCGGAATGATAGAGACGCGCCTGACCCAAGTTTTCGAGGGTGAAGTGCCGCAGATTGAGATCGGCGAGCACAAGCTCAACGTCGGCCTAGATGCAGCGCAGGCCGAGTTGATGAAGAGGCTGATCCCTCTCGGCCGTGCCGGTACGCCGCAAGAAGGTGCCGGTGCGGTGTACCTCTTCTGTCTGCCGGAATCGGACTTCATCAGCGGAGAGATCGTCGTCGCCTCAGGTGGGCTCAGAATGTAGTGCGCGCTAGTCGTACATCAATTGCATGAGGGACTCATGCAATTGATGTACAGCAAACCTGTTGCGAGAAACATGGCCGATGTGGTTAGTATGCTGCGACGGCTTTGTCCCAGATTCGCTTTTCTAAGGATACTGATCGGATGCGCTACGAGATCACGCGGCGAGAGTTTCTGAAGCTTACCGGTTGCGGTGCCGCCTGCCTCGCGCTGGGTAGGCTGCGGTGGACGGGGGTGTCGCGAGCGGAGGCCGCGTTTTCCGACCCGGTGCCGCCCTACGCAGGCTGGGCTGACCTCTACCGCCAAAAGTTCGAGTGGGATCGGCGCGTCCGGTGTACCCACATCGTCAACTGTTGGTACCAGCGTAACTGCGCGTGGACCGTGTTCGTCAAAGACGGGGTGGTGTTGCGCGAAGAGCAAGCCGGAGTCTACCCGGCCGTCGCTGCTGAGATCCCCGACTTCAACCCGCGTGGTTGCCAAAAGGGCGCCTGCTACTCGGCGTTGATGTATGCCCCCGATCGGCTGCGCTACCCGCTGAGAAGGGTCGGCCGTCGTGGTTCCGGGCAATGGAAACGCGTCAGTTGGGACGAGGCCCTTTCCGAGGTTGCCGACAAGTTGCTCGATGCAGTGACCGAAGCCGGTCCCGACAGCGTTGTACTCGAACCCGGCGGCAGCCTGGCCTCGGCCACTTGGCGGGTTGCCGTCGAGAGGCTGGTGAAAATGCTCGACGGCCTCGAACTCGACACTAACACCGAACTCGACGACGGCCAGGCCGGTGCAGCGGTGACTTTCGGAACGCCGGTGTCGTCACGCTCTGCCGACGATTTTTTCTACTCCGACGTAATTTTAGTCTGGGGCGCCAACCCGACTTACACGCAGATCCCCAACGCCCACTTTTTCAACGAAGCCCGCTACAACGGGACTCGTGTCGTAACCGTCGCGCCGGACTACTCGGCTTCGGCGATCCACTCCGACCTGTTCGTTCCCGTGCGTCCGGGTACCGATGCAGCGCTGGCTCTAGCCGCAGCTCAGGTGATGCTCGAGCGCTACAGCAGGGGCGAGGGCGGCGGCGTTGATACCGAGTTCATCCGAGCGCAGAGCGATCTGCCTTTCTTGGTACGTGCCGACGGACGTTTTCTGCGCGCCGCCGATATCGAAGAGGGCGGCCGGTCCGATGTTTTTTACGCTTACGACGAGAACAGTGCTGCAATCGTCGCCGCGCCGACTTCCGGGCTCGACTGGGACGGCGCGAAACCTGCGTTGACCGGAAGCTACGAGGTAGAAACCCTTACGGGGAAAGTAACGGTGCGTCCTGTCATCGACATCTTGCGCGAACGGCTCAACGCGGAATACACGCCCGAGAAAGCCTCACGCATCTGCGGCACATCGCCGCAACTCATCCGGAACTTTGCGGAACTTCTCGTCGGTGCTCGCTCGGTGGCAGGAGTGGCAGGCTCTTGTATCCCCAAGCTTTACCACGGCGATCTCATCATGCGCGCACAGATACTTTTGTTTGTGCTCGGTGGGCATCTGGGTCGGCCGGGCGCAGGGTACGACACAACTCCGTTTCTGTGGCTTGACGGACTCGACAAAGTCGGCGCGAGCCAGATGGAAGGCTTGGCGACAAAGCTCAAGCTGGCCCCGACCTACCTGAAACGCCGCTTTCAGGGCGAGACGGCCGAACGCATCATCTATGACTTCTTCCGCGACTATATGAAGGACGGCAATATCGTATCCTCGGTGCTCTACTGGCGGCACCACGGCGGTATGCAAGAGCGGACCGACCAAGATTGGGGTCGCAATCTTCCGCGCTCGGTCGAGGATTACCTCGGTGAGTCTTATGCAAAGGGCTGGCAAAAACAGCCCCCACCGGCTGCGCCGAAGGTGCTGCTGATTGCCGGCAGCAATCTTTTGCGGCGCCTGCGTTCCTCGGACCTCCTACTTAAGAAACTATGGCCGAAAATCGATCTCATCGTCGACACCGACATACGAATGTCGACTACCTGTTTGCATTCCGACATCTTGCTGCCGGGAGCCGGTTCGTATGAGAAAGACGACGCCACCAACTGGCTGACGTTGCTTTCGCCCTACGCGCACATCACCCAAGCCGCCGTAGAGCCGGTTGGCGACTCGAAACCCGAATGGGAGATCCATGCAAGGTTGGCGGAGTGGATCGAGAAGCGCGCCCGCGCCCGTGGCCTCGCCGGCTTTCGCGACCGCGACGGCAACGAGCAACGGCTCGATGACTTTCACCGGCGCTTCACCTTCGACGGCCGCTTCGGTAACGGCGCTCAATCGGAGGTCGCACAAGAGGTTGTCCGCAAGACCGAGTTCATTGACAGTAGCTTCGACCAGCTTCGCGAAAACGGCTTCGAGCGCGTCACGGGAATCGGCAGTCATCCGTTCAATATCGGCAACGCAACCGACGTCCATGCCGACGCTCCGGTCATCAACCGAAGTCGGCGCCGTGACCGGCCCGGTCCGTGGCCTACCCTGACACGACGAATTCAGTTCTACATCGACCATCCCCTTTATCTCGAACTCGGTGAGCAGCTGCCCGCGCACAAGGAGCCTCCCCAGCCGGGTGGCGACCATCCTTTGATCCTCACCGGCGGGCACACCCGCTGGAGCATCCATGCGGGCTGGCGCAACCTGAATCTGCTACTGCAACTACAACGCGGGGAGGCCGCGGCTTTTATCGCCGATGCCGACGCTGCTGCGCGCGGTATAGCCGACGGCGACAACATTCGTTTGTGGAACGACGTCGGCGAGTTCCGCATTCGGGCCAAGGTGGCGGCTGCGGTTCGTCCCGGCACGGTGATCGTCTACCACGCGTGGGAGGACTATCAGTTCGGCGGCGCCACGGGCTATCGAAACGTCTTGCCGAGCCCGCTCAACCCCATCGAGCTGGCGGGCGGCTATAACCATCTACGCCCGGTACCGGCATCATTGCAGCCGGGACAGAGCGACCGTGAGACGCGCATCGACATGGAAAAAGTCTGACGGCCGGCGACATTCGGCCTCGGCGATCTGATTTAATGTTCGGCAGCCATACATCAATTGTATGAGGGGCATCATACAATTGATGTATGGCAAACCTGTTGCGAGAAGCGTGTCCGATGTGGTTAGTTAGCGCGACGCGTAGGCTGCCCGCGACACTCAGGCGGGCGAAAGGCATATATATACATATATATAAGGGATGACTGGCAGAGACGTTACTTAACTTTCCACCGTTGTGACAAGGCCGGCAGTCGTCGGATGACGAGGGCCGGCCTGTTGGGTCACCGGGTAGTTTCGCTGTGAACCAACCTGGCCGCATGATTGCCTCGGCGCTCGTCGTCTTGCTGACGACGGCGCTTCTTTCTGCTTCTACACACGGATTTTCCGATTGGGCTACGGTGCCGGGCTTTGCCCAGCCGGCAGTGGCGGCTGCGGTAACGACCACCAGCACTACCGTGGTCGCAGGTTCGACGTCGACGACGAGCTCGACGATGATGTGGATTCCGGTGTGCGGGGAAACCGGCCTGGATGGTCGCGTCACGGCCACCGATGCTTTCTACGTGCTGAGGGCCGCCGTCGGTTCAGTGGTGTGCTTTGCGTGCATCTGCGATGTCGACGACTCGGGGGGCGTCACCGCTACCGACGCCCTGCGGGTTCTTCAGTACGCCGTTGGTCTGCCGGTTGTGATGGCCTGCCCGGTCTGCGCGCCGGCCGTCTGCGGCGACGGCACGGTGAACCGCTCGGTCGAGGAGTGCGACGGTACCGATGACAACAGTTGCCCGGGCCTTTGCCAGCCCGATTGCAGGTGCACAGCGCCTTCTTGCGGCGACGGCACGGTGAACCGCTCGGTCGAGGAGTGCGACGGTACCGATGACAACCTTTGCCCGGGCCTTTGTCAGACCGATTGCAGTTGCCCCGCTCCCTCCTGCGGCAACGGTGTAGGTGAACAGGGCGAGTTGTGCGATGGCAGCGACGTGGGCAACCGGACCTGCATTGGACTCGGTTTTGCCGGCGGCAGCCTAGCCTGTACATCGGCCTGCAACGGCTTCGATACGACGGCCTGCGACTTCCCGAGCCAGTTGCCTCCCGACCCGGCATCAATTGCGCCCGTCGTCGATCCGACGGTTGCCACCGACGTAAAAACGGTAACCGGGTTTCTCTACAGCGGATCCGATCCAGTCCAGTACGGGGTGCTCGAAGAGACGATCGACGTGCGTCGCGCGGCTCTCATACGCGGCTTGGTCATGGACAAGAGCGGCATCGCACTGTCGGGCGTCGAGATCCGCGTGCTCTTTCATCCCGAACTCGGAGCGACGCAGACTCGCACGGACGGCGCGTTCGACTTGGTTGTAAACGGCGGCGGACCGCTTACGCTGACCTTTAAGAAGACCGGCTACCTGGCGGCCCAACGCCAACTCGACGTGGCCTGGCAAGGCACGTCGGTCGCGCCCGACGTGGTTCTCTTGCAGGTCGATCCGGTCGTAACGACGATTGATCTAAGCTCGGTGGCAGCGGTCCAAGTCCATCAGGCCAGCCTGGTGAGCGACGCCGCGGGCGACCGTCGCGCCACACTGATGTTTAGTCAGGGAACCGGCGCCGAGCTGGTGATGCCCGACGGTACGCGGCGGGCGGTCACGTCGCTCGACGTGCGCGCCACGGAGTACACGAACGATGCCGTCGGTACCGAGGCGATGCCGGCCGCGCTTCCGCCGACGAGCGCCTACACCTACGCTTTCGAGCTCAGCGCAGACGAGGCAATCGCCGCCGGCGCCAAGGACGTGGCCTTCGACCGGCCGGTGGTGTTCTACGTCGATAACTTCCTGCAGGGCGCCGTCGGCATGACGGTGCCGGTGGGCTACTACGATCGCGGCACTGGGCAGTGGAAGCCGAGCAAGAGCGGCGTGATCGTGGAGATCGTTTCTATCACGAGCGGCATGGCCGACCTAGACACGGACGGCGACGGCGTGGCCGACGCCCAAGCCACGCTCGATACGCTCGGTATCACGAATGCAGAGCGCACCGAGCTTGCCAACCTGCATGTGGCAGGCGAGAGCCTGTGGCGCATCGAGGTCGCGCACTTCAGCGCCTGGGACGCCAACTGGGGATGGGGGCCGCCTGGTGATGCAACCTATCCGGATCAAGACGACCCCGAGGACGATGACAGACCAGACGACCCTTGCGAAGACGAAGGTGGCTCGGTCCTGGAATGCGAAAGCCAGGTGCTCGGTGAAGAACTTCCGGTAGCCGGCACGGAGTTTACGCTTAACTACCGCAGCAGCAGGGTACCGGGACGCAAGGCGGCCAACACGCTACACATTCCCCTCACCGGCGCCTCGGTGCCGGCCAGTTTGACCAGCGTCGAAGTGGAAATTCAGGTTGCCGGAGGCAAGGCGACTTACAGCGTGGGCCGCGACCACCCCTGCCTACACCAAGCACCGCTCCTCGGGATTGGAAGCATCGGCGGGTTGACCGCCAGCCGGGCCGGGCAACTGATCGCCGGCGTTGCGAACGGACGCGCCGCGACAACCGTGACCGACATCACGAATCAAAGCTACGACTTCACTTGGGACGGCAAGGACGCCTACGGCCGCACCTTGCAAGGTAAGCAACCGGTGACTGTGAAGATCGGCTTCACTTATTGCGGTAGCTACCAGTCGACCACTCGTTTTGGCTACAATGGCGGCGGCAACATCGCGGGCAGCCGTACGCGCCGCCAGGTAACCATGTGGCGAACCTGGAACGGAGCGATCGGTCCCTGGGATGCGCGCGGCCAGGGGCTTGGCGGCTGGACGATCGACGCCCACCACGCCTACGACCCGGTCGGCAAGGTGCTCTACTTGGGCGACGGGCGGCAGCGCAGCGCCGAGGCGATGCCGACGATCATCAATACCGTGGCCGGTGGAGGGTCGTGTCCTCAGGGCAGCCAGTACTGTGGTTCGGGTTGCCCTTGCCAGGGTGTGGCCACGGACTCCTATCTCTCAGACCCCAATACGATGGCCGTGGGCCCCGACGGAACGATCTACGTCACAATGCTTGCCGCACACTTGCCGATGCTCGGTAGACAAATCGTGGCGATTCGCAATGGACTCGTCACACGCATAGCCGGGCTTCCCGGCTACGGGTACGGCGGTGACGGTGGGCCGGCGCTTTTCGCACGCTTTGGTGGCCCGATCCCCGCTCTTGCCGTCGGACCGGACGGCAGTCTGTACGTACTCGACCAAGCCAACTTTCGTATTCGCAAAATCGGGACTGACGGGATCATCACGACCGTCGCGGGCAACGGTCAGTCCGGCGTTGCCAGTGGCGACGGCGGACCGGCAACCCAGGCCACGCTGTCGGCTGCACGCATTGCCGTAGGACCGGATGGCAGCCTTTACATTGGCGAGCCGTATCGTGTGCGCCGCGTTGCTCCGGACGGAACCATTGACACGTTTGCAGGCAACGGCATCGAAGGAGACGGGCCGGACGGGGTTCCAGCCGACCAGTCTTCTATCGCGTCCGTCCAGGGTCTCGTCGTCGCGCCGGACGGGAGCTTGTACATCGCAACGGGCAATACGACCGCGGGGCCCGGCAGGCTCGGTGGCGTGATCCGCCGCGTGCGGCCGGACGGAACGATCACGACGATAGCCAGAGATAGCGGCGGCTACCATCTTGGCGACGATGGGATTCCCGCAATGGATGTGATGTTCGTCCCCTCCGGGATAGGCGTGTTCCCCAACGGTGACGTGGTACTACACGACGGCAACCTGAGACGCGTGCTGAAGATCGACCAGCAGGGCATCCTGACGCGGTTGGCGGGGCGCATTGTCTGGAATTGGCCATGGAATGGCTTTGAGGGAGACGGGGGCCCGGCGACAAACGCGTTGTTCAGTGGGCTGGCAGATCTTGCCGTCAGTCCGGACGGTGCGCTCTACGTCCTGGATGCCGGCAACCACCGCGTCCGCCGCATCGGCGCGCCGCTGCCGGGAGTCTCGCTGGCCAGCGAGATCGCGTTGCCTTCCGAAGACGGCAGCCAACTCTACGTCTTCGACCGCAGCGGCAGGCACCTGCAGACACGGCACGCGTTGACCGGTGCGACCCTTTATAGTTTTACCTACGACACGCGCGGCCTGCTCACGACGACAATCGACGGCTACGGCAACCGCACGACCGTCGAACGGGACGGATTGGGCAATCCAACCGGCATTCTCGGCCCGTTCGGCCAACGCACTGTCCTGGCGACCGACGCGAGTAGCCGGCTTGCGAGCCTGACCAATCCGGCCGGCAACCAGGTCGCGATGACTTACACGGCCGACGGACTGTTGAGTGGCCTGACCGATCCACGCGGCAACCCCTACCTGTATTCCTACGACTCCGAGGGACGCCTCATCCGCGACGACGACCCGGCCGGCGGTTACCAGACACTGACGCGTACCGACCTTGCCAATGGTTTCGAGGTCGCCAAGGCCACGGCACTCGGCCGCACTACAACCTACAGATATGAGAAACTCACCGATGGCAGCCGTCGGCGCACGAGCGTGCTGCCCGACGGAACGAGCGTGGTGGTCGCGATCGCCGGCGACGGCACCCAGCAGGCGACGCTGCCGGATGGAACCGTCGTGGTGACCAAGCAAGCCGCAGATCCGCGACTCGGAGCGCTCGCGCCGATGCCTACGGAGACCACCGTGGGCACGCCAATGGGACGGACGCTGACCATCAAGAAGACGCGTACGGCGACATTGTCCGACCCCGGCGATGTGTTCAGCGTAACCACCGTTACCGACACGACGGACGTTAACGGCAAGGTGTATACCAGCAGTTATGACGCGGCGACAAAGACGATTACCGAGACCACTCCCGAGGGAAGGCAAACCGTAACCGTAGTGGACGGGCAAGGCCGTGTGCTCGAGTATCAGCTTGGTAGCTTCGAACGTTCGTATCTGAGCTACGATACCGTCGGTTCGATCGTGCAGGCGACGCGGGGCACCGGCGTAGACGCGCGCGTGGTGACCTATACCTATGACGCGTCGGGACGGCTCGGTGCGGTCACAGACCCGCTGTCGCGCGTACGCAGCTTCCTCTACGATGCGGCGGATCATATCACCGGAATCGGTCTCCCCGGCGGCGGTCAAGTTGGCTACGGTCACGACGCTGCGGGCAACCTGACATCGCTTACGCCGCCGGGATCCGTCCCCCACGGCTTCACCTACACGATACTCAATCAGGAATCGGCCTACGTGCCGCCCGCTGTCGGTTCCGGCAACCGGACGACTGGTTATGCCTACGATTTGGATCGTCAGCTCAGCGGCATCTCGCGCCCGGATGCGACGGCGGTCGGGTTTGTATACGACCCGGCCCGGCGCCCGACTGCGGTCACTCTGGGCAGGGGTAGTTTATTGTACGGTTATGACCCCGCGGGCCGACTGGCTACTGCTACGGCTCCCGACGGAGGAACCGTCACCTACTCCTACGACGGCACATTGGTAACCGGAGTTGCCTGGACCGGTACGGTCTCCGGGGATGTTGCCGCAGTCTACGACAACGACCTACACCTGGTATCGGTGAGCGTCAACGGAGCCACCCCGATCGGCTATACCTACGACAACGATGGGCTGGTGACCGGCGCTGGTGCTCTTAGTATCGCGCACGATGCAGCCACCGGTGTGGTGACGGGCACTGCGCTCGGAGGCATTACGACTGTTCAAACCCACAACGGTTTCGCGGAGACAGATCGTCTGACGGCTAGCTTTTCCGCCACTCCGATCTACGACGTACAGTTCGCCGGGGACGCGCTCGGTCGCATCAACAGCAAGACCGAATCGGTCGAGGGGAGTTCTATTGTCTACGACTATGTCTACGACACCGACGGGCGCCTGACCCAAGTAAGAGAAGACGGTGTTACGACCGCGTCTTACGCCTACGACGCCAACGGCAATCGTACGAGCGCGACCGATCAGAGCGGAACGCGCGCGGCAGGTTACGACGCTCAAGATCGGCTGGTGAGCTTAGGGAGCAACACCTATACCTATTCGGCGGCCGGCGAGCTTCTGACCAAGACGGTGAGCGGTCAGATCACCAGCTACACGTACGATGAGCTAGGAGATTTGTTGACTGTAGGCTTGCCGGATGGCCGCACAGTGGAATACCTGATCGACGGCGAGGGCAGGCGAATCGGGAAAAAGATCGACAGCACGCTGGTCGCAGGATTCCTGTACGCGGAGCAAATCAGTCCTGTCGTCGAGTTGGACGGAAACGGCACCGTGGTCGGCCGCTTTATCTACGGTACGCGAGACACCGTTCCGGATTACATGGAAAAAGGCGGTTCGATCTACCGGCTCATCACCGACCACCTGGGTAGTGTACGCTTGGTCGTCGACGCGTCGACGGGACAGATCGCCCAGCGTCTCGACTATGACGCCTTCGGGCGCGTGCTCCGGGACACGAACCCCGGGTTTCAGCCGTTCGGCTTCGCTGCCGGCTTTTATGACCCGGATACGGGTCTTGTGCGCTTCGGCTCTCGTGACTACGATGCCGAGGTCGGCCGCTGGACTGCTAAGGATCCGATCCGCTTCGAGGGAGGAGACGCGAACCTGTACGCCTATCTGTTAGGGGATCCGATGAACGGAACCGACCCGAGCGGGCTCAAGCCGGGCGATAAGTACTCAAGCGAACGAGCAGCCGCGCGCGATGCGATTGACGGGATCAACCCCACATCAAAAAAGCAGAACTGGGAATACGCCGGAAAAATCTGCAAGAAAGGAAAGGACTATATGGCGACGCGGCCGCGCAAGACTCCTAGGCGCACGGGCGGTTTGTTCGGTGGCAACTGTCCAAAGGGTTGGTCGGAGACCGGTGCGTACCATACCCACGCCGGCAAGAACTATCCGAAAGCGAACCGTTTCAGTCGTGGCTGTAAGACTTGCGATCTTGACCAAGCGAGAAAATGTGATCGCAATTTCTACGTTGGCACGCCCGATGACAGTTTCTGGAGCTACACAAAGAAGCGCGGCAGGTGGAAGGAACAAAAACACGCACCCTTGGGTAAGCCCAAACTGACCCCCTGGGAGCAGCACATCCAAAGGGTCATCCACTCGAACGTCAACGGATGGTTCTGAACGGCACCGGCGTTGTTGGATGAATACCGGATACTTTGCTTCGGCGCCGGCCTTAAGTGCTATGATTGCGGGGCGGTATAACGGCGGGTTGGGCGATGGCACATTACACGGTTGACGACGTTTTCTATTACATCGGCAAGGTCGCCGAGCGCCTGTGCGCGATCGGCGCGGCAGCGGGAACCTCAGGAAACATCTCGGTCCGGGTCGATGGTTTGCCGCTGGAAACCTTCCCCGAGGCCGGCTCCCGGCCCAAGGCGAGGCAGAGTCTCGACAAATCGTTTGCCGACCTTGAAGGCATGCGTTTTCTGATCACCGGGTCGGGCAAGAATCTGCGCTATGTCGCCGAACGCCCGCATGAGTCGCTAGGCCTGATTGAGATTCGAGACGGTGGCTATGACATCTTGTGGGGCTTGATCGGAGGCGATGTCATCTCCTCGGAGCATCCCGCGCATCTAATGACCTACCAACGCCGCCCGACGGTCACGGCGTTCCTTCACGCCCAGCCTACCAGCGTCAACGTGTTTGCCCGGTTGTTCCATGACGAGGAAAACATGAACCGCCTGCTTTCGGTCCAACACGAGCAGCTGCAGATATTTGCTCCGAACGGGATGGGTCTCATTGATGCGCTCGAGCACGGCACCTATGAGCTGGCCGAAGCAGTTTCTGCGTCACTCGTTGAGAAGGACATTTGTGCCGTGATCCGACATGGAACCTTCGCCGTCGGTGAGCGCGAGCCGATCAAGGCACTGAACACGGCTTGTGACCTCCACGAGTACTATCACGACGCCGCGCGCACGTTTCTCGACAATCCGATGTTGCGGCTGTTGCCGATCGATCTCATCGTCCGCAACCTTAGCCGCGTCGCCCGTCTTCCGCTCGGCGACCGCTTCATAAACGCTTTCCTTCGCGCACCTCGTTGATCCCCAACCGGTGTTGCATGTCCGCAGGATTTCGAGCAGCTTAGCGAACCCCGAACTCGAAGTTTCCGATCATTTCATCGACCATTAGTGACGAAGTCGGGAGGAAAAAGTTGACAGCCTACGACAAATAGACCAGTATTCTGGTCATCCTGAATGGAGTCCTATCGATGAAAACGTTGTCGCTGTCCGAAGCGAAAATGAAGCTCAGTAGCCTCGTGGACGCTGTCGAAGGCACCGACGAAGAGGTGCTCATAACTCGTAACGGGCGCCCTGCCGCGGTCCTCGTGAGCCCCGACGAGTTCGAAAGCTGGAAGGAGACGGTTGCGGTTCGCGCACAAGGGGATCTAATCGCTGAGGTGAAGAAGGGGTTGACCGCCTTGAAGGCCAAACGCGCTCGTCTCTACACTCTCGACGAGCTCCTTGATTGACAACCCGTGCGATCGAAGCGCCGGCTGAGGGTACCTAGAGACGTCGCGTCGCTCCTGCGAAAGCTTCACCCGAGTATCAAACGGAAGGTGCGATCAGCTCTAGACGATATCCTCAAGAATCCGGCCGCTGGGAAGGCCCTGAAGGAAGAGCTGGACGGTCTGCGAAGCTATCGCGTCGGTCGCATTCGCGTCATCTATCGCAAGGGCTCCCGCGACACAGTGGACTTAGTCGCGATCGGGCCTCGTAGCACTATCTACGAGGAGACGTTACGGATCGTCAAGCGGGATCAAAAAGGTTGAGCTGCGTCGTGAACGGCACTATTCACTCGAGCGACGCCGGGTCAGGGTCGGCTTCACGCTATCGCGGTCCGCTTGACGTAGTCTGCCAAGAAGCCGTAGGGCCGCACCGGCGGCAACACCTCGTCCCACGGCCCCGGTATTTTGGCAGCGTGTGCAAACGCTACCCAGGTGCCGCAGCGACGGCAGTCAAGGTTGTTGCCATGGCAACAATACGGCGTGACGATCCGGCCGTTCTCCACGTACAGAGGGATGACTGTGCGCATAGCTGGGCAGTTGCTCGTTACCAGCTGCGCAGTTGGCGCGCGCATCAAATCGAGCGCGCGCTGTGCGTTCCATATAAAGCGCGGATACCTCAGCTTCAACCCGACTACAATATCGATAGCTTGTTCGCGCTCCTTCGCGTCGGCCCACGCCATGGCCGGTGTTTCGCCCTTGTTGGGGCAGTAGAAGCTGAAAGTCATGCCGTCTGCGCGGCTGTCGATGAGATCCTCAACGAGCTCGTGCAAGCGGTGCTGGTTTGCCTTGGTCACCACGCATTGCACCTGAATCGTCGGTTCGAAGTCCGTCGGCACCTTTTCGATCGTTGATCGCGCTTTCGCGTATGCACCGTCTCCGCGTAGCTGATCGCTTAAGTCTTCGGGGCCGTCCAGTGACACGACGTAAGTCACCGTCGGTCCGAAATCCCGCAGCGGGATCGTTCCGTTGGTCGTGATGGTATTGCGGGTGAAAAGCTTTACGGCGCGTTCGAGCAGCCGCCAGCGGATCATCGGTTCACCGCCTTGCCATACCATGGATATAAGGCCGTGCCGGTCGCGAATCCGCTCCACCTCCGCGAGCAGCTCCCGGTCGGGAATCTGATCGCTTTGGTCGCTCGGGTTCCCGTCTGCGTAAAGATAGCAGTGAGTACACTTCAGGTTGCAACGGTTGGTGATGTTGATGATGCCCGCCGGATACTGCGGTGGCGGCTCCATTGTAAGCCGTTCGCCGGGCTGCGGCACTGCCAGGTGTTCATACGAGCCCATCGTTAGACAATACAGTTTCGCATGAGGACGTGCGCTTACGCCGTTTATGCGGGTTTGCAACCCAGACACCGGTTTGCGCCCGAACGACTACGCGCCGAGACTTTACTCAGTTTCGCGGTAGGTCAAGAGTTCGGAGGCGGGTGACGTTCTAGGGCGGGCTCCAGCTGAGTCGCCGTCCTTCCCTAGAGACGGCAACGCGGGAAACGGCGCCGCGCCGGTGCCGTAGGCTCGCGTTACGGCTGCCGCCGTGTTTACGCTGCACTCGCCAGCGAGCATAGGAGGCACAGATGGACTACAGGGCCCTCGTCTACGAGCACCAAGACCACGTCGTTACGCTGACCTACAACCGGCCGGAGCAGCACAACGCGATCAGCCGCGCCATGAACGAAGAGCTGCACCACGCGTGGCAGCGTTTTCGCGACGATGACGACGCATTCGTGCTCGTTATCACCGGCGCGGGCGAGACGACTTTCTGTGCCGGCTGGGACCTCCAGGACGCCGCCGAGCTTGCGGAACTCGGCGACTACGACAAGTATCGTCGCGACCTCTATAATCTGCCCGGCGCGTGCGGTTACACCCGCAAGGTCGACATCTTCAAGCCTATCATCGCCGCGGTGAACGGCTATGCGTTCGCCGCCGGGCTCGAGACAGCATTGCTCGCCGACATCCGTATCGCCGCCGAGAATGCTGAGTTCGGTGCACTCGAGCGGCGTTGGAACATCGTCGGTGGCGACGGGCTCACGGCGCGGCTGCCGCTGGTGGTGGGCTTCGCTAAGGCGATGGAGCTCATCATCACCGGTCGGCGTATCGATGCGCGAGAAGCCGAACGCATCGGTCTCGTCAACGAGGTCGTTGCCGAAGGCCAAGCACTTGCGCGCGCACAGGAGCTCGCCCACGAGATCGCGGCTTTGCCCCAGGGCGCCATCCGCAGCGACAAAGAAACGGTTCTGCGCGGCGTCGGCCGGAGCCTTGAGGACCGGCTGCGCATAGAAGCCGAGATGGTCATCTCGATGTTCATGCGTCGCGACAGTCATGCGCAAGGTGCCGCAGCCTTTAAATCCGGCAACCTGAAACCCGACTGGCCCAACCACGGCTTGTGATGGTTTTGCCACGGCTTTGCCGGCCACCGGCGTGGTTATGGGCGACGACAACATCGCTATCGCTCCGGACGGCATGATGGGCGGTGGGATTTCCCCCGTTCTCGGTGCCGGGAATCCATGTGTGGATACTTTCGCAGCCTTGGGAAGAAGGGGCCGGCCAGGATCCGAAAAGCCTGCGAAGGCGAGAGTCCACCTTCGCCTGGGGCGGGTACAAATTTTGCAGCGTATTGGGTTCAGGAAAGGGCCTTCGGTGCTGAGCATCGACCGGCGGTGTAGCCTGTTCATCTGTGGAGGCCCCAATGGGAGGGCGTGTCATGGGCGAGGACAGAGGTTGGTTTGCCGATGAGCTTGCGGCGCGTCACGTTACCCGCCGCGAATTTCTTGAGTTCTGTGGCTTAGTCGCCACCTACTTCGCGCTGCCCAAGAGCGCCGTCGCTGCCATCGCCGAAGCGGTCGAACGCGCGAAGAAACCGGTCCTGGTCTGGTTGGAGTTCCAGGACTGCGCCGGCAACAGCGAGAGCTTCCTGCGCGCGTCGCGGCCGTCGGCCGCCGACGTCATCCTTGAGACGCTGAGCCTCGACTACCACGAAACCTTGATGGCCGCTGCCGGTCATCGCGCACAGGAGAATCTAGATCGCGTTGTTAACGATCTCGACGGTCAGTACTTGGTGGTCGTCGAGGGATCGATTCCCACCGGTGCGAACGGCGCCTATTGCACGATCGGCGGCCAAAGCGCGTTGCAGATCGCGCGCGAAGTGTGCGGCAAGGCCGCCGGAACCATCGCAATCGGCACCTGCGCTGCTTACGGTGGCCTGCCGGCGGCGGCGCCCAATCCGACCGGTGCGCTCGGTGTTTCCGATGCCGTGCCGGGCCTGACCAACCTCGTCAACCTGCCGGCCTGCCCCGCCAACGCGGAAAACCTCACGGCACTGGTCGTCTACTACTTGACGTATTCGAAGTTCCCACCGCTCGATCGCGTGGGGCGACCGTTGTTCGCCTACGGCAAGACGATTCACGACAACTGCGAGCGGCGGGCCCATTACGACGGAGGACAGTACGTCGAGGACTGGGGCGACGCCGGCCATCGCCACGGCTACTGTCTCTACAAGATGGGTTGCAAGGGGCCCGTCACCTATCAGAACTGTCCAACCGTGCGCTGGAACGAAGGAACCAACTGGCCGATCGGCTGCGGACACCCCTGCGTCGGCTGTGCCGAACCGCAGTTCTGGGATCGCATGACGCCGTTCTATGCGCACCTTGCCGGATTCCCCGGATTCGGCGTGCATTCGAATCTGGACAAAGTCGGGCTCGGCGCCGCCGCCGTCGTCGGCGCTGCGTTCGCCGCGCACGGCGTAGCGAAGATCGGCCAGAAGCTGCTCGGCGTCGGCGAACAAGACGAAGACGACTCATGAGTGGGCTCATGGGCCAGGAGGCACGACCATGAGCCGAATCGTCGTAGACCCGGTCACCCGTATCGAAGGGCATCTGCGCATCGAAGCCGAAGTCGCCGGGGGGCGCGTGCGCGACGCCTGGTCGTCTTCGACTATGTTCCGCGGTGTCGAGCTCATCTTGAAGGGGCGCGATCCGCGCGATGCGTGGGTGTTCACGCAGCGCATCTGCGGCGTGTGCACTACAGTGCACGCGATCGCGTCGATCCGCGCCGTCGAGAACGCGATCGGTGCGAAGCCGCCGCCCAACGCGCGCCTGCTCCGCAACCTGATCATCGCTTCGCAGCTCGTGCAGGATCACGTCGTCCACTTCTACCATCTGCACGCGCTCGATTGGGTGGATGCGGTTTCGGCGCTGTCGGCCGATCCCGGCGAGACGGCGGCGCTGGCGCAGTCAATCTCGCAGTGGCCGAAGTCGTCGAAGACCTACTTCGCCGGAGTCCAGAAGCGGTTGCTGGGATTGGTCGAGCGCGGTCAGCTCGGCCACCTGAGCAACGCCTACTGGGGGCATGCCGCCTACAAGCTGCCCGCACCGGCCAACCTGCTCGCCGTCGCCCACTACCTCGAAGCGCTCGAGTGGCAGCGTGAGTTCATCAAGATGCACGCGGTGCTCGGCGGCAAGAACCCGCACCTGCAGAGCTTCCTGGTCGGCGGGATGGCCACGCCGGTGGATCCCGACGAACAGGCAGCGATCAACCTCGGGAGCATCGCACGGCTCAAGTCGCTGATCGCCGAGGCGCGCGAGTTTGTCGCCCAGGTCTACATCCCCGATCTGCTGGCAATCGCCGGCTTTTACAAGGACTGGGCGGGTCACGGTGCCGGCGTGGGCAACTACATGGTCTACGGCGAGTACTCCGAGGGTGATTCTGACGATGCGCCGCGCTTCCTGCCCTCGGGCGTGATCCGCAACCGCGCCTTCACCGAGGTTGAGGATCTCGATCCGGGTCTTATCACCGAGTCGGTGACGCACTCCTGGTACGACTACGACGCCGGCAATGGGGCCGATCTGCATCCGTTCGACGGGCAGACCCAGCCCAACTACACCGGACCCGAGCCGCCCTATGACTACCTCGACACCGACGCGAAGTACTCGTGGCTCAAGTCGCCGCGCTACGGCGGTGAGCCGATGGAGGTCGGTCCCCTGGCACGCATGTTGGTCGCCTACGGCCGCGGCCACGAGGGCGTGCGCGATGCCGTAGGCATGGTGCTGTCGAAGCTCGGCGTGGGCCCCGGGGCGCTGTTCTCCACGCTCGGTCGCGTAGCGGCGCGCGGCATTGAGACACTGCTGGTGGTTGAGCACATGCAGACCTGGCTCGACCAGCTCGCCGAGAACATGAAGACCGGAGAGTTGCGCATTCACGATAACGCGAAGTGGGATCCTTCGACCTGGCCCGCCGATTGCCAGGGTTTCGGTCTTCATGAAGCGCCGCGCGGCGCGCTCGGCCACTGGGTGCGCATCAAGGACGGCGCCATCGCCAACTATCAGTGCATAGTGCCGAGCACCTGGAATGCAGGGCCGCGCGACGCAAGTGGGAAACGCGGTCCCTACGAGGCGGCCTTGCTCGATACGCCGGTGATCGACGGCGAACAGCCTGTCGAGATTCTGCGCACGGTGCACTCCTTCGATCCGTGTATGGCCTGCGGCGTGCACGTGTTGGATGCGAGCGGCCGCCGTCTCGCCGACGTGAGGGCCGTGTGAGCACGCGTGCTGGAAGCCGGACGGGCGCGTTGGCGGCGGGCTATAAGCCGGTGTTTCGGCACGGACACATCGAGCGGGTGTTCGTGTGGGACCACGTCGTCCGCGTGACGCACTGGACGATCGCCGCGTCGATCGCCGTCTTGTCGGTGACGGGTCTCTACATCGGCAACCCGTTCATCATCCCGAGCACATCGACGCCCAGCTTCCTGATGGGCTGGATGCGCGCGGTTCACTTCGCCACCGCGATCGTTTTCACGATTGCGGTGCTGTCGCGCATCGTGTGGATGTTCACGGGACCTCCGTTCGCGCGCTGGTGGAACTTCGTACCCGCCAAGCGCGA
This sequence comes from Deltaproteobacteria bacterium, assembly GCA_029262415.1. Taxonomy (GTDB): domain Bacteria; phylum Desulfobacterota; class Binatia; order UBA1149; family JAJCZL01; genus JAJCZL01. The sequence continues at coordinate 8,952 of JAJCZL010000058.1, read as the reverse complement.
ACGCATCGCGAAGATTCCGGGCACGCTGAAGTTCTACATGTTCATGCTCGCCAAGCCCCCGGCCGAGGAAGGACACAACCCGGTCGCCGGCATCGCCTACCTGTTCGTGTTCATGCTCTACCTGGTCACTATCACTACCGGGCTGGGCCTGTACGCGGTCGACGCGCACGTAGACTCCCCACTGCGCGCATGCGAGCAGCTGCTCGCTTGGTTCGGCGGCGCGCAGGGCGCGCGCTGGATCCATCATGTGGTCATGTGGCTGCTGATCGGCTTCGCCGTTCACCACATCTACAGCGCGCTGCTGGTCTCGTCGGTCGAGAAGAACGGTGAGATGGATTCGATGTTCTCCGGGTACAAGTGGGTCTCCCGTGAGGATCCCGAGGACAAACAACCGTGAGTGTGCCTCTCCTCGTCCTCGGCCTGGGGAACGTTCTGTGCGCCGATGACGGTGCCGGTGTCGAAGCCGTGCTGCGCCTTGAGCGCGACTACGTCGTCGATCCGGCCGTGCGTGTGCTCGACGGCGGGACGCTCGGTCTGGCTCTACTGCCGTACTTAGAGACGGCCGACCGCGCGTTGCTGGTCGATGCCATTGTCAGCGATGACCCGGCCGGGACGATCGTGCGCGTTCACGGAGACGAGGTACCACTGGTCGCGCAGCAGAAACTCTCCTGCCATCAAATCGGCGTCGCCGACCTGCTCGAGTGCGCACGCATGATCGAAGTCTGCCCCGAGGTGACGCTGGTCGGTATTGTCGCGGCCAGCGTCGAGGCCCTCGGGCGACCGTCGACCGAGATAACGAGCCGCATCGACCGCTTGGTGGAATGCGTTGCCGATGAGATCCGCAGTTACGGATTCAGCGTGCAGCGTCGAGATGAAGACGAAAAAGACGGTGACGACCATGACGCGTTGGACAGGAGCGATGCTGGCGATGGTCGCTGCGCTGACCGTCATCGTTGGATGTGAGCGCGACACCGCGCCCGTAGTAGGCGCGCGGCTCTTGTCGAGCGCGGCGCGTGCGCGTGTCGGTGCGCTGTTCGTGCGGCACTGCGCGATCTGCCATGGAGACGCGGGTGATGGCCGCGGCCGTCGGCGCGCCGGCTTCGAGTCGCGGCCGGCCGACTTCACGAGCACGGCATGGCGCAGCCGCATGACGCCGGCCGCTGTGTTCGACGCGATCCGCAACGGCAAGCGCGGCACGTCGATGCCGGCATGGCGTGTGCTGGCCGACGAGGAGATCGTTGACCTGACGGCCTACGTACTTTCGCTCGCTGAGGCTGAGAAAGATCGATGACGACGTTTGCCGCAGCACGACGCGCGACGAGTCCAGCCGCCCAGCACGCGAGGAACGAGAACCAGCAAGGCCGCCGTATCGAGATTCGCGGTATCGTCCAGGGTGTCGGTTTTCGTCCGTGGGTCTTCCGCATCGCCCACGAACTCGGGCTGCGCGGTCGCGTTCGCAACGGCAGCGCCGGTGTGGCGATCGATGCCTTCGGACCCTCCGCTGCGCTCGACGCTTTGGTGCTTCGCTTGCGTGTGCAAGCGCCGCCGGCGGCGGCGGAGATCTCGGAGCTGCGCTGCCACGCGATCGAGCCGGAGCCGTGTGCGGGCTTCGAGATCGAGCCAAGCCGCGACTGCACCGAGCACCGCGCGAGCATCCCAGCCGACCTGCCGACCTGTGACCGTTGCCTGGCCGAACTCTTCGATCCCGGCGACCGACGCTACGGCTACGCGTTCACCAACTGCACCGATTGCGGCCCACGCTTTACGATCACGCGGCAGGTTCCCTACGATCGTGCGAATACTTCTATGGCGGCGTTCCCCATGTGCGATGCCTGCCGTGCGGAATACGAATCGCCCGGCAGCCGCCGCTTCCACGCCGAGCCCAACGCGTGCCCGCAGTGCGGGCCGAGGCTCTCGCTACTCGATGCCGGGGGCCGGGCGACCGGCGCCGATGAGCCGCTCGACGCTGCTGTGCAGGCGCTCGCGGCGGGCGCCGTCGTTGCCGTCAAAGGTCTCGGGGGCTACCACCTCGCCTGCGACGCCACCGATCAGGCGGCCGTGGCCGAGCTGCGACGGCGCAAGCGTCGCGACGGCAAACCCTTCGCCGTGATGTGTGCCGACCTCGGCCAGGCCGAAACGCTGGTAGCTCTGGACGCTGCGGCGCGGCGGCTTCTAACCGGGCGCGAACGTCCGATCGTGCTCGCGCCGCGCAGGCCGGCGGCGCCGATTGCGCCCGCCGTCAGCGCCGGTCACGACCGTGTCGGCGTGTATCTCGCCTACACGCCGCTGCACCATCTGCTCGTGGTGCGCGTCGCGCGGCCGCTCGTCATGACCTCGGCCAACCGCCGCGACGAGCCGAGCATCCATCGCGACGCCGACGCGTTAGAGATGCTGGCGGGCATCGCCGACTTCTTCCTGCTCCACGATCGCGAGATCGTCACGCGCACCGACGACTCTGTAGCGGCCGTCATTGCCGCCCGCCCCGTGCTGTTGCGCCGCTCGCGTGGTTACGTTCCCCGCGCCGTGGCGCTCGGATCGAGCGGTCCTGTGGTGCTCGGATGTGGGGCGCAGCTGAAAAATACTTTCGGTCTGGCCGTCGGCGATGCGGCCTACCTCGGGCCGCACATGGGTGATCTCGAAAGCGTCGAGACCTTCGACAGCTTCTGCGAGACGATCGAACACATGGAACAATTTCTCGACGTGCGGCCCAGCGTGGTCGCACACGATCTACATCCCGACTATCTCTCGACGCGTTATGCGCTCGCGCGCACCGGAACGCGAGCGGTCGGTGTGCAACACCACCACGCCCATGTTGCCGCTGTAATGGCCGAGCATCATCTCGGAGGGCCGGTGCTCGGCCTGGCCTGGGACGGCGCCGGTCTCGGCACCGACGGTGCCTTGTGGGGCGGCGAACTGCTGCTGGCCGACTACGCGGGCTTTCGTCGTTTGGCGACATTCCGCCCGATCGCGCTGGCCGGTGGTGACACCGCGGTGCGAGAGATCTGGCGCACCGCGCTCGCGGTGCTCGACGACGCCTACGACGGCGAGCCTCCGATCGAACGCATCGCGGTGTTCGACGACATTGAAGCGCAGCGGATCGACACCGTGCGACGCATGATCGCCGCCGACATCAACGCGCCGCGCGTGCACGGCGTCGGCCGCTGGTTCGACGCTGTCGCGGCGATCGGACTGGACCGCGCGATTGCCGAGCACGAGGGCCAAGCGGCTATGTTCTGGCAGCAAGCCGGTGCGGCCCCCGAAGCCTCGGCCGCGCCTGCCTGTCCCTTCGACATCGACGCCTCGACCCAACCTTGGCAGGTCGACCTGCGGCGCACGGTCCGCGCACTGACGGCCGATCGCATCATGGGTGTAGATCGGCGGCGCATTTCCGCGAGCTTTCACCGTACGCTTGTCGATATTGGTCGTGAGTTGATTGTCATGGCGCGCGCCGAGCACGACACCGACGCGGTCGTGCTCGGCGGTGGCTGCTTCCAGAACGCGCTTCTGGTCGAAGGTTTGCAGCGCGTGCTGGAGAGGGACTGCACTGTCTATCGAAGTCTCGATGTGCCGAGCGGCGACGGCGGGTTGGCGCTCGGGCAGATCGCCGTTGCACGTGCCAGGTGCGCAGCAAACGCAGGCGAAGACGGCGCGCTGGGAGGAAATATGCCATGTGTTTAGGCGTACCGGGCCGGGTGGTCAGCGTTGACGACAACCTCGCGACAGTCGATTTTTGGGGTGTTCACCGCGAAGTGCGTTTGGATATCGTCGACGAGCCGGTCGCCGCCGGCGACTACGTTCTCAACCACGTGGGCTTCGCCATCCGGCGTATCCCCGACGCCGAAGTCACTGCGACCATGGCGCTTTATGACGAGTTGCTCGCCGCTGCCGCCGAGGCAGACCTACTGGCGCAAGACGTACGCAGCGAACTGCGCGCGAACCGGCGCGCGCGGGCACCTACTAAGGCGAAGAGAGGAACGCTCGAATGACCGTCGGCGGCGAGAGTACAATGATCGAGTTCCGTGATGCCGGACGTGGGCATGCGCTGGCGCAGGCCCTGCGGCGTGCCGTCGACGAAAGCGGTCGCGAGCGCATCACGGTGATGCACGTGTGCGGATCACACGAGCAAGCGATCGCGCGCTATGGGCTGCGCGATCTGTTCCCCGAACGGCTCGAAGTCATCATGGGCCCCGGCTGTCCGGTCTGCATCACCGACACCGACGAAGTCGACGAAGCCGTAGCGTTGGCGCGACAGGGCGTACGCGTGCTCACCTACGGCGACATGCTGCGCGTGCCCGGATCGGTGATGTCGCTGGCAGACGCAAAGCGTGAGGGCGCCGATGTCGGTGTCGTCTACAGTGTCGCCGAAGCGGCCGCACAGGCGGTGGCGAGCGACGCTCCTGTGGTGTTCTTCGCGACCGGCTTTGAAACCACGGCCGTGGCCACCGCCGCAGTGCTGTTGGGCGAGCCGCCGGCCGGGTTTCAGGTGTTGTCGGCGCACAAGTACATCCCCCCCGTCATGGAGATTGTCGCCGAGATGCCCGGCTCGCGCGTCGAGGGTTTCCTGGCCGCCGGGCACGCCGCGACCATCACCGGATGGGGCATCTTCGACGACTTCGTCGCCGAGCATGGGCGGCCGGTAGCCGTAGCCGGCTTCGAACCGCTCGATATCCTCGCGGCGCTGTGCCGCTTGGTCGAGATGATTGCGCGCGCAGAGCCGCGCACGATCAACGTGTATCCGCGCTGCGTCACCCGCGAAGGAAACCGGTGTGCGCAACAAACCTTGTGGCGCGTGTTCCGCGCGACCGGCGGGCTCTGGCGCGGCATCGCCCACGTTCCCAACGGCAACCTTCGGCTGCGCGGCACCTATGCCCGCTACGATGCGCGCGAGCACTTCGATACGAGCGCCGCGTCTTCGCCGTCTACCGCCGCAGCGCGCGCACTCGCCGGACGCTGTCGGTGCGGTGACATCATGTCGGGTATCGCCACGCCGGCCGACTGTGCGCTGTTCGAGCGCGAGTGCACGCCTGAGGCACCGGTCGGTGCGTGCATGGTTAGCAGCGAAGGGACCTGTCGCATCTGGCAGCAGTACGGCGTGCGAAGCGGCAACGGCGACGCGGCCGTGCTCGGCGTGTGCCCGAGGATTCCATGAGCAGAGCGTATACAAGGATCAACGCGGATGCACGGAGCCCCGTTGCGACGACACCGGGCAACGGGCGCGCAACGCAGATCACACTCGAGCACGGCGCGGGCGGCCGGGCAATGCGCGAGCTGATCGCACAGCGGTTCGTTCCGGCGCTCGCGGGTCCCGCCATCGACGGCATCGGGCTCAGCGCGCTCGACGACGGCGCGGCGCTGCGCCTGGGGGAGCGATGGCTGGTCGTTACAACCGACTCGCACGTCATCCATCCGATCTTCTTCCCCGGCGGCGACATCGGCCGCCTGGCGGTCGCCGGTACGGTTAACGACTTGGCGATGATGGGTGCCGTGCGGCCGCTGGCATTGACTTGCGCGGTCATTATTGAGGAGGGCTTCGCGCTGGCCGATCTCGATCGCGTGCTACGCTCGCTTGCCGAGACCTGCCGCGAAGTGAACGTGCCCGTGGTCACCGGCGACACCAAGGTCATGGGCCGCGGTGAGATCGACGGCATCGTGCTCAACACAACGGGACTGGGCCTGACCGATCGCGTCGTCACCGACGGCGGATTGCAGCGCGGCGACCGCATCCTCGTCAGCGGCACGATCGGCGATCACGGGCTCGCCGTCCTCTCGGCGCGCGAAGATCTCGGCTTGGAAGGGGAGCTTCGCAGTGACGTTGCGCCGATCAACGAGTTGATCGCGGCCGCGATCGAGGCGGGAGGCGTAGACCTGGTCGCGATGAAAGATCCGACACGTGGCGGTGTGGCCGCGTCGCTGCACGAGATGGCGGGCAAGAGCGGCGTTGGTGTGGTGATCGAGCAAGCGTGTCTACCCGTGTCGCAAGCCGTCTTGGGCGCCGCAGAATTGCTCGGCATCGATCCGTTGGTCGTTGCCAACGAGGGCAAGGCTGTACTCGCCGTCCGCGCCCACGCCGCCGACCGCGTAGTCGAGGCGATGCGGTCGCTCCCGCTCGGCCGTGAGGCGGCCGTCATCGGCACCGTCGTCGGCGATCACGTCGGCCAAATCGTTCTTGACACCGGCTTTGGGCGTCGCCTGTTGCCCGAACCGGTCGGAGAACCGCTACCGAGGATCTGCTGACATGCCACGACCGCAAACCGAGACGAGCCGCATGAGCGATATCAAAGTAAGCTGCGTCGGCGGAGTCGGCGAGATCACCATCGACCGCTCGCATAGACACAACTCGCTCGACGTGCGCGCGGCGCACGACCTGCGCCGCGCCGGTCTGGCACTGTGTCGTGACGATGCGGTGCGTGTGGTCGTGTTGCGCGCAACCGCCGGTGTCTTCTGCAGCGGCGCCGATCTGCACTACGTCGCTGAAGGCGGCGACGCCGCTGAACTGGGTTATCTGCGCGATAGCGGTACTGACGGCGACGCCCGCCGGGAAGGCACCGGCCGCGGGGCCGCGCTCGGGGAGATCCTCGGCTACATCCACAGCGCGATCCATGAAATCCGCCGAGCGCCCAAGCCGGTGATCGCCGCGATCGACGGCGTCGCTGCAGCCGGCGGACTTGGCATCGCGCTGTGCTGCGATCTCGTCGTCGCCTCTGAACGATCGCGGTTCGAGTTCGCCTACTTCAAGACCGGTCTGAGCGGCGCCGAAAGCATTACCTTCTTGCTGCCACGCCTGCTCGGCTGGCGCCGTGCGATGGATTTTGCGCTGCTCGGCACGTGCGTTGACGCGCGGCGTGCACACGAGCTCGGCCTGATCAGTTGCGTGTACGAAAACACTCGCTTCGAAGAAGAGCTGGATGTCCTCGTGGCGCAACTCGCCGGCGGGCCGACGCGGGCATACGCAGCCGCCAAGCGCCTGCTCAACGAGGCGTCGGGTATGGACAGGATCGACGAGCATCTGGCCCGTGAACTCGACCGTCTGGTCGAACTCGCCGACGGACCCGAGTTTGCCGAGGGACTCGACGCGTTCCTCGGCAAACGTACGCCCGATTTCCGCCGCGGCGACGAGATCGAGGAGCCCGGCACGGCCCGAGAGTCGCGTCTGTTGCGGAGCCGCTGACGTGCACGAGTATTCGATCGTCCAAGCATTGCTTGCGCAGGTAACCGCCGAAGCACGTAACCACGGCGCGACCGCAGTGAGGCGCGTCGAGATCAGCATCGGCGAGCTCGCCGGTGTCGAGCCCGACCTGCTCGAGACGGCGTTCGAGTATTTTCGTGAGCGCACGATCTGCACGAAAGCCGAGCTGGTTTCCCGGCGAATCGCGGCCGCGTGGGCCTGCCGCGTGTGCGGGCGCGAGCGCCGACAGCAGAGCTACTTGCGCTGCGAGCGCTGCGCGCGCCCGTTCGACCTTGTACGCGGCGACGAGATCATACTCGACAAGATAGACATGGAGGTTCCCGATGTGTGATACGTGCGGATGTGGAGACAGTTCGATCGTCCCCGTCGAAATTCACGAAAACATCCTTGCCGACAATGACCGCGTCGCCGGCCACAACCGCGAGCACTTCGCGGCCGCGTCGGTCACTGCCATCAACGTCATGGGATCGCCCGGATCCGGAAAGACGGCGCTGCTCGAGGCGACAGCGCGCGTGCTGTCGTGCCGTTATGGAAAGGACGCGCCGCGGCTGAGCGCGCTCAGCGGCGATCTTGCTACGGACAACGATGCGGTGCGCCTGTGCAACGCGGGGATCGACTCGCGCTCGATCACCACGGGCTCGGCCTGTCATCTCGACGCGCGCATGGTCCACGACGCGCTTCACGACAGCAGCGGGTTGAACTGGCAGGGTAGCGGCTACCTATTCATCGAGAACGTCGGCAACCTCGTCTGTCCGGCGATTTACGATCTCGGCCAAACCGCGAATGTGATTTGCTTGGCCGTGACCGAGGGCGAGGACAAGCCGCTCAAGTACCCGGTGATGTTCCGCAAGGCGGACCTCGTCGTGCTCACAAAAACCGATCTTGAGTCCCACCTGCCCGGCTTCGACATCGCCGAACTCGAGGATGCGCTGGCGCGCGTGATGCCTGCGCCGCGCATGATCCGCGTAGCCGCACTCGCCGAAGACGGGGTCGATCCGTGGATAGATTGGCTCGACGCGTTGCCGAGTGGCGCGGGCGCGGTGAGGTGAAGCCCTGACGCCTCAGCGTTTCATCTGTTCGACAGTCCCGCTATGTCTTGCCGATGCCTGATTCTTGGAAGCTGCAAGGGGAGCACGCCGTCGATGTCCGGCGTGACGACGAAGGCGTACTCCACGTCAGAGCGGAAACCGAGTCTGACTTGTATCGCGGACTGGGCTTCTGTCACGCACACGACCGCAGCGTTCAACTGCTACTCGCGCGTATTCTCGGTAGTGGACGCGCGTGCGAGCTGTTGCGCGACGACGATGAGACGCTTGAACTAGATCGCTTTTTTCGCCGCCTCAATTTCGCTCGCGAAGCGCAAGCCGAGGCGCAACGCTGCAGCGCGGAGACGGCCGGTTGCCTGCAGGCCTATAGCGACGGGGTCAATGACGAGCTGGCCGGCCGTGCTCCCTGGGAGTTGCGCCTGCTCGGCTATCGTCCCGAGCCGTGGACGGCGGCCGATACGATACTCATCATCCGGCTTGCCGGCTATGTCGGACTTGCACAAAGCCAAGGCGACATGGAGCACGCGTTGGTCGAGATGGTGCAGGCCGGCGTGCCGCGTTCCCATCTCGAAGAGTTGTTTCCTGCAGCGCTCGATGGGCTCGACGAAGAGTTGCTGAGGCGTACAATCGCGCCTACTCGAATCGTGCCGGAGTATTTGAGCTGGACCTCCGGTTTGGTACGTGCGACGGCATCGAACAACTGGGTCATCGGTCCGGAAA